>JBOHDE010000340.1:0-3542 GCA_050699035.1 Nocardioidaceae bacterium | reverse complement strand
GAGTTGGCGCGACACGCCGGCGTGTCGCCGCCAACTCGTCACACTCAACAGGACAGGGAGGGGGTGGGCGTGCCCGTGCCCGTGCCCGTGCCCGGGGCTGGGATCGGGGAGCGGGACCTCAAGGTGCTGCTCGCCGAGGCGGGTCTCCCGGTGCCCACCGGCCGCCTCGCCACCGATGGCGCCGACGCCGCCGCGGCCGTGACCGAGGTCGGCGGCCGGGCCGTACTGAAGGCGGTCGTCCCAGGACTCACCCACAAGTCCGAGGCCGGTGGCGTCGCCCTCGACGTCACGCCGGAGGATGCCGCGCAGGTGTACGACCGCCTCGCTGCGCTCGGCGGCGAGGTGCTGGTCGAGGAGCTGGTCGGCGGGGGCGTCGAGGCCCTGGTCGGCGTGGCGGCCAGTCCGCTCGGCCCGGTGCTGACGGTCGGCGTCGGCGGCGTACTGACCGAGCTGCTCGACGACGTCGCGCTGCGCCTGCTGCCGGTCGGACGGGCCGACGTCGAGCAGCTGGTCGACGAGACCCGGCTCGGCACCCTGCTGTCCGGCACCCGTGGCGCCGAACCGTCCGACCGCGACGCGTTCGTCGACCTCGTCCTCGACGTCGCCGCGCTGGTCGAGACCTGGCCGGCCGGCTTCGAGCTCGACCTCAACCCGGTCAGCGTCGCCGGCCATGGTGTGCGCATCCTCGACGCCGCCTACGTGGCACCGGAAGGTTCCTGAGCATGGACGTCGGCACGATGGTCACCCGCGCCGCGAGCCGGTTCGGCAGTCGGGTCGCGGTCGACGGGCCGCACGGTGCCGTGACGTTCGCCGAGCTCGGCGACCGTGTAGTGCGGCTCGCGAACTCCCTGCTGTCGTTGGGATTGCAGCCCGGTGACCGGGTCCTCGACCTGCAGCGCAACAGCACGACCTACCTGGAGACCGACCTGGCGATCCGCAGCGCCGGACTGGTCCGGGTGGCGCTCAACTACCGCCTGCACCCCACCGACTGGGAGCGGATCGCCGACGACTCCGGCGCCCGGGCGCTCGTGTACGAGAGCGGCTTCGCGGAGCAGACCGAGGCGTTGCGCACTGGGCTGCCGTTCACCGTCGTCGTCGGCGACGCGCCGGGCACACCGTACGAGCGGCTGCTCGCCGACGGCTCCACCCGACCACTCGCGCCGGTCGACCCCGACGCGCTGTGCGGCCTGCACTACTCCAGCGGCACCACCGGCCATCCCAAGGGCGCCCAGCGCACCCACCGCAACTGGTTCGCGTCGGTCGTCAACATGACCCACGACGTGCTCGGCGGCGGGCCAGGACCCGACGCCGCCTACGTCCACGCCGGCCCCATCACCCACACCAGCGGGCTGTTCGTACTCCCCTTCCTGGTCGCCGGCGCACGCCAGATCGTCTTGCCTGGTTGGGATCCCGCGACCTTCGTCGAGGCCGTCGCCGAGCGCGGGGCCACCCACACCGCCGTCGTACCGACCATGGTGGCGCGTCTGCTCGCGACCCCTGGCGTCGACCGCGAGACGTTCGCCTCGTTGCGGATGCTCGGGTACGCCGGGGCGCCGATGCCACCGGAGCAGATGCGCCAGGCGTACGAGCAGATCACTCCCCACCTGGTGCAGTACTACGGGCTGGTCGAGGCGATCCCGCCGGTCACCGTGCTCGACGCGGCCGACCATGCTCGTGGCCTGGCCGACGAGCCCGAGCTGCTCACCTCGGCGGGGCGTGCCGCGCTCGGGGTCGAGGTCGGCATCGTCGACGACGAGGGCGCCCCGCTGCCGCCCGGTGAGGTCGGCGAGGTCGTCACGCGTGGCGACCAGGTGATGCGCGGCTACTGGAACGCCGGCGCGCGTGCCGACCTGGCCAAGTCCGTACGCGACGGCTGGCTGCACACCGGCGACCTCGGCCGGATGAGCCCCGACGGGCATCTGTGGCTGGTCGACCGGGTGGGCGACATGATCATCTCCGGCGGCTACAACATCTACCCACGCGAGGTGGAAGAGGTCGTGGCCGAGGTGCCCGGCGTCGCCGAGGTGGCCGTGGTCGGCGTGGCCGATCCCGACTGGGGGCAGCGGGTCGTCGCGCTGCTCACCGCCCGCGCCGGCGCGCACGTAGACGAGGCCACGGTGCTCGAGCACTGCCGGACCCGGATGGCGTCGTACAAGAAGCCCAAGGAGGTCCGGCTGGTCGACGAGCTCCCACTCAACTCGACCGGCAAGGTAGCCAAGAAGGTGCTTCGCGAGCAGCTCGAGAGCGAGGCGCCGTGACGTCCGACCGGCCCGAGCTGCGGCCCGACTACGCGCCCGAATCTGCCGAGCACCCGGGCAGTTTTCCCTTCACCCGCGGGGTTTCAGCCGAGCCGCGGCCGTGGATCATGGGACAGTACGCCGGGTTCGGCACGCCGCGGGAGTCCAACCAGCGCTTCCGCACATTGCTCGACGCGGGGGTCACCGGCTTCTCGGTCGCATTGGACCTGCCGACCCAGATGGGCATCGACTCCGACGACCCGCAGGCCGCGGGCGAGGTGGGCCGGGTCGGCGTGGCGATCGACTCGCTGGCCGACATCGAGGTCCTGATGGACGGCATCGCGCTGGAGGAGATCAGCCAGGTCCGCACGACCGCCAACTCGATCGGCTATGTCTGGGCGGCGCTGTTCGTAGCGCTGGCTGAAAAACGCGGCGTCGACCCCAACACATTCGGCATGTTCATCCAGAACGACGTGCTCAAGGAGTTCATCGCCCGCGGCACCCAGATCTTCCCCGCCGACGCGTCGTTGCGGCTGGCCGTCGACACCATCGAGTACTGCGCGACGACGGTCCCCAACTGGACGCCGTTGGCGATGAGCGGCTACCACATCCGCGAGTCTGGCGCGTCGGCCGTGCAGGAGATCGCGTTCACCTTCGCCAACGCCCGCGCCTACCTCGACGAATGCGTGCGCCGCGGCGTCTCGGTCGACGTCGTCGCGCCGACGCTGTTCACGTTCCTGGCGATCACCATGGACTTCCTGCCCGAGGTGGCGAAGTTCCGCGCAGCCCGCCGGGTGTGGGCGCGGCTGATGCGGGATACGTACGGCGCGGAGGACGCCCGGTCGCAGCAGCTGCGGATCTTCGCGTTCACGGCAGGCTCGACGCTGACCGCGCAGCAGCCGCTGAACAACGTCGTACGCGCGTCCCTCGAAGCGACGGCCGCCGCGCTGGCCGGCGTGCAGACCATGCACGTCTCGGCGTACGACGAGGCGCTCGGCGTGCCGACTGAGTCGGCGGCGACGCTGGCACTGCGTACCCAGCAAGTGGTGGCGTTCGAGTCGGGACTGACCGAGACGGTCGACCCGTTCGCCGGCTCCTATGCCGTCGAGGCGTTGACCGACGACCTCGAGCAGCAGATCGACGACCTGCTCGGTGACATCGGGCGGCGCGGCGGCGCGCTGGCCTGCATCGAGTCGGGTTGGTTCGCCGAGCAGCTGTCCGACGCGGCCTACCGGCACACCCAGGCCGTCGAGTCGGGCGAGCGGGTGGTGGTCGGGGTCAACCGCTTCCCGGCCGAGACCGAGC
>JBOHDE010000339.1:0-3545 GCA_050699035.1 Nocardioidaceae bacterium | reverse complement strand
TCGCACCGCACAACACCACCAGCGCCGCGAGCAGGGTCCAGATCTCGTCGTAGCGCAGGCTCTGGAAGCTCAGCGCGAGCTGGAAGCCGAGTCCACCCGCGCCGACGATGCCGAGGATGGCGGCGCTGCGGATCGCACACTCGAACCGGTACGCGGCGTACGAGAGCAGGTCGGGCAGGGCGAGCGGAGCGAGCCCGTACAGCAGGGCCGCGGGCCGTCCGGCGCCACTGGCTCGCAACGCCTCGAACGGCGCCCGCGGCGTCTCGTCCAGGATCTCCGAGAACACCTTGCTGCACACGGCTCCGAACGGCAGGCCGATCGCCAGCACCGCGACCCACGGGTCGAGCCCGAGGACGCTGAGCAGGAGGAGCCCCCACACCACCTCGTGGACGCCACGGGGTACGACTATCAGTGCCCGCGTCGCCAGCCAGCGCGACACCCAGATGCGTGGTCGTGCACCGCTGGCTCGCCACCAGGTCTGCGAGGTGAGCACACCACCGACCAGCCCGAGGGCGATCGACAGCACGGTGCCCAGCACGGCGTACGCGAGCGTGGTCAGCGCCGACTCGCCGACGACCTGCAGGAACGCACGGTCCACCCGTGGGTGAAGTGCCGCGGCGAAGAACTCGCGCAGCGCCGGCACCCCACCGAGGTTGAGCAGGTCCCGATCCCCGACCACCGCCGCGACTGCGGCCGCGAGCACCACCACGACGAGCGGTGTGGTCGTCCGCCGGCTCACGGCTGCCGTGCTGGATCGATGCGGAAGGTGTCGGCGAGCAGTCCGCTGGTCACCTGTGCGGGGGGTAGGTCGAGAACGAGTCGCCCCGCCCGGAGGCCGAGCACCCGGTCGAACCGGTCGAGCGCGATTCCGACGTCGTGCAGGGACACCACCAGGGTCGTGCCGGAGGTCCGGCTGAGCCCGGTCAGCCGGTCGACCACTGCCTTGCCGCGCTCGGGGTCCAGGCTGGCGATCGGCTCGTCGGCCAGGATCACCGCCGGGTCCTGCGCGAGGACGCGCGCGATCGCCACCCGCTGCTGTTCCCCACCGGACAACCGGTCGGTGCGGGTGAGCAGCTTGTCCGCGATGCCGACCCGGCCCAGGATCTCCCGGGCCGGGTCGAGGTCACGGGGCGCTACCAGGGACCACACCGCGCGCCAGGTCGACCAGTCACCGAGCCGGCCGGCGTTGACGTTGTGCACGACGCGCAGCTGACCCACCAGGTGGAACTGCTGGTAGACCGTCCCGATCCGTCGCTGGACGGTACGCCGGGACCGTGCCGACAGCCGGGCGAGGTCGTGGCCGAGGACCCGTACCTCTCCCTCGGTCGGGTGGTGGGCGCCGTTGAGGAGTGACAACAAGCTGCTCTTGCCCGCACCGCTGGGCCCGATCACGGCGACCCGCTCGCCCGGTGTGATGGTGACGTCGATGTCGGCGAGGGCGCGAGTGGCGCCGTGCCGGAGCCCGGCGCCACGGAGGACGTACGCCGGTGCGCTCATGGTCAGCGCACCAGCCCGACCTCGCGGCCGATCTTCTCGATGTCCTGGTAGTTGGACGCCTTTGTCGGAATGAACCGCTTGGCGCCGAACAGCTCGAGGATCTCGCCGTCCTCCTTGTTCTCCGGGTCCAGGGCGAGCAACGTGTCGCGGATCCGGTCGGTGAGCCCGTCGCCGAACCGCTCGTCGACGTCGGGCCGAGCGACCCAGTGGTAGTCGTGGTACGTCGGCGTACGCCAGACCTCCTGCACCTTGTCGAGGTCGACGCTGCCGTCGGCCATCCGGTCCTCCCAGACCTGCTCGTTGAGGACACCGGCGTCGTACGACGCCGCCTCGACCAGCGCGACCGTGGAGTCGTGCGATCCGGAGAACCCGGCCTCCCCGCGGAAGTCGGTCGGGGCGAGGCCCGCTTCGGCCAGGAAGAACTGCGGCATCAGCCGACCCGAGGTCGAGGTCTCGCTGCCGAACGTGAACGTGTGGCCGGCGAGTGCCCGTAGTCCCGCGGTGTCGTCGAACGGCTCGATCCTGCTTGCCTTGGTGGCGATGAAGACGCTGCGGAAGACCGCGTCGATGTCGCGCTGCGCGATCGGTTCGGCGTCCGGGACCTGGAGCTGGGCCTGGACGCCGGTCAGACCGCCGAACCAGACCAGGTCGAGGTCACCGACCCGAAAGGCCGTGACCGCGGCGGTGTAGTCGGTGACCGGGACGTACTCGACCTCGACGTCGAGCTCGTCGGCCAGGCGCTGGCTCAGCTTGTCGTTGAGTCGCTGGAGCACCTCCGGGTCCTGGTCCGGGATAGCGCCGACCCGGAGGACGGGGTCTTGGTCAGCCGCGGACGACGTGCCACAGGCGGAGGTGAGGAACGCGATCGCCAGGCAGACGGACAGGGCGAGGGCGTGACGAACAGGAGAACGGTGGAACGTGGACATGCGGAAAGGTCCCTTCGGCGGGGATGGCGGAGTCACCCGGACCGGATGACGAGGTGGGGAGGGCTCAACGACGTCGCACTCCGGCCACCTCCTTCCGCCTTGCCGTCAGGAACCTGCGGCGACCTGCACCGCCTGCCGACCCTGTGCTCACCCGATGCGAGTAAGCAGCCTCTCGGTGTGCTCCGAGGGGGCGCCGAGTCCGCTCGCCGGGCTCCCGGCCACCCTGTCACCGGGCAGGTCGAGCAGCTCGACCAACCCACCCGACCAGGCCGGCGGCACGACCGCAAGTGCGTCCGCGAGTGCCGCGCCCCAGAGCACGCCTGGCCGGTCGTGGCCGACCGGCGTGACCAGGTCGCCGCGCCGCTGGACGGCGACGAGCCTGGTGTCGCTGTGGTGGGCCCGGACCTCGCCGTCGAGGCGCGCGTACCGCGGCCCGGCCGCCGGCCGACCCGCGAACCTTCGCAGCAGTGGTACGAGCAGCGTCATCGCCGCCACCAGCGCGGCGAACGGGTTGCCCGGGAGGCCGACCACAAAACGACCGTCCACCAGCCGGGCAAGCAGCTGCGGATGGCCGGGTCGGCAGGCGACGCCGCCGACCAGCAGGTCGGCACCCACCCGGGCCAGCGACCGGCGTAGGTGGTCCGCCGGCCCGACCGACGAGGCACCGCACACGACGAGCACGTCACCGCTCGGGTCGCCGAGAGCGTGCTCGAGCGTCGTACGGTCGTCGGCGAGCCGCACGGTTCCGGTCAGGACCCCACCGGCGGCGGCGATCGTGCCGGGCAGCATCGGGCCGATGGCGTCTCGCACCTGGCCGGGTCCGGCAACCCCGTGATGGACGACCTCGTCGCCGGTCACGACGACGCCGACCCGAGGTCGCTCGACCACCCGCAGGCGGTCGAGGCCGACGCTGGCGGCGAGACCGAGCAGGGCCGGCGTGACGGTGCGACCGTTCTTGACCAGCAGGGCGTCGCGCGGACAGTCCTCACCGCGCCGGCGGACGTGGCGTCCCGGGATGACCGTGCCGTCGACGACGTCGCCGTCGCGGGTCGCCCGCTCGTACGGCAGCACCGCCTCCGTGCCGCTCGGGATCGGTGCCCCGGTGGCCACTTCGACGCACTC
>JBOHDE010000338.1:0-3564 GCA_050699035.1 Nocardioidaceae bacterium | reverse complement strand
CAGCACGACGGCGGCGGCCGCGGCGACGAGCATCGTGCTGCGCCGCCGCAGGAAGCTGACCGAAGCCACTGGTTCGGGATCAGTCGCTGGCGGTTGCTGGCGGGTGCGCGACACCTCACTCATGACCCGCGCCCTGAGCTCAACCGGTGGGGCCTCACTGGTGCCGGAACCGAGGACGGCCGCCGTCGCCGCGAGCTCGTCGACCTCCTGCTGGCAGGCCGAGCACTCCTGGAGGTGGGCGCGGAACAGGGCGCGCTCCGACGCCGGCAGGGCGTTCAGGGCGTACGCACCGGCAAGCGCGTGCACATCGGCGTTCATCGGTCACCTCCAAGACAGTCACGCAGCCGGATCAGCCCGTCCCGCATCCGGGTCTTCACCGTGGACAGGTTGGCGTCCAGGAGGGTGGCGACCTCCGGGTAGGTGTAGCCGCCGTAGTAGGCCAGGCCCACTGCCTCGCGCTGCAGGTCGGTCAGGGTGTCCATGCAGCGGCGCACCTGGCGCCCCTCGAGCCGGGTGGTGGCCTGCTCTGCGACCACGTCGTACGGTGTCTCGGCCGTGGCCGCCCGCACCTCACGGCGGCTGGACGCCTCCGCGGACCGGACCACGTCGACGGCGCGACGGTGGGTCAGGGTCAGCACCCAGGTAGACGCGGACCCGCGGGCCGGGTCGAACCGGGTGGCCTGCTGCCACACGCTCAGGAAGACCTCTTGGGCGATCTCCTCGGCCCGCGCCGGGTCGCGGACCACTCGGCGGGCCAACCCGTAGACCGCGGGAGAGAGCGCGTCGTACAGCCGGCCGAAGGCGTCCTCGTCGCCCCGGCCGACCTTGGTCAGTACCTGATCGAGATCGCGGCGCCGACGCCCGGGCTGCTGACCCAGCGGAAGCGGGATCGGGTCAGGTGACATGCGCGCCTTCCACCTCCGGTTCACTCGGCTCAGCCTAGGACGTCGGACGTACCTCCTCGTGCGGAAGTTTGTCCTGAATGGTGTTCGGAGCCCGGGGTACGACGGATGGGTGGTCCGCGTGGTCAGGTCTGGCCGTCGTCTTCCTGTGCCTCGAGCAGTGTCGCCTGCTCGCTCATCCAGGTGGCCCGGAAGACGGTGAACCCGGCCGCCTCGGCGGCGTCGCAAACGGCGGGGTCGTCGTCGACCAGGACCGCGACCCGACGCTCCTGCGCGACCCGCCGCAGCTGGTCGACCTTGAGCTGCCTCGCCGGGCGGCGGTCGCCGTCGCGACGCAGCCGGACCGGACCGGGCGGGAGGCCGTGAGACCGCAGCCACGTCTCGGTGTCGTGGCGGCAGCGTTCGGGCCGCCCCGACAGGTAGAGCAGGTCATGGTCCTGGGCGAGCCGCTCGGCGACCGCACGGCCCTCGTCGAGCACGGCGTCGTCCGGTGCCGCGGCGAAGAAGGCGTCCCAGTTCTTGGGCTGGGTACGGAGGTGGTGCAACCGATGGCGCACGTCGGCGAGGACACCGTCGATGTCGACGACGGCCAGGTCGCGGAGCTCAGTCACAGGAACCATTCTCGGAGCAGGTGGGGCACCATCGCCAACAGTGTGGTGGGCGATCGCGGGGCGCGCTCGCCCGTCGAAGATTGCCCAATTGGGCAAAATTCGACCCGGTTCAGCCGGATCGAGGTGGAACTTTGCCCAATTGGGCAATCCTTGACAAGCCGAGGCCCGTCCACAGCAGCCGGCTACTCCTGCACCAGCGAGGAGCCGTGCCGGGTCTTGCCGACGCGGAGCTGGGCCGCGACGCGGGCACGCAGCTCGGGGACATGGCTGACCAGGCCGACGACGCGGCCGCCGCTGCGCAGGTCGTCGAGCACGTCGAGCACCTCGTCGAGGGTCTCGGCGTCCAGCGAACCGAAGCCCTCGTCGACGAACAACGTCCCGAGCTCGACGCCACCGGTCTCGTACGCGACGACGTCGGCGAGACCGAGGGCGAGCGCCAGCGACGCGACGAACGTCTCGCCGCCGGAAAGCGTGACCGGGTCACGGGCCTCTCCGGTCCAGCCGTCGTGCACCCGGATTCCCAGGCCGCCGCGGCGGTCGCCGACCCCGCGGGTGTCGGTGTGCTCGAGCAGGTAACGGCCGCCGGTCATCCGGTCGATCCGCTCGTTCGCGGCGTCGACGACCTGGGCCAGCCGGGCGGCCAGCACGTACGACGAGAGCCGGATGCGGTGCGGGTTGTCGGCCGAGGTGCCCGCGCACAGAGCGGCGAGCTGGCGGGCCGTGTCGAGCGCCCGCCGGGTCGGCGACCAGGCGGCGATCGCCGCGTCGAGATCGGAGTGCAGCATCTCCAGCCGATCGGCCTGTCCGCCCAGCCGGGACTGCCGGGTGACCGCGTCATCGCGGTCGGCCTCCAGCGTCTGCAGCCGCTGCTCGAGGGCCTCGAGGTCGGCTCGGGGGAGCGCGGCGGCCTCGCGGACCGCGTTGTCGTCGAGCACCGCCTGCACCGTCGCGAGCTCGTGGGTACGGCTCTTCAGCAGCGTCTCGAGGTCGGCCAGCTCGGCCGTCGGTACGACGGCGGCCCGCGCCGACGCCACCGTGGCGAAGCCTTGCCGGCGGGTGGTCTCGTCCAGCCGCCGGCGCAGCCCGCCGAGGCGCGTTACGGCGTCGCGCCACGGCTGTACCGCGTCAACCAGGGCCTGCAGCGATCGTTCGGCGGCTGACTCTTCGGCGACCCGATCGGTGAGCGACTCGGCGGTGCCGACTGCCTCGACCAGCATCGTACGGAGGCTCTCCCGGCGCTGCCGGCAGGAACTGCTGCGCTCCTGGAGTGCGGCGAGCTCGTCGTGCGCCTCGGCCCGGGCTGCCCCCTGGACGGCGACCTGTCGGTCGAGCTCGTCGAGGTCGCGGGCGAGCTGCTCGGCCTGCTGACCCGCTTCGACCGCGCGGGCCACCCGTCGGTGCAGGTCGGCGCGTGCCTGCTCGGCCGCGGCAACAGTGAGCCCGCCGGATGCAGCCTCGGCAGCGGCCAGTGCCGTCTCACACCGACGCACGTCGGCGTCAGCCGCCGCCCGCACCTGCTCGGCCTGCTGCATGAGCCGTTCGGCAGCACGCTCGTCGGTCTCGGCGACCGCGTCGCCCGCCGGACGCGCCTCGTCCGGATGCTCGGTCGACCCGCAGACCGGGCAGGGCTCGCCCACCTGCAGCCGCAGGGCGATCTCGGCGGCCATGCCGTCGAGGCGCGCCTGCCGAATGTCGAGCCAGGATTCGCGGGCCGTGAGCGTGGTCTGCGTCGCAGCGGCGAGCCGCTGGGCGAGATCCGCGTGTCGACCGCGCTCCTGGTCGGCACGTTGCGCGCCGTCGACCTGCTGGTCGACCGCGTCGAGGCGTTGCTGCAGCACGGTGGAGTCCGCGGCCACGTCGGCCGCCTGCTGCGCCTGCTCGACCAGGCCATCCCGCTGGTCGCCGAGCCGGGCCACGGTGTCGTCGACCTGCTGCAGCCGCGATCGGGTCGCCGCCACCTGGAGGTCGGTGCGCGCGAGTGCTGCCTCGACCTGGTCCAGCTCGGCCTGGGTGGGCAGCAAAGCGGTCAGCCGGGCCGCCTCCTGCCGCCG
>JBOHDE010000337.1:0-3565 GCA_050699035.1 Nocardioidaceae bacterium | reverse complement strand
CTCGGGACCAGCGGCTGCGCTCGGGCGCTCGACTGAGGTCAGCCGCAGGCGGCGGACAGGTCGGCCGCCTTGTTGGCCTGCTTGTGCTGCTGCTCCTGCTCGCTGGGTTGATCCCCGGGCTGGCCGCTGGGCTGGTCATCGGGCTGGGCGGTCTCGGCGTCGGGCGACGCCTTCTTGCCGGTCGCCGGCTTGTCGCCCGACTCGTCGGCCCGCTCGGACTTGGCGACCGCCTTCTCGACCAGCTCGCGTACGGCGTCGTAGTCGGGGTCGAACGTCTCCACCTGAGGCGGCACGAACGACACCGACGACACCGGCTTCGCCTTCGCCTTGCGGGCCAGGTCGACGAACAGGTCCAGCTCCGAGGCCGGGATGTTGGTGGTGACGATCTCCTTGCTGGCATCGGCGATCGCCGTGAACCTGGTGACCACGGTCGTCGGGCTCAGCTGCGCGAGCATCGCGCTCATCACACACTTCTGCCGCGCCATCCGGGAGTAGTCGTCGGTGGTCGCCCGGCTGCGGGCGAACCACAGCGCCTTGCGCCCGTTCAGCTGCTGCTTGCCCGGCTCGATCCAGCCGGTGATCGGCCCGCCACCCCCGCCGATCGGCAGCCGCTCCGGGACCGTCACGGTGACCCCGCCGACGGCGTCGACGAGGTCCTCGAACCCCTTCATGTCGACCATCGCGTGGTAGCTGATGTCGAGGCCGGTGATCTCCTCGACCGTCTTGGTGGTCGCCCATACGCCGACGTTGTCGACGCCCTTCGGGAACGTGTCCTTGTGCTCCACCGCCCAGGTGTACACGGCGTTGAGCAGGCACTCGTCCGCGCAGACGAACCCGGCGGGAAACTCGTCGTACATCGGCGTGTCGGGGGGAAAAGGCACCTTCTCCAGGTTGCGCGGGAGGCCGAACAGCACCGTGCGGCCGGTCTCGGCGTCGATGCTCGCGACGGTGAGGCTGTCGGGTCGCATCCCCCAGCGCGTCGCTCCGGCGTCACCGCCGAGCAGCAGCACGTTGTAGCGGCCGTCGGCGCTGTCGGCAACCTCGGTGCTGCTGAAGACGTGGCCGAGGAAGTCGCGCTGCACCGCGATCAGGTGGGACCCGAGCAGCAGCGCACCGCAGACCGCGACACACAGCACGCCGTTCAGCGAGAAGATCGCCAGCCGCTGGCCCTGCCGCAGTCGCATCGGGTCGCCGAGCCGCCAGGCGTCGACGAACAGGACAGCCCAACCGACCGCGCAGCCGATCATCACCACCCGGACCACCAGCAAGGCGAACGAGCTGAAGGCCAGGGTCGCCAGCACTCCCGGCCAGACCCAACCGACCAGCACCAGCAGGACGAGGGTGCCGATCACCAGCAGCCAGATCCGCAGGGCGACCCGGCCGAGCCGCGCGCTCCCGGCCGCCAGCTGGGCCGACCCGGGGACGACCAGTGTCATCAGCAGCAGCGTCAGGGCACGCCGGAACCGCACCCTCGCTGACTGGTCATGGACACCGGCGGACACGCGAGCCAGTATCACTTTTCACATCAGTCACAGTGGTCACGGCGCGCCGGGAATGTCCGATCCGCGTGCCGCGTCGATCGCCGCGCGGCGGGCCAGCCGGTGCGCCCGCCGGATCTCCGCCTCGTGGAACCGCCGCTCCTCGGCCGGCGTCTCCGGGCGTACGCCGGGGACCTCCCGCGGCCCACCGTCCGACGTGACCGCCACGAACACCAGGTAGGCCGACGCCACATGGGTCGGCTCGGCGGCGGCCTGGTCCCACGGCTCCGCGACGACGCGTACCCCGACCTCCATCGAGGTCCGCCCGGCCCAGTTGATCATCGCGTGCGCATGCACCAGGTCGCCGACCCGGACCGGCTCGAGGAACGCCATCTCGTCCATCGCGGCGGTGACCGCGGGCCCGCCCGAATGCCGCTGCGCGACCGCACCGGCGACGGAGTCGACGAGCTTCATCACGACGCCGCCGTGCACCGTGCCGAGCAGGTTGACGTCGAGTGACGACATGATCGTCGACAGTGACGTTTGGGAGTGGGTCGGCGTCAGGCTGGCTTCCACAGAGGGAAACGGTAGCGTTCCCGGCATGGCTGACCGTCCCGACAACGCCCGCGGCAAGGACTTCGACTGGCTGTACGGCCAGGGGCAGGTCGACGACGACGCGACCCGGCGCATCCCTGTACGCCCGCGCCCCGAGGACGCGGCCGGCGAGGGCGACCACACCCGGGTGATGCCGAACCAGCCGGTCCAGCGCGCCGCGGCCCAGCGACCGGTGGAACGGCCACGGCCGGCCGAGCGCGGACGGCAGGCTCCGCCGGCGCGGTCTCGTGCCCGGCGCCCGCGCCGGCGCCGCCCCGGCCGGATGATCGCGCTGCTCCTGCTGCTGATCCTGGTCTTCCTGCTCGCCGTACCCATCTGGGCCTGGAGCCAGATCACCAAGGTCGCGGCCGAGCCGTCGGGTGAGCGGCCCGCGAACACCCCCGGAGCGACGTACCTGCTGGTCGGGTCCGACAGCCGCGAAGGGCTCAGCGCCGAGCAGAAGCGAGACCTGTCCACCGGCAGTGTCGAGGGCCGGCGCACCGACACCATCATGCTGATGCACGTGCCCCGATTCGGCGGCAAGACGCTGCTGCTGTCGCTGCCGCGGGACTCGATCGTCGACATTCCCGGCAACGGCACCAACAAGATCAATGCGGCGTACGCGATCGGCGGCCCGAAGCTGCTGGTGCAGACGGTGGAGGCCAAGACCGGGGTACGCATCGACAACTACGTCGAGATCGGGCTCGGCGGGTTCGCCAACATCGTCGAGGGCGTCGGCGGCGTCACGATCTGCCCGAAGAAGGCGATGAACGACAAGGACGCCGGGCTCGACATTGAGAAGGGCTGCCAGAAAGCTGACGGGGCGACCGCGCTCGGCTACGCCCGCTCCCGCAAGGTCGACGGGCTCGGCGACGTCGCCCGGGCCGAGCGCCAGCGTGAGGTGGTGGGCAAGATCGCCGACAAGGCGGCGTCGCCGTGGACCGTGGTCAACCCGGTCCGGTACGTCAGCGTGGCCTCGGCCGGCGCCGACGCCCTCGCGATCGGCAAGAACGTCGGACCGCTGGACCTGGCCCGGTTCGCCTGGGCGATGCGCAAGGTGACCGGCGACGAGGGTCTCAACTGCACCGTCCCGCTGCGCGACCTCGCGGTGAACTGGGACGAGGACAAGGCCGCCGCGCTGTTCGAGAAGGTCCGCCAGGACGACACGAACGGCATCAAGTGCGACCGCACCGGCGGCATCAGCTGACCGCGCGCCTCTACCTCCGACCGCCGACCGCCGACCGCCGACCGCCGACGTGCAAAATTGCCGAGCCGACCGGCGTGGGTCAGAGCTGGGACTGGACTCCGGCGAGCAGCTGCTTGGCCGCGACGATGCGCTGCACCTGGTTGGTGCCCTCGTAGATCTGGGTGATCTTGGCGTCGCGCATCATCCGCTCGACCGGGAAGTCGCTGGTGTAGCCGTACCCGCCGAGTGCCTGGACCGCGTCGGTCGTCACCTGCATCGCGACGTCGGACGCAAAGCACTTCGCGGC
>JBOHDE010000336.1:0-3566 GCA_050699035.1 Nocardioidaceae bacterium | reverse complement strand
GTCCTAGGCGTCGACCAGGGGACCGCTGACGAAGGTGTGTCCTCGGCGGTACCCGAGCCGTCGATACATCCTGGTCGCACCGGTGTTGTCGGAGTAGACGCCGAGTGTGCAGACGCCACCGGCGGCCAGACCGTCCCGGGTCAGCCGGGCGCTGATCGCCGAGCCGAAACCGCGGCCGCGGGCAGCCGGGACGGTGGTGATGCCACGCAGGTGGGCGTACCCGGTGCCGAGCCGTATCCGCGCCCCCGCCGCCAGCAGGGCACCGCCAACGTCGCGTACCCCCAGCCACTGGACCATCCCGGCGTCGTCGGGCCGCCCGTGGGTGTCGGGGTTGGCGAGGTCGAGCAGGGCGTTGATGTCGTCGGTGTCGTGCAGCTCCTCGGCGGTGTCCTCCCCCGGCTGTGGCGCGGGCTGGGTGGTGGTCCACATCCAGTCCCAGGTCTTCGCGCCGTCGACGTACGCCCACCGCGTCGGGAGCGCGTGGAGGGCGTGCCGCTCGATCGTGAGCCGCAGCGGAGCCTCGTCCAGACGGTCCTCGGCGTCGGCGAGCAGACGACCGAGGTCCGCGGCCGGGCCGAGTCCCAGAAGCACTGGTCCGGTCACCGGCACGCCGAAGCGGTCGTGGCTGTGCTCGACCAGCACGGCTCCGCCGCGACGGTGTACGGCAGCGACCGCCGCCGGGTCGACCTGCCAGAGAACGAACGGGTCGTCGTACTCCTGCCGCAGCGCCTCGACACCCGTCCCCATGCCCACGCGGACGATTCTGCCAAGTCCCGGCACAATGGCGCGCGTGAGCGACGAGCCGCTGGTGCTGGGCATCGAGACATCCTGCGACGAGACCGGGGTCGGTCTGGTGCGCGGCAACGCGCTGCTCGCCGACGCGGTGGCGTCCTCGGTGGAGGAGCACGCCCGGTACGGCGGTGTGGTGCCGGAGGTCGCCAGCCGGGCACATCTCGAGGCGATGGTGCCGACCGTCGAGCGGGCCTGTCGCGAGGCGAGGGTACGGATCGACGACGTCGACGCCGTCGCCGTGACGAGCGGACCGGGTCTGGCGGGCGCGCTGCTGGTCGGTGTCGCGTCGGCGAAGGCGCTGGCGATCGGCCTCGGCCGGCCGCTGTACGGCGTGAACCACCTGGCCGCGCATGTGGCCGTCGACCAGCTGGAGCACGGTCCGCTGCCCGAGCCCTGTGTGGCGATGCTGGTCAGCGGCGGGCATTCCTCGCTGCTGCTGGTCGACGACGTGACGACCGGGGTGCGGCCGCTCGGCGCGACCATCGACGACGCGGCCGGCGAGGCGTTCGACAAGGTGGCGCGGCTGCTCGGCCTGCCGTTCCCGGGCGGCCCGCACATCGACCGGGTCGCGCAAGACGGCGACAGCGCGTACGTCGACTTCCCGCGCGGGCTGACCTCCGGCCGCGACCTGCAGCGGTACCGCTTCGACTTCTCGTTCTCCGGCCTGAAGACGGCGGTCGCCCGCTGGGTGGAGGCACGTGAGCGGGCCGGCGAGCCGGTGCCGGTGGCCGACGTCGCGGCGTCGTTCCAGGAGGCGGTCTGCGACGTGCTGACCCGCAAGGCGGTCGATGCCTGCCGCGAGATCGGTGTCGACGACCTGCTGATCGGCGGTGGGGTGGCGGCCAACTCACGACTGCGGGTGCTGACCGAGCAGCGGGCATCCCGGCACGGCATCCGGGTCCGGGTGCCGCGGCCCGGGCTGTGCACCGACAACGGCGCGATGGTGGCGGCGCTGGGGTCCGAGCTGGTGGCGCGCGGCCGTACACCGTCAGCCCTCGACCTGCCCGCCGACTCCTCGATGCCCGTCACCACCGTCGTCGCCTAGAAGTCGCCAAGTCGTCATAGTGGGTACGTCATGACTGTCCGCTTTGCCTCGGGTCGCGCGGTCCTGCTGGCCCCGGTGGTGATCGCCGTGCTGGCCGCCGCCTGCTCGTCGTCCGGCGGGCAGCCCGCTGGTCGGCAAGACGAGGACCGGGCCGAGACCGCCGCCGCCGAGCCGAGCCCGACCCGGACGCCGACGGCCACTCCTGCGGCTGGCAACGCGCCCGGTGTGACCGCGGCCGAGCAGCGCCGGGCCGAGCGGGCGGTGGCCTCGATGAGCCTGGCCGAGCGTGCCGGTCAGGTCATCGTCGCGTCGTACGGCGGCACCGCCCCGCCGGTCGACCTGGTGCGCGGTGAGCACCTCGCCGGCGTCGTCGCGTTCTCCGACAACATTCGCTCCGTCGACCACCTTCGGGCCGGCCTCAGGCGGCTGCAGCGGGCCGACCGGCGACCCTGGCCGGTGTTCACCAGCGTCGACCAGGAGGGCGGCGGCGTCGCCCGGGTCGACGACTCGGTGACGAAGTTCCCCGCTCTGATGACCTACGGCGCGTCCCGTCGCACCGACCTGGCCCGGCGGGCGGCCGAAGCCAGCGGCCAGGAGCTGCGCGGGATCGGGTTCACGGCGGTGTTCGCCCCGGTCGCCGACGTCACCAGCGGTCCGTCCGACCCGACCATCGGCTCGCGCTCGGCCGGCAGCAGTCCGGCGCTCGTCGCCGACCTGGTCGAGGCGTCGGTTGCGGGCTACCAGCGGGCCGGGATCCTGTCCGTCGTCAAGCACTTCCCCGGGCACGGCAGCGTGCCGGCCGACAGCCACCGCCAGCTGCCGGTGCAGGACGCGTCCCGCGCGGTGCTGGACAAGCGGGACCTCGTGCCGTTCGAACGAGCGGCGGCAGCCGGGGCGCCGGCGATCATGGTCGGCCACATCGACGTCCGCGCGATCGACCCCGGCACACCCGCGTCGGTGTCCCGCAAGGTCGTCGGCGGCGTGCTGCGCGACGACCTCGGCTACCGCGGGCTGGTCGTCACCGACTCGATGCAGATGGCCGGCCTGACCCAGGAGTACGGCGACGCCGAGGCGCCGGTGGCGGCGCTTCGGGCCGGCGTCGACCTGCTGCTGATGCCGTCGGACCCGGTCGCGGCCAAGGAGGCCATCGTCGACGCCGTTCGCGACGGCACGCTGTCCGAGGCGCGGCTCAAGCAGGCTGCCGAGCGGGTGGTCGTCCACCTCATCCATGTCGGTGCGACCGCCGCGAAGCCGTTCAGGCGCCACGACCGGATCTCGCAGCAGGCCTCCGCGGCCGCGATCACGGTGACCGACGGCCCGTGCAAGGGACGGCTGGTCGGCGACTCGGTGCAGCCTCGCGGCGACCCGACCGCGGTCCGCCGGTTCGAGGACGCCGCCCGCGCGGCCGGCCTCAAGACGGGCGGCGGCGACTCGGTCGCCTTCATCGGGCCGGAGGGTGGACGTGCGAGCGCCGATGTGGTGGTCGCGACCGACACGCCATACCCCCTCGGTGCCAGCAGTGCGCCGGTGCGGATCGCGACGTATGGCGAGACCCCGGGGGCGATGCGGGCTCTCGTCGACGTACTCCTGGGCAAGCGGCCCGCCCCCGGTCGGCTCCCTGTCAAGGTCGACGGCGTCACCCGAGACGGCTGCTCACCCCGGTGAGTGGGACGTTTCCGACGGACACGCCGGCGTGTCGCGTCGAGAACGTCACACTGACCGGGAGGGG
>JBOHDE010000335.1:0-3616 GCA_050699035.1 Nocardioidaceae bacterium | reverse complement strand
ACCCGGAAGTTAAGCCCTCCAGCGCCGATGGTACTGCGACGGAGACGTCGTGGGAGAGTAGGACGTCGCCGGACAAACCATCAGTGAAGGCCACCCGGCAACCGGGTGGCCTTCACCCATTTCAGCACGGTTCTACGACAGGGTGCGGTGCAGTCGCGTCCGGCCCCATAGCTGCGCGTCAAAGTTTGCCCAATTGGGCAAAATTGCACCTCGGTCCGGCGCGAACCGGGTCGAAGATTGCCCAATTGGGCAATCTTTGACAGGCCCCATCACGCATCAGACGGCAGGGACCAATTCACGGTCTTCCGCCGCGATAACATCGCCGGGTGAGCGGGCCACAGAAGTCGCCGGAGGAGCACCCCGACCTCGATCTGCGTGTGTCGCACCAGGATCGCGACCGGGTTGCCGAGCAGCTGCGGGACGCGGCCGGCGACGGCCGGCTGGATCTCGATGAGCTTGAGGACCGACTGGAGCGAGCGCTCACGGCCAAGACGTACCGCGACCTCGAGCCGTTGACCGCGGACCTGCCGTCGGCTAGACACGCCGTCGTACGCAGACCTTCGACGAGTCCCGAGAGCACCCGGATCGGGGGCACTCCGACTCAGCACAGGTCCCAGGCGATCCTCAGCGAGTCGAAGCGCACCGGTGCCTGGGTGGTGCCGGCCAGCTACACCGCGACGTCCGTCCTGGGTCAGGTGGAGCTCGACCTGCGGGACGCGTCGTTCGAGCAGTCGGAAGTCGAGATCCGGTGCTCGTCGATCCTCGGCGAGATCAAGGTCCTGGTCCGGCCGGACGTGACGGTGATCGACCAGGTCGGCACGTTCCTGGGTGAGTTCAAGCTGCGTGACAAACGCCGGGCGGAGCCGCCGCCGGCGGGCGGCCCGGTGGTCCGGATCAGCGGGCACGCCGTGCTGGGGTCGGTGACCGTCTACCGGCTGCCGGCGGGGGAGCCGCGGCTCGGGCTGCACTGGGGACACTGACGCGGCGGCGGGATGCGCCGGGTCTCGCGCGTGGTCGATGATGGACGCTAACCCACGGAGGCGACGGATGCAGCAGCTCACCTCGCTCGACGCGCAGTTCCTCAACGTCGAGTCGCCGACCACGGTCGGGCATGTCGGCAGCCTGCTGCTGCTCGATCCGAGCACCGCCCCTGACGGCGACCTCTCTCTCGACGCCCTGCGGGACGTACTCGAACCACGCCTGCACCTGGCCGCGCCGCTGCGCCAGCGGCTGGTGATGGTGCCGCTCGGGCTCGGCCGGCCGTACTGGGCCGACGACCCCGACTTCGACCTGGAGTTCCATCTGCGTGACATCGCCCTCCCCGGCGAGGGCACCGAGGAGCAGCTCGGCGAGCAGGTGGCGAGGTTGCACGCCCGGCCGCTGGACCGTACCCGTCCGCTCTGGGAGATGTACCTCATCCACAATGTGGCCGGCGGACGGTCAGCGATCTACTCCAAGGTGCACCACGCGGCGATCGACGGCGTATCCGGCGCGGAGATCCTCGCCACCATCATGGACGTGAGTCCCGAGCCTCGCGAAGTCGACCAGCCGGAGGACGCGTGGTCGCCGGGCGTGCTGCCCTCCCAGGTCGAGATGTTGGGCAAGGGGATGGTCCAGGCGGTGCGGCAGCCGGCCTCGCTGGTCCGTACTCTGCCCAAGGCGCTCCCGCACCTGATCGACCTGCCGGGTGCCGCGAACGTGCCGGGTGCCAAGACGATCAGTGACGTCGCCGCCACGATGGCGCGGCTGGTTGGCCAGTCGCGCGGCGGCGACGGCGAGCGCCGTAGGTTCGAGACCCCGCGCACGCCGCTGAACGGACCGATCACTGCGCATCGGCGGTTCAGCTACGGCTCACTACCCCTCGAGGAGATCAAGCAGGTCAAGAACGCGTTCGGGATGACCGTCAACGACGTCGTGATGACGTTGTGCACGTCGGCCCTGCGTCAGTGGCTGCTCGACCACGACGGGCTCCCCGCGACCCCGATCGTGGTGGCGGTGCCGGTGTCGATCCGCACCGAGGACGAGAAGGGGTCCGGCGGCAACCAGATCTCGGTGATGCTGGCCGAGATGCCGACGCACCTCGGCGACCCGATGGAACGGCTGCAGTTCGTCCAGACCTCGATGGCGGAGGCGAAGGCGCACTTCCAGGCGATCCCGGCGACCATCCTGCAGGACCTCAGCGCGGCTCTGCCGACCGCGCTGAACGGGCTGGCGACGCGGTCGCTGTTCCGGCTGGTGACGGTGCCCGGGCTGCCGTTCAACCTGTTCATCTCGAACGTGCCGGGGCCGCAGCTCCCGTTGTATGTCGCCGGTGCCAGCATCACCGGGGTCTACCCGGTGTCGGCCGTGACCGACCTGACCGGCGGCCTCAACATCACGCTGTTCTCGTACGACGGTGCCCTCGACTTCGGGCTGATCGCCTGCCGCGAGCTGGTGCCCGACGTCTGGAAGCTGATCGGCTACCTGCGCGAGGCGCTCGACGAGCTGCTGGCGCAGATCGACTGAGTCAACGGTTGCTGTCGACCCGCACCCGGTCGGCTGTGCGCTCGATGGCGTCGGCGAAGGTGTCGAACAGCGCGGGCGGCAGGTCATGTCCCATCCGGGGGATCATCACCAGCTCGGCGCCGGGAACCGCTGCCGCTGTCGCCCGGCCGCCGGACGGATGCACCATCTTGTCGGCCGTGCCGTGGATCACGGTGACCGGGATCCGTAGCCGGCGGAGGGCGGCGGTGCGGTCGGGCTGCGTCACGATGGCGAGCATCTGCCGCAGCGCGCCGGACGGGTTGACGCCGCGGTCCCAGGTGTCGCCGGCCCTGACCTCGCCGGCCGCCGGGTCGGCGGGGTAGCCAGGGGAGCCGATCATCTTCCAGATCCGGCGCGACCCCTCGATGTAGGCGACCCGGGTGTTGCGCTGTGGGGCCAGCAGGATCGGCAGCAGCCGCGGATCCTGCCACCCGACGGTGCGCCTGCCGGTTGTCGACATCATCGACACCAGCGAGAGCACCCGATCGGGCCGGGTGATCGCCATCGTCTGCGCCACCATGCCGCCCATCGAGACCCCGGTGACGTGGGCTCGCTCGATGCCGAGATGGTCGAGCAGCTCGAACGCGTCCGCGGCGAATTCGGCCATGGTGTACGGCGCCGCCCTGCGCCGACCGAGGAAGGCCCGCACGAGCTGGCGTCGGTTGACCCGGTGCTCGTGCAAGTAGCTCGACCGGCCGACATCGCGGTTGTCGTAACGGACCACGAAGAAGCCACGCCCGGCGAGGTTGTCGCACAGCGCCGTGTCCCACCACAGCCCCGGGCCGCCGAGGCCCATGACCAGCAGCAGCGGCCGGTCAGCACGGTCGCCGAACGTGTCGTACGCGATCTCCACACCGCTGGGCAGAGTGGCGACGGCCTCCTGCATCTGCGCTCCTCCTGGGTGACGACCGGGTGACCACCAGGTTACTCACGAGTTTACTTGAGAGCGCGACGCGCCCGCCGAAGGGTTCGTGGTGAACCGTGCCACCGTTAGTGTCACCATAGGAGCAGGCGAAGGGCGGTGCCTCGTGGCGGCTCGGATGGCGGGCTATCTGCGACCGGACGGGTACGTCGGACCTCGGGGTCTGCGTCC
>JBOHDE010000334.1:0-3633 GCA_050699035.1 Nocardioidaceae bacterium | reverse complement strand
GTACGGATGGCCCGGGCGTCCTTGTCGATCAGCAGGACGCGGTGGCCGTTCGTGATGAGCTCGGCCGCGACCGAGCGGCCGACCGCTCCGGCACCGGCGATGGTGACCCGCATCAGTGCTCCTCGGGGGGCGCGGCCAGCACGGTGGCCACGCGGCTGGCATCGGCTTCGAGCATCACGCAGTGCAGCAGGTCGGCCTCCTGCAGGATCGTCTCGCGGGTCGGGATCATGCCTTCGCCCAGCCGGGTGATGAAGCAGACCCGAGTGTCGGCCTGCTCCTCGATGGTGTCGACGGTGTGACCGATCCACCGGACGTCCGTGGACACCTCGGCGATCCGGATGGTGGCCGAGGGGTCACGCCAGTCCGGCTCCGCCCCCTCCGGCAGCAGCCGCCGCAGGATCTGGTCGGTCGTCCAGCGCACGGTGGCAACGGTGGGGATGCCGAGACGCTGGTAGATCTCGGCCCGCGCCGGGTCGTAGATGCGGGCGACCACGTTGTGCACGCCGAACGTCTCCCGGGCCACCCGGGCCGAGATGATGTTGGAGTTGTCGCCGCTGGACACCGCCGCGAACGCCTCGGCGTCCTTGATGCCGGCCTCGTCCAGCACGTGCCGGTCGAAACCGGGGCCGGTCACCTTGCGACCGTCGTACGTCGGACCGAGCCGGCGGAACGCGTCCGGGTTCTGGTCGATGATCGCCACGGTGTGTCCGCGGCGCTCGAGATTGCGGGCCAACGAGGACCCGACGCGGCCGCAGCCCATGATCACGACATGCACGGCAGATGACGCTACACGAGCACTGGTCGTGGCGCGGCACGACCGTGCGAGCGACGGTCTAGCCTTGTCGCTCGTGAAGATCACCGACGCCGGCAAACGGCTCATCGTGGGCCGCAAGCTGCGCAGCACCCAGCTGCACGAGACGCTGCTGTCGAAGCGGATCGCGCTGCCGGTCTTCGCCAGCGACGCGCTTTCGTCGGTGGCGTACGCGCCCGACGAGATCTTCATCATGTTGGCGATGGCCGGGCTGGTGGGCTTCACCTTCACGTGGCAGGTCGGCCTCGCCGTCGCCCTGGTGATGCTGGTCGTCGTCGCGTCGTACCGGCAGAACGTGCAGGCCTACCCGAGCGGCGGCGGCGACTACGAGGTCGCCACCGTCAACCTCGGGCCGACCGCGGGTCTCGGCGTCGCCAGCGCGCTGCTCGTCGACTACGTACTCACCGTCGCCGTGTCGATCTCGTCGGCCGCGCAGTACGCCGCGACCGCGATCGATCCGTTGCGTGGCCACCAGGCCCTGGTCGCGGTGATCGCGGTCGTCGTGCTGATGGCAATGAACCTGCGGGGCGTACGGGAGTCGGGGACGCTGTTCGCCATCCCGACGTACCTGTTCATCGTGGCCATCCTCGCGATGGCGCTGTGGGGGTTCGGCCGCTACTTCCTCGCCGACGGGCTGCCGCTGGCCGAGAGTGCCGACCTAGAGCCAGTGGCGCACGACAACCTGTCGAGCGGGTTGACCGGTCTGGCCGGCGCGTTCCTGCTGCTGCGGGCGTTCTCGTCCGGGTGCGCGGCCCTGACCGGTGTCGAGGCGATCAGCAACGGCGTGCCCGCGTTCCGCAAGCCGAAGGGCAAGAACGCCGCGACCACGTTGGCGTTGCTCGGCCTGATCGCGGTCACCATGTCGATGAGCATCATCGCGCTGGCCAACCTCACCGACGTGCGGATGTCGGAGTCACCGTCGGAGCTGATCGGTGCGGACGGTCAGCCGGTCGGCGAGTCGTACCACCAGGACCCGGTGATCGGGCAGCTGGCCGAGGTGATCTTCGACCACTTCCCGGTCGGCTTCTTCTTCGTCACCGCCGCGACCGGGGTGATCCTCGTGCTCGCCGCCAACACGGCGTTCAACGGCTTCCCGGTCCTCGGCTCGATCCTGGCCCGCGACGGTTACCTGCCGCGCCAGCTGCACACCCGCGGCGACCGGCTGGCCTACAGCAACGGCATCGTCTTGCTGGCGGCGTTCGCGATCGTGCTGATCGTCGCGTACGACGCCCGTGTCACCAGCCTGATCCAGCTGTACATCGTCGGCGTCTTCGTGTCGTTCACGGTCAGCCAGGCCGGCATGGTCAGACACTGGACGCGCCACCTGCGCACGGAGACCAACCGGTTGGCGCGCGTGCAGATGCAACGCAGCCGAGTCATCAACACCGTCGGCCTGCTGGTCACCGGCACGGTGCTCGTCGTCGTGCTCGTCACGAAGTTCCTGGCCGGCGCCTGGATCGCGATCCTGGCGATGCTGATGTGGTTCGGGCTGATGAAGGCCATCCACCGGCACTACGGCCGGGTCAGCAGCGAGCTCGAGGCGTCGATGGAGGACCAGGGGCTGCCGTCGCGCATCCACGCCGTGGTGCTGGTGTCCAAGCTGCACAAGCCGACGATGCGCGCCCTCGCGTACGCCCGGGCGGGCCGCGCCAACGTCCTCGAAGCGATCACGGTCGACGTCGACGACGAGTCGACGATGGAGCTGATGGACGAGTGGGACCGGCGCGAGATCCCGGTGCCGCTGCGGGTGCTGTCGTCGCCGTACCGCGAGGTCACCCGGCCGATCGTGGACTACGTGCAGAGCATCCGGCGCGGCAGCCCGCGCGACGTCGTGACGGTCTACATCCCCGAGTACGTCGTCGGCCACTGGTGGGAGCAGATCCTGCACAACCAGAGCGCGCTGCGGCTGAAGGGAAGGCTGCTGTTCACGCCGGGCGTGATGGTGACCAGCGTGCCGTACCAGCTCGCCTCCTCGGCCGCCGCGGCGGCGCGGGCCGAGCGGGCCGAGTCGGCATCCACCTACGGCCGCCGCGGGCGTGGCGGGCTGTCTTGACCGACGACGTCGAGGTCGGCACCCGGCTGCGGCTGAAGGTCGGCCCGGTCGCCCACGGCGGCCACTGCGTCGCCCGCACCGAAAACGGCCAGGTCGTCTTCGTCCGGCATGCGCTGCCGGGCGAGACCGTGGTCGCCCACGTCACGGACCTTGGTGCGCGGTTCCTTCGGGCGGATGCGGTGGAGGTGCTCGACGCGTCCGCGGACCGGGTCGAGGCGCCGTGCCCGTACGCCGGCCCGGGACGCTGCGGCGGCTGCGACTTCCAGCACGCCAGCCTCGAAGGGCAACGCCGGCTGCTGGCCGCCGTCGTCTCCGAGCAGCTGCGACGGTTGGCCGGGCTCGACCTGCCGGTCGAGGTCGAGCCGGTGCCGGGCGACCGGGACGGGCTGGCCTGGCGGAGCCGGGTCCAGTACACGGCTGGCGCCGACGGCCGGCTCGGCCTGCGGCGACACCGGTCGCACGACGTCGTACCCGTGGACCGGTGCCTGATCGCCACCGACGGGCTCGCCGACGTACCCCGGCATGCCTGGCCCGGTGCGTCGGCGGTCGAGGCGGTCACGTCGAGTACGGGGGAGCGGCTGGTGGTGGTCGAGCCGGCTGGCCGGAAGATGCCCCGGCTACCAGGGGTCGACCTGGACAGCGCGGTGACGACCCGCGGTGACCGGCTGCGCGGGCGCACTTACGTCACCGAGCGGGCGCTCGGACGGGACTGGCGGGTCAGCGGTCGCGGGTTCTGGCAGGTGCATCCCGGTGCCGCCGACACGCTGGC
>JBOHDE010000333.1:0-3660 GCA_050699035.1 Nocardioidaceae bacterium | reverse complement strand
GGGCCTGCCCGACGAAGGAGGAACGTGTGAGCTCGACCGTGGGTGGCGACGGCTCCCAGGGAGCCGGCGTCAAGCTCGGTTTCAAGCCCGACATGGTGGTCCAGGAGCTCGGCTGGGACGAGGACGTTGACGACGACCTGCGTACGGCGATCGAGGCAGCGACCGGCTCGGCACTGGTCGACGAGGACCACGGCGACGTGGTCGACGCAGTCCTCCTGTGGTGGCGTGAGGACGACGGCGACCTCTTCAACGGACTGGTCGACGCGCTCACCGACCTTGCCGACGGAGGCTCGATCTGGCTGCTCACCCCGAAGGTCGGACGGGACGGCCACGTCGAGCCGAGCGAGATCGCCGAGGCCGCGCCGACCGCCGGGCTGTCCACCACGACCAGCCTGGCCGTCGGACCGGAGTGGGCCGCCACCAAGCTGGTGGCGCCGAAGTCGGGGAACCGTCGCTGAGCCCGGCACAGACCGCGAACCAACGTCGTGGCCGACGTCGGCCGGCCGATGTGACCGCGCCCAACCTAGGTCGTTGAGGAATCCATGGTGACGGTCAAGGAAGTCGGTTCCAGGGTCGCGGCGGTACCGCGCGGTGTCGCCGTGCTCGCCGCGACGGGCATCGTGCGGCCCTACGGCCCGCGGCGGCTCGCCCGCCTGGTGCACGCGATCACGCACTGGGGCATCGGTCCTGCGGGCGGCTACACGTCGTTGGCCGCCCGGTTCCCGGACGAGGTCGGTCTGGTCGACGAGCGCGGCTCGCTGACCTTCGGCCAGGTCCACCGGCGCACCAACGCGCTGGCCGACTCGCTGGCGGCCCGGGGAGTCCGCGCCGGCGACCCGGTCGCGATCATGTGCCGCAACCACCGGGGCTTCGTCGAGGCGTCCATCGCGGTCGCCAAGCTCGGCGCCGACGTGCTCTACCTCAACACGGCGTTCGCCGCGCCGCAGATCGCCGGCGTCCTGGACCGTGAGCAGCCGGTGGCGCTCGTCTACGACGAGGAGTTCACCGACCTGCTCGTCGGCGTCGACGTCGATCAGCGGCTGCTGGCGTGGCACGACTCCGACCGGCCGTCCGAGCCGACGTTGGAGCAGTTGATCGCCGCCGGCAGCGAAGAGGATCGCGACGCGCCGGACCAGGCGTCGCGCACCGTCATTCTGACCTCCGGGACGACGGGGACGCCCAAGGGCGCGAGCCGCGGGTCGGGCTCGCTCGACGCCGCCACCTCGCTGCTGTCGGTCATCCCGCTGCGGCACCGGTGGACCTGTCACATCGCCGCTCCGCTGTTCCACACCTGGGGCTGGGGCCACTTCCAGATGAGCTTCCTGCTCGGGTCGACGCTGGTGCTGCGCCGCCGGTTCGACCCGCAGGACTGCCTCGAGACGGTGCAGTCACACGGCTGCGACTCGCTGGTCGTGATCCCGGTGATGCTGCAGCGCATCATGCAGCTGCCGCCGGAGGTCCGGTCGGCGTACCCGCTCGACACCGTCAAGGTCGTCGCGGCGAGCGGGTCGGCACTGCCCGGGGACCTGTCCCAGGAGTGGATGGACTCGTTCGGCGAGAACCTCTACAACATCTACGGTTCCACCGAGTGCGCGTGGGCGACCGTCGCGACGCCGCAGGACCTCCGGCTGGCGCCGGGCACCGCCGGCCGTACCCCGATGGGCACGGTCGTGCGGTTGTACGACGACGAGGGTCGGCCGACGCCCGCGGGTGAGGCGGGCCGGGTGTTCGTCGGCAACTCGATGTTGTTCGAGGGCTACACCGGCGGCGGCACGAAGGCCGTCGTCGACGGTCTGATGGCGACCGGCGACGTTGGCCGCTTCGACCCGACCGGCCGGCTGTTCGTGGAGGGCCGCGACGACGAGATGATCGTGTCCGGCGGCGAGAACGTCTTCCCGCAGGAGGTCGAGGACTGTCTGACCCGGCATCCGGAAGTCGTGGAGGCGGCCGCGGTCGGGGTCACCGACGCCGACTTCGGTCACCGGCTGCGGGCCTTCGTCGTACTCCGTGACGATGCAAAGGCCGGCGAGGACGACCTCAAGGAGCACGTCAAGGGGCACCTGGCGCGGTACAAGGTGCCGCGGGAGGTCCGACTGATCGACGAGCTGCCGCGCAACGGCACCGGCAAGGTGCTCAAGCGCGACCTGGACCGAGACTGACTCACCACGGACGGAGGGCGTATGACGGTGATCGAGGTGGGCGACAAGGCCCCCGACTTCGCGCTCAAGGACCAGCACGGCGAGACGGTGTCGCTGGCCGGCTTCCGGGGCGACAAGGCGGTCCTGCTGGTCTTCTACCCGTGGTCGTTCACCCGCACCTGCACCGGCGAGATGTGCGAGATCCGCGACGCGCTGCCCGACCTCGTGGGCGAGGGCGCCCAGGTGCTCGCCGTCTCCTGCGACGCGATGCCGACCCAGCGGGTGTACGCCGACCAGGAGGGCCTCACCTTCCCGGTGCTCAGCGACTTCTGGCCGCACGGCGAGGTGGCGACGGCGTACGGCGTGTTCGACGCCGAGCGCGGGACGGCTCGACGCGGCACGTTCGCGATCGACCGCGACGGCGTGGTCCGCTGGCGCGTCGTCACCGGGCTCAGGGAGCCCCGCACGGTGAGTGACTATCGCGCCGTACTTCGTCAACTGTCCGCCTGACTCGGTAAAGAATCAGGCGTGGGGATACGAAAATTGTCCGTTTGCCTTCCGTGGCGGCCGTTCGGGCGTTTGGCTTTGCTTAGCGTGGCCGTCGGTGACCCGAGACGCCGGCGGCCACGCCTCTCTCCGCCCCGCTGAGTGTGACGTCCTCGACGCGACACGCCGGCGTGTCTGTCGAAAACGTCACGGTCATCGGGCGGGGGCGTACCCGGGGGTCGCAGGATCGAGGAGCGAGATAGGCTGTCCGCCGGTTTCGGGGCGTATAGCTCAGCGGTAGAGCACCTCCCTTACAAGGAGGGGGTCGGCGGTTCGATCCCGTCTGCGCCCACCAGACGAACCCGAAGGTCAGACGCTAGACCTAGGCGCAGGGCCGGCCTGCCCGATGCGGTGAGTGGACCCAATGTGGGAGCGCAGGTCTCGCCGCGTCACTATTCCTGAACTCGAACAACCGCCCAGCTGAGCATCCTTCGGGCTGCGGAGTCATCCCGCGGCCTTGGGTCACAGCCAGAATCCCCTGACCAGCGCAAGCGCCCGGCTAAGAAGGTGGAAGGGTTCCGACTGATGTCACGTTCCCGGTATACTTTCGTGACATGACGAGCAAGTCCCCCGCAGCGGTGATCCGAGATGCGCCCGAGAAGTCCTTCGTTCATGTGGACCAACTCCCCGGGACTCCGACTGCTGCCCGCAAGGCAGCGTCCCGCGCCGCCAGGAAAGGTCTGCTTCTGCCGGTGCGCCGGGGGCTCTACTACCGCGGTCGCCGGACTCGCTATGGCCTGACTGCTCCGCGGGCCGACGAGGTGGCTCGCGCCGTATTGGGCACGCGCGGGGTTGGTCCGGTCGGCTACTCGGCTGCTCGGGCGTGGGGCCTCACGACGCAGGTTCCGCCGGTGTGGCATGTGGCGACGTTGCGGACAGTCGAACCGATCAACGGGGTGAAGCAGCACGATCGCAAGAACCTTGCCCGTATGGACCTCAACGAGAAGGAGATCGCGCTCCTGGAGTTGCTGCGCGC
>JBOHDE010000332.1:0-3699 GCA_050699035.1 Nocardioidaceae bacterium | reverse complement strand
ACCGCCACCGGCTGGTACGCGAGCACGCTGCCGAGCACGCCGGTGCCGACGTAGTGGTCGATGGAGAAGAACACGCCGGAGGTGTACATCAGGCCGCGCAGCACGAACGGCAGGACGTTCAGCAGGTCGCGGGCCTGCGCGACCAGCCGGGCCAGGATGAACGAGAAGCCGGTGTTGAAGATCCATTGCACGATCACCGCCACCGGGAACAGCAGCCAGCTCCAGGTCAGCGGCTCCCCGGTGATCAGCACGATCACACAGAGCACGAGCACCGCGGGGACCAGCGTGGCCAGCTCGGCCAGCACGATCGACATCGGCAGCAGGGCTCGCGGGAAGTGCAGCGAGCGCACCAGTGCCAGGTTGCTGGTGATGGCCTTCGCGCCCGCCGTCACGCTCGACGAGGTGAAGCGGAACATGAACACGCCGATGACCAGGAACCCGATGAAGTTGTCGACGCCGCGGCTGGTGTCGAGCAGCACGCCGAACACGAACAGGTAGACCCCGGCCCACAGCAACGGGTTGAGCAGCGCCCACGCCTGTCCGAGGTAGGTGTTCTGGTTGCGCGCGTACGCCCGCGACGTCGCCAGCACGCCGATGAAGTGCCGACGGGACCAGAGCGACCGGATGTACGCGCCCAGCGCGGGCCGGCTGCCGATCCGGGCCAGGCCGTGCTCCTCGGCCAGGGCGGCCGCGTCACCCGCCGCCAGTCGGGCGGCCAGGTCGTCACTCACGTCATCCACGCCAAAGGGTCGACTCCACGGTCTCCGTGCTGGGTCCCATTCTGCCCGTCGGAGGCCGTCACAGGCGGTGCGACGCCCCGTCGGTCGCGGTGACGCCGCGAGTGTCGAAGAACCGCTTCGCCAGCGCGGCCAGGGCGTCGGCGTCGTACTCGCGGTGGTTCTGCACCAAGATCACCAGGTCGGCCTCGGCCACCCCGGCCTCGAGGTCCTCGACGCGCGTCGCGTCCACGCCGGCGATGTCCCACGACTGCACCCGCGGGTCGTGGTAGGCAACGGTCGCGCCGAGGGCGGCGAGGTGCCGGGCCAGGGGTACGGCCGGCGACTCGCGCTGGTCGGCGATGTTCGGCTTGTAGGTGACGCCGAGCAGCAGCACCGTGGAGCCGTTGGCGGCCTTGCCGTCCTCGTTGAGCAGGTTCTGCGCCCGGTGCGCGACGTACGCCGGCATCGTCGCGTTGATCTCCTGGGCCAGCTCGACGAAGCGGAACGGGTAGCCGAGCCGGGCGCGCACGTTGTGGCTGAGGTAGTTGGGGTCGATCGGGATGCAGTGCCCGCCGACGCCGGGGCCGGGGTAGAACGGCTGGAACCCGAACGGCTTGCTCGACGCGCAGCGGATGACGTCCCACAGGTCGATGTCGAGCTCGTGGCAGAACCGCGCCATCTCGTTGACCAGGGCGATGTTGATGTGCCGGTAGGTGTTCTCCAGCAGCTTGGCGGCCTCGGCCTCGCGCGTACCCCTGGCTCGAACGATGGTGTCGACGAACGAGCCGTAGAACGCGGCGGCCGCCTCGGCGCACTCCGGGGTCTGCCCGCCGACCACCTTCGGTGTGTTGCGCGTGCCGAACTCCGTGTTGCCCGGGTCGATCCGCTCCGGGGAGAAGGCGAGGTGGAAGTCCTTGCCCGCGACCAGGCCGGACGTCTCAAGGATCGGCCGGACGACCTCGTCGGTCGTGCCTGGGTACGTCGTGGACTCCAAGATCACCAGCATGCCGGGGTGGACGTGCCGGCTGACGGTCTGCATCGCGGCCCGGATGGGACCCAGGTCAGGGCCGCCGTCCTCGCCGAGCGGGGTCGGCACGCAGACCACCGCGACGTCGGCCCGGTCGAGGACGGACTCGTCGGTGGTCGCGGTGAAACCCTTGCCCAGCATCTCGGCGATGTCGTCGTCCGACAGGTCGTCGACGTGGGATCGGCCGGCCCCCAGCGACTCCACCATCCCGGCGTTGATATCGAGGCCAACCACGGACTTCCCGGCCAGTGTCGACTCCTGCGCCAGCGGAAGCCCCACGTAGCCGAGTCCGAGGATGACGGCGTCGACATTCACTGCTTGCTCCTTCGTCGGGCTGCTCGGATCCCGTCAGGAGTCGCCGAGCCGGTCGTAGATCTCGCGGTACCGCACCGCGGCGGTGTCCCAGGTCCGGTGCTCCGCAACCCAGTGTCGCGCAGCGGCACCCATCCGGAATCGATCGTCGGAATCGTACAGGAGGGGCTCGATCGCGCCCGCCAGCGCGACCGCGTCACCGGGCGTGACGAGCGCCCCGGTGTGACCAGGATCAACGATCTCCCGCAACGGCGGCAGGTCGGAGGCCACCACGGGCCGGCCGATCGCCATCGCCTCGAGCGGTTTGAGCGGCGTCACCAGCCGGCACACCGGCAGGTCGGCGCGCGGTACGCAGAACAGGTCGATCGCCGCGTGGTAGGCCGCCACCTCGGAGAACGGCACCCGGCCGGTGAACGTCGCCGCGTCCGTGACACCCCGCTCGGCGACCTGGGCGTGCAGAGCGGCGGCGGCCGGGCCGGCACCGACGACGAGCAGGTGGACCGGCGCCCCCTTGTCCCGCAGCAGCGCCACCGCGTCCACCAGCGTGTCGACGCCCTCGTACTCGTTCAGCGTGGTGACGAGCCCGACGGTGACCTGGCCGGCGGGGATGCCCAGCCGGTGACGAAGCGGCGCCGGGTCGGGGGCCGGCTCCAGGAACCGCTGGTCGACGGCGTTCGGCACCACCTCGACGCTGGTCGATGCGATGCCGCGGGACACGATCTCGTCGCGCATCACGTCGGCCAGCGTCACCACGACGTCGGCCTGGCGCATGCACGACGTCTCGGCCTCGCGGGCCAGCCGGTAGACGTCGGTCTCGGCGGAGTGACCGCGGCTGCGCCACGTCTCCTCGAGGAACCCGCGGACCTCGTACACGACCGGGATCCCGTACCGGCGGCCCACGGCGAGGGCCACCTGGGCGTTGGTGTGCTTGCTGTGGGCGTGCAGCACAGCGGGGCGCAGCCGCTCGACCAGCGCGGCGGTGGCCTCGATGTCGCGGGCCAGCGCCCGGTCCTCCCGCGCGGGGATCCAGCCGACCGGCAGCAGCCGGTGGTACGGGACGCCGTCGAGCTCGACGAGCCGGGCGGCGGCCAGCGCGCCCTTGGTGACCGGGAAGCCGAGCCGGGTGACCACCTGGGCGTCGAGCCCGAGGCGGCGCTGGGCCAGCACGATGCCGTGGGTACGGGTGGCGTAGCCGGCGGTCGCCTCCGGGAGGGCGTTGGTGACCAGGTGCAGGACCCGGCCGGCCACCGGCTCGTACCCGTCCTTCTGTTCGGGGGCGGGCCGCTCGGTCGGTGCGAGCACCTGCAGCTCACCGGCGATCCGGCGGCGCAGCCGGCCGGCGCGCCAGCCGGCGTCGGCCGCCTCCCGCTCGGCCCGGGTCAGGTCGCCGGCGCGGGCCGCCACCAGCGCACCCAGCCGGGCCCGGCCCGGGTCGTCGGCCGGCAGCCGCCGGAGCAGCTCGTCGGCCAGGTCGGTGGCATCCAGCGCCACTGCCGTCGCGACCAGCCGGCGTAGCGTCCGGGGCGAGTCGTCGACCGCGGCGGCGCGGACCGCGCGTACGGCGTCGTCGCGCCGTCCGCCCGCGGCCAGCGCGAGTGCGGCGCCTGCTGACGTGCGGTCGGCGGACCGGTCGGCCAGCCG
>JBOHDE010000331.1:0-3708 GCA_050699035.1 Nocardioidaceae bacterium | reverse complement strand
GGTCGGAGTCGTGCCGCAGCTGCGCGGCCGCCTGCTCGCCCTGGGTCACGATCGCGCTGAGCGCACTGCCAAGGGTCTGACGGAGCTCGCGCTCCGTCCGAGTACGTTCGAGCACCACGGCGTTGTCGGCGAGAACGGCGCGCGCCACCCGGAGCCGTCCCATCACGCCGACCAGCCAGACGACGGAGAACACCGCCGCTATCGCCCAGACCAACGAGAATCCGGTCCAGACCGCGGCGCTCGCGTCCTCGTCGTACACCGCGGACCACGCAACCTGGGCGACCGTCAACGCGGCCACGACCAGCAGCGACCACGGCACGCGGAGCGCCAGCAGGGCGGCCACCCCCAAGGCCATCAGCGGCGCCCAGCCGCCGCCCAGCGGCAGCGACCAGGCAGCCGCCGCGGCGATGATCCCCAGCGCCCAGCCGCCTCGGCGCATCCTGGTACCCCGGGCCGCATGCCAGACCAGGAGCAGAAACCCCGGCAGGAAGACAGCGGTCGTCGCGGCGACCCACAGCACCGCCGGAGATCCGGCCCGGTAGGCGGTGAGGGCGATGTCCATGACCGGTATCACCGCGCTGAAGGCGACCGCAGCCGCCGGCGCAACCCCGGCGCGCGGTCCCTCACGATCGCCAGGCACGAGACCCCCGTTGGATGGACGGTGCGGTTTCAAGGAGATCACATCACCGCAAGGCGTCAGGCTAGTGGCTACAGTCGGCCGGCTGCCTTGAGCGCGAGGTAGGCGTCGGCCAGCGCCGGAGCGAGGTCGTCGGGCAGCGCGTCGACCACCTCCACACCGAGGCGCCGCAGATGTGCGGTGACTCGTCGCCGCTCGCCGCGCAGGTGCTCGGCCGCGGCGGCGTCGTAGACCAGCTCCGACGTACCCCTGCCGGCCGCCATCTCCGCCGCCCTCGGGTCGGCGACCGCCGCCACCAGCACGAGGTGACGCGACGCCAGCTGGCGCAGCACCGGGAGCAGGCCGTCGTCCATCGCGGTGGCGTTGAGGTCGGTGAGCAGCACGACGAGGCACCGCCGCCGCGCTCGCGCGAGCACCGCGGCCACCATCGCCACGGCGTCGGACTCGACCAGCTCGGCCTCCAGGCCGGCGAGGGTGTCGACCAGCGTCGGGAGGGCCTCGCGTTGGCTCGCCCCGGAGGTCCAGGCCCGGGTACGGCGGTCGAACGCGAGCAGGTCCACCCGGTCGCCGGCCCGAGCCGCCAGCGCGGCGAGCAAGAGGGCGGCGTCCATCGACCAGTCCAGCCTCGGCCAGCCGCCGGCCTGGATCGGCAGCGGGGCCGTGCCGACCCGGCCGGCCGACGTGCGGCCGGTGTCGAGCACGATCAGCACCCGCCGGTCGCGCTCGGGCCGCCAGGTCCGCACCACGACGTCTTGCCGTCGGGCGGTGGCCCGCCAGTCGATCGACCGTACGTCGTCGCCGTCGACGTACCCACGCAGCGAGTCGAACTCCGTGCCCTGCCCGCGGACCATGGCCGGGTGCTGGCCCTCCAGCTCGCGCAGCCGGGTCAGCTTGCTCGGCAGGTGCTTGCGGCTCAGGAACGGTGGCAGCACCCGCACCGAGCCCTCGACCACCCGGTGACCCTGCCGGGCCGCGAGCCCGAGCGGTCCGACCGACCGGACCGTGACCCGGGACGCGGAGACGTCGCCGCGGCGGGTGGGGGAGAGTGTCGAGACCACGGCCCGGCGTTCGCCGCCGGGCACGTCGATGCGATGCCGGCGTGGGGTGGCACCGGCCGACGGCGGCCACGCGTCGCGCAGCACGCCGCGCACCCGCCGGGGGCCGGGGTTCGCGACGACCAGCTCGGCGGCGGTCGACTCACCGAGCCGGACGAGATGCTCGCCGCGACGCTCGAACCGCAGCCCGCCGACGGCGCCGGCCAGCAGCAGGTCCACCGCCACCAGGATGGCGAGCAGCGCCAGCACGGCGACGACGACCACCCCCGGCCGCGGCGCGACCGCGACCAGGACCGCGGCGACCACCGCGACCAGACCGACCCGACCCGTCAGCGCCATCAGGATGTCTCCGTTAGCGCGGCACGGCGACGCTGCCCAGGATGCCGTCGAGGATGCCGTCGGCGGTCGCGCCCTCCAGCTCGGCCTCCGGTCGCAGCGAGATCCGATGCCGGAGCGCGGGCTTCGCGAGCGCCTTGACGTCGTCCGGCGTGACGTAGGACCGCCCGGCGAGCCAGGCCCAGGCCCGCGCCGCGGCGAGCAGCGACGTGGCACCGCGCGGGGACACGCCGAGCAGCAGCGACGGCGACTCACGGGTCGCGCGGGCGAGGTCGACGACGTACCCGAGGACGTCGGGGCCGACATGGGTCTGCAGGACCGCCTGTTGTCCGACCGACAGGTCCTCAGCCGACGCGACCGGACGGAGGTGCGAGAGGTCGCGCGGGTCGAAGCCCCCGGCGTGCCGCTCGAGCACCGCGATCTCCTCGTCCCGCGGGGGCAGCGTCACCAGCAGCTTGAACAGGAACCGGTCGAGCTGGGCCTCGGGCAGCTGGTACGTCCCTTCGTACTCGACCGGGTTCTGGGTGGCCGCGACGACGAACGGGTCGGGCAGCGGACGCGGTGCGCCCTCGACGCTGACCTGGCGCTCCTCCATCGCCTCGAGCAGCGCGGCCTGGGTCTTCGGCGGGGTCCGGTTGATCTCGTCGGCGAGCAGCAGGTTGGTGAAGACCGGGCCGTCGCGGAACTCGAACTCGGAGGTCTTGGCGTCGTAGACCAGCGACCCGGTGATGTCGCCGGGCATCAGGTCGGGGGTGAACTGCACCCGTTTGAACTCCAGCGACAAGGTGGCGGCCAGGGTGCGTACGAGCAGGGTCTTCGCGACGCCGGGGACACCCTCCAGCAGCACGTGTCCACGGCACAGCAGCGCAATCACCAACCCGGTGACGACGGCGTCCTGTCCCACCACGGCCTTCGCGATCTCGCCACGCAGCGCGACCAGCGCCGCACGGGCCTGGTCGGCGTCGCTGCCGGCTTCAGGTCGGGCCGTCGTCATGAGTCGTGAACCTCTCTCTCCAGGGCGTCGAGCCCGTCGGCCAGCTGGACGAGCTCGTCGTCGTCGGTGGGCGGTGCACCGTGCAGGAGCGCGCGTACGGAGGCTGCGTCGCCGCCCGCCCGGCCCACGACCGCGGCCACCGTCGCCTCCGCCGAGGCGGCACTGCCCAGCCCGAGCAGCCGGGACAGCCGGTCCGACGACGCCGAGCGTAGCGCCAGCGCGGCCCGGTCCCGGGCCCGCCGCGAGCGGTACAGACGTCCGCGTCCCTCGACCGTCTCCGCCGCGCGTACGACCACCGGCAGTCGCTCGGTGACGACCGGGCCGAGCCGGCGCCCGCGCCACAGGGCGACCAGCAGCACCGCGACCGCCAGCTGGGCGACGACCCAGAAGACCCGGGTCGGTACCAGCTCCGCCAGCGATGCTCCGCTGGCCCCGGCCGCCAGCGGCTGGGCAGAGCGCACCAGCCAGATCAGCCGCGGCTGGCTGCCGGCCAGGTTGACCGCGAGCGCGGCGTTGCCGTCCTCGTCGACCCGCTGGTTGGTCATGAACGTGCCGTCGCCGACGACCGTCACCGTGCGCCCGCCCTGCTCGAAGCGGACCAGGGAGGCGGCTCCGTCGGATCGGTAGCACCCGGTGACGCCGCTGCCGGTCGAGAACGTCACGCCGCCGAGGTACGCGGAGCCGGC
>JBOHDE010000330.1:0-3723 GCA_050699035.1 Nocardioidaceae bacterium | reverse complement strand
AACCGGCGGACCAGCTCGTCCCAGCTGGGCGGCTTGAGGAACACCAGCAGCGCCTCAGGCATCGACTCACGGACCTGCCGTGCGCCTTGCAGGTCGATCTCCAACAGCGCCATCCGCCCGGCGGCCAGCGCCTCCACGACCGGCCGGCGGGGTGTGCCGTACCGCGCGGTGCCGTGCACGACGGCCCACTCCAGCAGGTCGGCGTCGGCGACCATCCGGTCGAACGCGGCGTCGGAGACGAACCAGTAGTGCACCCCGTGGTCCTCGCCAGGACGCGGTGCGCGGGTGGTCGCCGAGACCGAGATCCACACCTCCGGGAACCGCTCGCGGATGTCGGCGGCGATCGTGCCCTTGCCGACCGCGGTCGGGCCGGCGAGCACGGTGAGCCGGGAGGGCAGCACCTCAGCCGCGGGTGTCGAACTCGCGCTCGAGCGCGGCGATCTGGTTCGTGCCGAGGCCGCGGACCCGGCGGCTCTCGGAGATGCCGATGCGTTCCATCGTCTGGCGGGCGCGGACCTTGCCAAGCCCGGGCATCGACTGCAGCAGGTCGAGCACCTTCATCTTTCCGATGACCTCATTGCCCTTGCCCTCCCGCAGAACCTCGGCGAGCGAGGCACCGGAGTGCTTGAGCCGGTTCTTCACCTCTGCCCGCTCACGTCGAGCCGCCGCAGCCTTCTCGAGAGCGGCCTGGCGCTGTTCCGGTGTAAGCGAGGGCAGTGCCACGAGCAGTCACCTCTGGGTCGGTTGAGCAACGGGCGGGACGAAAAGGACGTCTCTGGAACGGAACCTAGCGAGGTCAGCACAGGTTGGGCAAACCTCAGCGCTCGCCAGCCAGGCAAAGGTACGTCAACGATCGGAGAGCCTGACAACGGCTGGGGGAGCGTGCCACGCAGGCACGCTCTCCCAGCCGTTGTGCCACGCACCTGGCTGCAGGGTCAGGAGCTGAGGTCGACCTTGCACTCGTCCTTGGCGTGCTTCTCGATGTTCTTGCTCGCCTTCTGGACGTCATCGCCGGCGAACTCCTGCAGCTTGGTGCCGAGGGCCATCAGCTTCTCCTGGTCGAGGCCCTCGGGCAGCTCGTTGGGGTTCTCCTGGATGGCCTGCAGGTCCTCGAACGTCACGCCCGCATCGTCGAGCGCCTTGCGCATGTCGGTGATCGACGAGTCGAGCTTCTCCCAGTCGTCCTGGACGGCGTCGGGCGACTCTCCGGCGATCTGGCCGATCCGGTCGAGCGCCTCGTCCATCTTGGCGAAGTCCGTGTCGTTCAGCGTGCTGAAGTCGGCCTTGGCCTCCTTCAGTGAGTCGCAGTAGGCGTCGGTGCCGCCACCACACCCGGCGAGCGTGCTGGCCATCACAATCGCGCTCGCGATCGCGAGTGAACGCTTCATTCTCAAGTCCTCTTCCGTAGTTCGCCGCGGAATGGGTCGCGGCACCCCCAAGTGGATCGGCCAAGCATGTCAGTCATCGAGGTGGCGCGGTGACGCGGCACCCCGTCAGTTCAGTACGTGGGCAAGTCGGTCGTTCATCCGCCGGGCGGCCGCGCGCAGCGTGGCCGGATCGGGGCCGGCCTCGAGCAGCTGCCGCGACGACGCCGGCAGCACGTTGCGGAGACAGCCGGCGAAGATTCGGCGGACGTCCTCGACGGTACCCCCTTGGGCGCCGAAGCCGGGCACCAGCAGCGGCCCGTTGACCGCGAGGTCCTCGTCGGTGTCGCCGATGGTGGCGCCGACGACGGCACCGATCGACCCGAGGGGCGCCGCGTCGCCGTTGCGGACCGCGATCTGGCGCAGCACCGCACCGGCGACCGTGCCCTCGCCGCCCGGCTCCGTCGCGTGCTGCACCTGCGGCCCCTCCGGGTTGGACGTGAGGGCGAGTACGAACACCCCGGCGTCGTACTTCAGCGCCGTGTCGATCATCGGTTCGAGAGAGCCGAAACCGAGGTACGGCGACGCGGTGACCGCGTCGGCGGCCAGCGACGACGCCGGGTCGAGGTAGGCGTCGGCGTACGCCTGCACGGTGGAGCCGATGTCGCCGCGCTTCACGTCGAGCAGCACGAGGGCGCCCGCGGACCGCGACTCGGCGAGCACCCGCTCCAGCACGGCAATGCCGGCCGACCCGTGCCGCTCGAAGAACGCCGACTGCGGCTTGAGTACGGCGGTCGTGCCGGCCAGCGCCTCGACCGCGGTCAGCGCGAACCGCTCGACCCCGGCCGCGTCGTCGTCCAGCCCCCAGCGCGCCAGCAGGCCGGGGTGCGGGTCGATGCCCGCGCACAGCGGTCCCCGGGAGTCCATCGCGGTACGCAGGCGGGCGCCGAACGTCGTCATCTCGTGACCATCTCCTCGTGAAGCTCCTCGTCAGGCTTGCGATGGGCGTACCCGACCGCGTCCGCGGCCCGGTCGAACCCGCGGGCCGCCAGCAGGTCGCCCAGCTCGTCGCGGACTCGCAGCGGGGCGGACGGGTCGTGCAGGATCGCCGAGCCGACCTGTACGGCCGTCGCGCCGGCCAGCAGGAACTCGAGCGCATCGGCGCCGCTGCGTACTCCTCCGACCCCGACCAGCGGAATCCCGGGCATCGCCGCGTGGACCTGCCACACACAGCGCAGCGCGATCGGCTTGATGGCCGGGCCGGACAGCCCACCGACGACACCGCCGAGCCGGGGACGCATGGTAGCCGGGTCGATGCTCAGCCCGCGCGGGCCGCCGACCAGCACCAGTGCGTCGGCCCCGGCCTCGGCGGCGGCCGCCGCGACGTCCACCATCGACGCCACCTCGGAGGTCAGCTTGACCAGGACCGCGACGCCGCGCGCCGTCTCCCGCCGCACGACGCGGACCACCTTGCCGAGCTGGTACGGGTCGGCGGCGACCTCGAGCGGGTTGACCTCCAGCCCGGTGACGCCGGGACTGTTGCCGATCCGGCGGGCCAGCTCGGCGTACTCCTCCAACGTGGCGCCGGCGATGGACACCACCGTGTGGATCTTGCGCTGCGCCAGCCACGGAAGGTCGGTGGCGAGGAACCCGTCGATGCCAGGGCCCTGCTGGCCGACGGCGCTCAGCAGACCCGACGCCGTCTCGGCGACCCGCGGCGTCGCCAACCCCGAACGTGCGTCGCGCTGGATCGACCTGGTCACGAGCGCACCGAGCTCGGCCAGGTCGAAGAACGGCGCCAGCTCGCGCCCGACGCCCGCACAGCCCGCGGCGGTGAGCACGGGGTTGGCGAGCGTCGCGTCGGCGAGCCGCGTGGTCAGGTCCACGGTCGGGTCAGGCACCGGCGGCCTCCCACCGCACCCGGTCACCGCGGAACACCGGCCCATCCACGCAGCCGCGCAGCAGCCGGGTGATCCCGTCGTCGCCCAGCACCGGCAGCACGCAGCTCATGCACACCCCGATGCCGCAGGCCATCGGCGTCTCGACCGCGCACTGGCTCCACGCCCCGTGCTGTGCGGCCAGCTCGGCGACCGCGCCGAGCGTGCTGACGGGGGCGTTCGCGTAGATCACCTCGCTGCCGGTGCGGTCCAGCAGGTCGGGCAGCGGTTCGGTGACCGGGCCACGGATGCCCACCGAGCCGTCCTCCGTGGTGACGGTCACCGACTGGGCAAGGCGGCGTGCCTCCAGCGCGCCGAACAGCTGCTGCTCGGTCGGCGCGCCGACCACCATGTGCACGCTGCACTCACGCTCCTGTAGCCGGGCCGCCAGCGTGAACAGCGCCGCGCTGCCATGGCCGCTG
>JBOHDE010000329.1:0-3750 GCA_050699035.1 Nocardioidaceae bacterium | reverse complement strand
CCCTGGTCGTCGCTCCCACCGGCTCCGGCAAGACGCTGTCGGCGTTCCTGTGGGCGCTCGACCGGCTGTCCACCGAGCCGCCGTCGGCGGACAAGCAGCACCGCTGCCGGGTGCTGTACGTCTCCCCACTGAAAGCGCTCGCCGTGGACGTCGAGCGCAACCTGCGGGCGCCGCTGGCCGGCATCCGCGCGACCGCCCAGCGGCTCGGCACGGCCGTCCCCGACATCGACGTCGGCGTCCGCTCCGGCGACACCCCGGCGGCCGACCGCCGCCGCTTCGGCAAGACGCCGCCCGACGTGCTCATCACCACGCCCGAGTCGCTGTTCCTGATCCTCACCTCACAGGCCCGGGAGGCGCTGCGGGGCGTGGAGACGGTGATCGTCGACGAGGTCCACGCCGTCGCGGGCACCAAGCGCGGCGCCCACCTCGCGCTGTCGCTGGAGCGGCTCGACGCGCTGCTCGACCGGCCGGCCCAGCGGATCGGCCTCTCGGCGACGGTGCGGCCGGTCGACGAGGTCGCCCGGTTCCTCGGCGGCGGGCAGGCCGTCGAGGTTGTCGCCCCGCCGTCGGGGAAGCAGATCGAGCTCCAGGTCGTCGTGCCCCTCGAGGACATGACCGAGGTCGGTGGCGCGACCGACGAGGTCGAGGGGCCGGCCGCCGGTGCACCGCTGCGACCGTCGATCTGGCCACATGTCGAGGAGCGCATCGTCGACCTGGTCGAGGCGCACCGGTCGACGATCGTGTTCGCCAACTCACGGCGGCTGGCCGAGCGGCTCACCGCCCGTCTCAACGAGGTCGCGGCCGAGCGGGCCGGGCTGATGGTCGAGACCGACGACAAGCCGGCCGAGATGATGGGCGCGAGCGGGACGAGCAAGGGCGGCGTGCCCGAGCTGATCGCCCGCGCGCACCACGGGTCGGTCAGCAAGGAGCAGCGGGCCCAGATCGAGGACGACCTCAAGCGCGGGCGGCTGCCCTGCGTCGTCGCGACCAGCAGTCTCGAGCTCGGCATCGACATGGGCGCCGTCGACCTCGTCGTGCAGGTCGAGCCGCCACCGTCGGTCGCGTCGGGCCTGCAGCGGGTCGGGCGGGCCGGCCACCAGGTCGGCGAGGTCTCGCGCGGCGTGCTGTTCCCCAAGCACCGCAGCGACCTGGTGCAGACTGCGGTCACCGTCGAGCGGATGCGCGTCGGCGCCATCGAGGCACTGCACATCCCGCAGAACCCGCTCGACGTCCTGGCCCAGCAGGTGGTCGCGGCCACCGCAGTCGAGCAGGTCGACGTCGAGGAGCTGTTCGACCTGGTGCGGCGGGCCGCGCCGTTCGCCACCCTGCCGCGGTCCGCGTACGAAGCGACGCTCGACCTGTTGGCCGGTCGCTACCCGTCCGACGAGTTCGCCGAGCTGCGGCCGCGGATCGTGTGGGACCGGGTCGCGGGCACGCTGACCGGCCGGCCTGGCGCGCAGCGGCTGGCCGTCACGTCCGGCGGCACGATCCCCGACCGTGGGCTGTTCGGCGTGTTCCTGGTCGGCGAAAAGGCGTCGCGAGTCGGCGAGCTCGACGAGGAGATGGTCTACGAGTCGCGGGTGGGCGACGTGTTCGCGCTGGGGGCCACGTCGTGGCGGATCGAGGACATCACCCACGACCGGGTGATCGTGAGCCCGGCGCCGGGCGTACCCGGGCGGCTGCCGTTCTGGAAGGGCGACGCGCTCGGCCGGCCCGCCGAGCTGGGCGCTGCGGTCGGGGCGTTCGTCCGCGAGCTGAGCCGTCTCGACAGTGCCGTGGCCGTGACCCGGGCGCGGTCGGCCGGCCTCGACGAGTGGGCGGCCGGCAACCTGGTGGCCTACCTCGACGAGCAGCGCGAGGCGACCGGGCACCTCCCGACCGACAAGACGCTGCTGGTCGAGCGGTTCCGCGACGAGCTGGGCGACTGGCGGCTGGTCCTGCACTCGCCGTACGGCGCCCAGCTGCACGCGCCGTGGGCACTGGCCGTGCAGGCCCGCCTCCGGGAGCGGCACGGTGTCGACGCCCAGGTCGCTTCGGCCGACGACGGCATCGTGCTGCGCGTACCTGAGACCGATGCCGAGCCTCCCGGCGCCGACGTGTTCGTGTTCGAGGCCGACGAGGTCGACGACCTGGTGACGACCGAGGTGGGGTCGTCGGCGCTGTTCGCGGCCCGGTTCCGGGAGTGCGCGGCCCGGGCGCTGCTGCTGCCGCGCCGTGACCCCGGGCGGCGCAGCCCGCTCTGGCAGCAGCGGCAGCGGTCGGCCCAGCTGCTCGAGGTGGCCGGCAAGTACGGCTCGTTCCCGATCGTGCTGGAGGCGGTCCGCGAGTGCCTGCAGGACGTCTACGACGTACCCGCGCTCACCCGGCTGATGGCCGACGTCGCGTCGCGGCGGGTGCGCGTCGTCGAGGTGGAGACGCCGCAGCCATCGCCGTTCGCCCGCTCGCTGCTGTTCGGCTACGTCGCGGCGTTCATGTACGAGGGCGACACCCCGCTGGCCGAGAAGCGCGCGGCGGCGCTGTCGTTGGACCAGTCCCTACTGGCCGAGCTGCTCGGCCGGGCCGAGCTGCGCGAGCTGCTCGACCCGGACGCGATCGACCGCACCGAGGCCGAGCTCCAGCATGTGCTCGCACCTGGCGCGGACGACCGCCGGATGCGCGGCGTCGAGGGTGTCGCCGACCTGCTCCGGCTGCTCGGGCCGCTGACCAGCGCGGAGCTGACCGCGCGCGTGGTCGACGACGGTGACGCCGCGGCCTGGGTCGGCGAGCTGGCCGCGGCCCGGCGTGCCGTCGAGGTGCGCATCGCCGGTTCGGCGCACTGGGCCGCGGTGGAAGACGTCGCCCGGCTGCGCGACGCGCTTGGCACCCCAGTGCCGGCGGGCACCCCCGACGCCTTCGCCGAGCCGGTGGCCGACCCGCTCGGCGACCTGGTGGCACGATTCGCCCGCACCCACGGGCCGTTCCACGTCGCCGACGTAGCGAGTCGGTTCGGGCTCGGTCCGGCCGTCGTCGCGCACGCGCTGCAACGGCTCGCGGCGGCAGGCCGGGTGGTCGAGGGCGAGTTCCGACCCGGTGGCCAGGGCACCGAGTGGTGTGACGCCGAGGTGCTGAGGCGGCTCCGGCGGCGTTCACTGGCCCAGCTGCGCAAGGAGGTCGAGCCGGTCGAGCCGAGCAGCCTCGGGCGGTTCCTGCCGGCCTGGCAGCAGGTCGGCGGTCGGCTGCGGGGCGTCGACGGTGTGCTGTCGGCGGTCGAGCAGCTGGCTGGCTGCGCGGTGCCCGCCAGCGCGCTCGAGCCGCTGGTCCTCGGGTCCCGCGTGACCGACTACTCCCCCGCGATGCTCGACGAGCTGACCGCCAGCGGAGAGGTGCTGTGGTCGGGCCACGGCAGCCTCCCCGGCACCGACGGCTGGGTGTCACTGCACCTGGCCGACAGCGCGCCGCTGACCCTGCCGGAGCCGGGGGAGCTCGAGTCGGGGCCGACGCATGAGTCGATCCTCGAGGTGCTGACCGGGGGCGGCGCCTACTTCTTCCGCCAGCTCGCCGACGCCTCGGGCAGCACCGACGACCAGGCGCTCAACGCCGCCCTGTGGGACCTCGTCTGGGCCGGCCGGGTCGGCAACGACACGCTCGCGCCGCTGCGGGCCCTGGTCACGGCCGGGCGTTCCGCGCACCGTCCGCGCCGGACGGCGCCACGGGCTCGGCTGCACACCCGGCGACCGTACGGCCGTCCGGCGATGCCGGCGCGCGCCGGCC
>JBOHDE010000328.1:0-3752 GCA_050699035.1 Nocardioidaceae bacterium | reverse complement strand
GAGCAGCGGTTGCACCGTGCTCTCGGCCGCGTCGAGGTCACCGACGGCGCGCAGCCGCCTGGCCTCGAACACCCGGGCCCGGCCGACCGTGTGCCGCCACACCTGCGGCCCGCGCTCCGGCGGTACCCGCACGGCCAGCCGGCCGGCGCGTACGCGGAGCGCGTTCTTGGCACGGTTCTTCAACGACATAGGGGTGGTTCCTTAGTTGTCGAGCGGTGTTGCTCAGACCTCGACGTGGGTGCGGGGGTCGCCGTAGAAGGCGAGCCGCCCGGTCGCGGTCATGAACGTCGAGTCGGTCACGGTCCAGGTGTGGGCGTGCCGGTCGGTGCCCCGGATGCTCACGAAGTTGAACCGGTCGGAGGAGTAGATCCGTACTCCCTCGGCGATGGCACGGTCCAGGATGTCACTGTCGACGGCGCGCGGTAGGTCGCCGAAGCGTAACCGTCGTACGACGTCGCCGTCGAACAGCATCGAGCCGCCCTGGATACGGCGCTCGTAGGTGTGCTCGGAGGCGAAGTACCGGAGCACCACGGCGTCGGTCGACCGCAGCCACACGTAGTGCGCCCACTTGCCGACGATGCCGGCCTCCGTGTAGTCGAACGCCCGGACCAGGTCGGTCAGGTAGTGCCGGCCGTAGAAGTTGTCGTCGTCCATCTTGGCCACATGGGTGCCGCTCGACGCGTCGACGCCGGCGTTCATGCAGGCCCCGAGGGTCAGGGTGGAGTCGGCCTCGACGACGGTGAGGCTCTGCACGCCGGCGTCCTTGGCCCGGGCCTGCAGGTCGGCCTGGTCGAGGGTCAGGCCGTGCAGCACCAGCACCAGCTCAGTGTCGGTGTGCGCCTGGCGCCCGATGTTGGCGAGGATGTTGTCGATCTCGTGGTCGCGGTTGGTGGGTACGACGGCCGAGACGGTGCGCCGAGCCGGCACCGGCTCGCGGCCGAGGCCGGCCAGGATCCGGTCCACCCGGTGGCCGTACGTGTGCCCGTCGAGGACGGCGCGCTGCAGCCGGAGCGCCTCGCGGTCGCGGAGCTCGGGCTGCCGGATCCGGGCCACGATCTCGCTGCGCAGGGCGCGCTGGTCGGCGGCGCCGCCGACGTGCTCGGCGATCTCCGCCGGAAGGGCGGCGATCTGGTCCGGCAGCGACACGACCGCGGTCTGCGCCGCACCGGCCTCGAGGACCGACCAGGACGCGGACGGGTCGCGGCGGCCGGCGTCGACCAGCGCGTGGTAGCGGCCGATCGCGCCGGCGACCGTCGGGTAGTCGTAGGGGCCGACCAGCCGGGTCTGCAAGGTGGCGGGGATCGCGGCCGTGTTGACCGACTCGCCCTCGACCTGCCAGACCGCGACGTCGGCGGTCGGCATCGGCTTGACCGCCGCGGCGACGACGGTGGCGAGCTGCCCGGCGAAGGCGGCATGCGGGCCGCCGGCGTCGAGCACCAGGCAGGCGCCGCGGGTGCGCCGCTCGCCCGGGCCGCCGGCCACCGGGCTGTGCACCTGGGGCGCGGCCGCGGGGGCCAGCTCGGCAACGGGCTTGTCGCCGGCCAGGTCCTGCCAGGCCGGGAGCAGGGTCGGGTCGGCGACGTACACGTGGCTCGCGACCGTGGCCAGCGCGCCCACCGACCGCTCCGCCGACCGGGGGGCCGGCCCCGCCGTCACCCAGACCACGACCGGCAGGTCGCTGTTGGCACACCAGTCGACGAGTGCGTCGAGCTGGTCGGCGTCCCAGCCGGGCACCTTCGGGCCGGCGACCTCGACCAGCAGCAGGTCGACCGACGACTCGGTGAGGGTCGCGTGCCAGTCGGCCGGGTCGAGCGTGAGCTGGGCCCACTCCCAGGCCAGCCCGGTGGCCAGCCGCTCACCCGTGGCCACCGCGGCGGTGACCTCGGGCCGGGCCGGGCGGGGCGCGACCGCCGCCGCGGCGATCTCGTCGACCAGGGCTGACGCGGTGCGTTGCTGCGCCGCCGCAGGTCGGGTCTGCTGGTCGTCCGCGGCTCGGCCGCTGCCCGGACTGCTGGCCGGACGCAGCCGACCAGTCAGTCGGCGGAGCCGCTCTCTCGGCGCGCTCATCAGTCCGAGCCCTTCGCGCCGACGCCGGCCGCTCGCAGCATCTTCTCCAGCCGCGGCGCCAGCGTGTCGATGTAGGTCGCGGTGATGTGCGAGCCCTGCCGGTAGACCAAGACGTTGCCGATCACCGGCGCGCACTCGGCGGTCGGGCAGATGGCGTCGGTGAGGTCGATCCAGGAGACCCGGGCCGCAGGCGTCCGCTTGGCCGGCTTGTCGGTCGGCTCGATCACCTTGGCGTCCAGCTGGTCGGCGGCCTTGCGGTTGGTCGGCGCGCCGCTGTGGTCGATGCCCCACTGCTTCTCGTACGTGCACGCCGTCAGCTTGTCGGGGTTCTCGGACACGCACTTGTAGATGTCGGTGCCGGTCTGTGGTGTGTCGGCCAGCGCGATCACGCCGACATCCGCGTCGACCAGCCGGCTCCAGGTCTCCTCGAGGCCGGCGACCATGGCGTCCTCGCTGCCCTTCAGGTCGCCCGACGACGGGTCGTCGATGGCGGTGTCCTTGGACTGCGAGGTGAGCACGAAGTCGGGCTTCTCGTCGCCGGTGAGCCGGTCCAGGACCTTCTGCGTCCACTCCCGGCACGACGCGTAGACCTCGCCGTTGCTTGCCGTGTCGGCGTCGACGAACGGGCAGGCGGACTTGGTGTACGTCACGACCCGCCAGTCGTTCTTCTCGGCCAGGATCTCCAGCGCGGGCACCCACTGAGCGACCTTCGAGTCACCGGCGACCGCGATCGTGGTGTCGGCGTCCTTCGGGCCGTACTCACAGGAGACGATCTCGCTCGACTCCTGGTCGACCTGGCAACCCTTGTCGTACAGCTCGGGGACGTCCTTGGGGGCGTCGATCGCGGCGGGGGTGAAGCCGCCCTCGACCTTGTCGACCGGGGCGCCGGCCTTGTCGTCCTTCGCGGTCGCGCTCAGCACGGCTGCGCCGGTGACCGACCCGGTGGCAGGCTCGCTGGTCTGGGTGTTGGCGACGCCGAGCAGCAGGACGAGGCCCGCGACGACGCCGACCAGGGTGAAGTTGCCGCCCAAGCTGAGGGCGAACTTCGGGTAGCGGGAGACGGTGTAGGAGTAGCGGAACGGGTTTTCGACCAGCCGGTGCGTCAGCCAGGCCGGTACCACCGCGATGGCCGCGATCAGCAGGCCCTCGCGGATCCGCAGCCCGTCGAGGTATTCCGTGGCCACGATGATCAGCGGCCAGTGCCAGAGATAGAGGGAGTACGACAGCCCGCCGACCCAGCGGAACAGGCCGGTGCCGAGCAGCATCACCGGGCCGTTGCGGCCGGCGGCGACCCCGGTGGCGATGACTGCGGCGGTGCCGACGGTCGGTAGCGCCGCGGCGTACCCGGGCCAGGCCATCGAGGTCGAGAACGCGAGGCCCGAGACGGTGATCGCGGCCAGGCCGGCCCAGCCGACGACGACCGCGACCTGGCGCGGGATCCGGGTCAGTGAGGCGGCGCCGATCGCGACGGCGGCACCGATCGCGAGCTCCCACATCCGGGTGGTGGTGACGAAGAACGCCCGCTCGGGCGAGACGGCGGTGAGGTAGAGCGACCAGAGGAACGACGGGATCGCGATCACGGCGAGGCCGACCCAGAGGGTGCTGGTGAGGCGCCAGCCGTTGCGTCGGGCCAACACACCGACGGTGAGCATCAGCAGCGGCCAGACCAGGTAGTACTGCTCCTC
>JBOHDE010000327.1:0-3758 GCA_050699035.1 Nocardioidaceae bacterium | reverse complement strand
CCGTCGGCGAGCCGGAACTGCCCCCACAGCCGGTAGAGACCCGGCGTATCGAAGCTGGCATGGAAGTCGAGCTCGGGGCCGAACTCCTGCCCGGGCAGCGCGAACACCGGGTCGCCGTCCGCGTCGAACACCTCGGCGTGCCCGTGTGTGAAGGCGGTGCCGTCGGCGCGCATCGACACGACGTGCCCGGCGGCCGCGAGGTAGGGCTGGAGGTCATCGATCGGGCGGCCGGTGCTGGCGTCGGCGAAGGTGAAGTCGAGGTCGCTCTGCTCCCCGACCCGCGCATCGCCGTGCAGGCTGACCCGGACGCCGTCGACCACCAGCTCGCGCGGGCCCGCTGTCACGGGCTCGGGGTCGGCGGGCTCGCCGTCGACGGTGACCTCGTGCTCGCTCAGGACGTCGCTCATCTTGCCCTGGCGGCGGAACTCGGTGTGGATCTGGTAGCTCCCGGCGGTGGGGAACACCACGTCCACGGCGAGCTCGCCGGGGCGACCGGTGGGCTCGGGGTGGACATGCTCGAAGGTGGCGAGATCGTCGCGGGTGGCGATGAAGTGCATCCACGCCTGGTGGCTGCGGGTGACATCCTCGATCGGCTCACCGGCATCGTCGCGCAGGCTCACCAAGATGCGGGTCGGCTTGCCGGGCGTCGCGTCGGAGGGTACGTCGAGGGAGACCTCGACGCCGGCGTTGCGCGCGTCGACCGGCTCGACGTCGGTCGTCATCATCTCGCTCATCGCGGTGCGCATCGGCATGCCGGTGCTCTGCGTCCAGGCGAGCACGCCGTTCATCCCGCGCTGGGCCCAGTCGGTACGCGACAGCGCGGTGAGCCCGCTGCCGATGGCCAGCGCTACCACCGCGACCGCGATCAGGTAGGCCCCGTCCGCGACCCGGGTACGTAAGGCCGGGTGCAGGATGGCGTCGGCGTTCGCGGGGCGGGTGAACCGGCGCAGGCGTAAGGCATTGCTGACCACGCTGACCGAGCTCATCGCCATCGCGGCGGCGGCGAGGACGGGGTCGAGCAGCAGACCGTCCCACCAGTACAGCGCGCCGGCGGCGACCGGGATCAACGCGATGTTGTACGCGAACGCCCAGCCCAGCCCCTGCTTGATCACCGTGACGGTCCGGCGGGCGAGGGCGATCCCGGCGACGATGCCGCGCAGGTCACCGCCGACCAGGGTGATGTCGGAGGCGGCGATCGCCACGTCGCTGCCGGTGCCGATGGCGATGCCGAGGTCGGCCTGGGCGAGAGCCGGCGCGTCGTTGATGCCGTCGCCGACCATCGCGACGGCGTGGCCGTCGCGCTGGAGCTCGGCGATCCGGTCGGCCTTCTGCGCGGGCAGGACCTCGGCGATCACGTGCTCGATCCCGACCTCGGCGGCGATCGCCTCCGCGGTGGCCTTGTTGTCACCGGTCAGCATCCACACCGTCAGTCCGAGCGCGGTGAGCTGGGCGACCGCCTCGGCGGACTCCGGCTTGACCGTGTCGGCCACCACGACCAGCGCGGCCGCGGCACCGTCGACGCCGACGTACATCGGGGTGCGTCCGGCCGCGGCTTCGGCGGCGGCCGCGTCATCGAGCTCGGTGACCTCGATACCTTCGGTCGTCATCAGCCTCCGGTTGCCGACCAGGACGCGCTGGCCCGAGACGGTGGCCGCGATGCCGTGGCCGGGGGAGGCCTCGAAGTCCTCGGCCGGCGGCAGCGTGAGCCCACGGTCGTGGGCCGCTGTCACGATCGCCTCGCCGACAGGGTGCTCGCTCCCGACCTCGGCGGCGGCGACGAGCGTCAGGATGTCGTCCTCGGACCGGCCGAGGGTCGTGATGCCGGTGACCTCTGGGCGACCGCGGGTGATCGTGCCGGTCTTGTCCAGCACGACGGCGCTCACCCGGCGGGCCTGCTCGAGCGCCTCCCCGTGGCCGATCAGGATGCCCAGCTCGGCGGCCTTGCCGGTGCCGACCATCACCGCGGTCGGGGTGGCCAGGCCCAGCGCGCACGGGCAGGCGATGATCAAGACGGCGATCGCCGTCCCGATGGCGAGGGTGAGCCGCCCGGTGTCGGGGCCGAGCACCAGCCAGCCGGCGAAGGTCAGCACGGCGAGCACGAGTACGGCCGGGACGAACCAGCCGGAGACCCGGTCCGCGAGCTGCTGCATCGGGGGCTTGCCGCCTTGGGCCTCGGAGACGAGGCGGATGATCTGGGCCAGCGTGCTGTCCTGACCGACGGCGCCGGCGCGCAGCACGATCGAGCCGGTGCGGTTCAGGGTGGCGCCGATGACCTGGTCACCGGCAACCTTCTCGACCGGCAGGCTCTCCCCGGTCAGCATGCTCTCGTCGACGGTGGTCGAGCCTTCGGTGACGACTCCGTCCACCGGCACCTTGTCGCCGGGGCGGACCCGGACGAGGTCGCCGACGACGACCTCGGCGACCGGGATGTCGTGCTCGCGCCCGTCCCGCAGGACCCGCGCGGTCGCCGGCGCCAGCTCGACCAGGGCCGTGATGGCGGCGGCGGTCCGCTTCTTGGCCCGGCCCTCGAGCCAGCGGCCGAGCAGGACGAGGGCGACGATGACCAGCGAGGTCTCGAAGTACACGTGCAGCGGCAGCCCCCAGCGTTCGGCAGCCGCGGGCCAGAGCGTGACGAACGCGCTGTAGCCGTAGGAGACGGAGGTGCCCAGCGCCACCAGGGTGTTCATGTTCGTGGCCCGGTGGCGGGCTGCCGCGAGCGCCGCTCCGTAGATCCCTTGTCCGGCCCAGAACTGCACGGCGGTCGCGACGACCAGCAGGACCGGCATCAGCCAGTCCATCGTGTCGAGCGGCAGCGGTACGTACATCAACACCATCAGGCCGAGGCCCGCGGTCAGCGCGACCTGCCACTTGCGTTTGAGATCGGCCAGCTCGGCGTCGCGATGGTCACCGCTGCTCACCAACGGTGACTCGGGCGGGGCTTCGCTGGCGGGTGCGGGTGTGGGGCGGCGCACCGTGCCGGTGTAGCCGGCCGCCTTGACGGCCTGGCTGAGGTCGTCGAACTGCACGCGGGACGGGTCGAAGCCGACGGTCGCGATCTCGGTGGCGAGGTTGACCTCAGCGGTCTCGACGCCGTCGACCTTCGACAGCGCCTTCTCGACGCGTCGTACGCAGGACGCACACGTCATGCCACCGATGTCGATGGTGCATGACGTCAGCTCGGTGGTCATGTCCGTGTGAGTTGTCATGCGAGTACGTACCCGGCTTCCTCGACTGCCTCGCGCAGCGCAGTCTCGTCGATCGGAGCGGTGCTGGTGACAGTGACCTGGCCGGTGGCCAAGACGACGTCGACATTGCTGACGCCGTCGATCGCGCCGACCTCCTCGGTCACGGCGGCGACGCAGTGGTCGCAGGTCATGCCAGTAACGGTGTGCGTGGTGCTGGGCATCGGTATCTCCTTGGGTTGGTCAGGAGCGGACCAGGCGGGCGATCGCCTGGGAGGCTTCCTGGATCTTGGCGTCGGACTCGGCACCGCCGGCTCGGGCGGCGTCGACGACGCAGTGGTTGAGGTGTTCGTCGAGCAGGCCGAGGGCGACCGACTGCAGGGCCTTCGTCATTGCCGAGACCTGGGTGAGGATGTCGATGCAGTACTTCTCGTCCTCGACCATCCCCTGCAGGCCGCGGGCCTGTCCCTCGATGCGGCGCAGCCGCTTGAGGTAGTCATCCTTGTTGTGGATGTAGCCGTGCTGGTGGTTCTCGGTCATGTCGTCACTCCGGGGCCGTCGACTGATGTGGATACA
>JBOHDE010000326.1:0-3759 GCA_050699035.1 Nocardioidaceae bacterium | reverse complement strand
CTCGCTCCGGCCGTGCCCGACCCGGGCAAGATCATCTGTGTGGGCGCCAACTACCGCAAGCACGCGCAGGAGGCCGGGCTGCCGATCCCCGAGCACCCGATCTACTTCGCGAAGTACAACAACAGCCTGGTCGGGCACGCCGCTGACGTCGTGCTGCCGGCCGTCACCGAGCAGGGCGACTACGAAGTCGAGCTGGTCGCCGTGATCGGACGGCCGGCCCACCGGGTGGGCACCGCGGACGCCCTCGACTACCTCTTCGGCTATGCCACCGGCAACGACCTGTCCGCGCGCGAGCTGCAGATGCGCAGCAGCCAATGGACGTACGGCAAGGCGATCGACGGGTTCGCCCCGCTCGGCCCGTACCTGGTCACCGCCGACGAGGTGCCGGACCCCCAGCAGCTGGCCCTGAGGTGCTGGGTCAACGACGAGCTGCGCCAGGAGTCGAACACCGCGGACATGATCTTCTCGGTCGCCGAGCTGGTCAGCGACCTGTCGCAGATCATGACCCTGGAGCCGGGCGACGTCATCTACACCGGCACACCGGAGGGCGTGATCCTGGGCATGCAGGAACCCAGCTGGCTCCAGGTTGGCGACGAGGTCGCGTGCGAGGTCGAAGGGCTCGGCCGCCTGGTGACCTACCTGGTCGCCGAGAAGCCCGGTGAATGAAATGAACAGGCGCTGGTCGGTCCGAGCGGAGCACGACAACCCGACTGCGGCGCACCCGTACGTCAATTCATGAGGGGTCGCATCAATGGAACCGTCATTTCTCTCCCTTATCCCGCCGCTCGTCACGATCGCGCTGGCCATTGCCACCAAGAGGATCTTCCTGGCGTTGGGCACCGGCATCGTCCTCGGCGCCCTGCTCTACAACGACTGGGACATCGGTGCGAGTCTCTCGCTGATCGGTGAGGTGGCCGGCGGCCTGATCATTGCCGACGGTGAGATCGCCGAAGAGGTCTACATCAGCATCTTCGTCCTGCTGCTGGGCGTGCTGACGTCCTTCATCTACATCTCTGGTGGACTGCGCGCGTTCTCCGAGTGGGCGATCACCAAGGTCAGAACACGCTTCCAGGCCCAGCTGGTCCCCATCGTCTTGGGGATCATCATCTTCTTCGACGACGCCTTCAGCTGCCTCGTCGGTGGCAACGTCAGCCGGTCGATCACCGACAAGCACCGCATCTCGCGGGCCAAGCTCTCGTACCTGGTGGATTCCACGGCCGCGCCGGTCATCATCTTGACGCCCATCTCGGGGTGGGCCGCGTTCATCGCCACCGCGATGGCCGGGATCCTCGCCACGAACGAGGTCGAGGAGTACTCCGGCTACGAAGCCTTCCTGTTCACGATCCCGATGAACTACTACGCCATCACGGCGCTGCTGTTCGTGGTCGCCGTCGCCTACTTCGGACTCAGCTTCGGTCCGATGCGTACGCACGACAAGCGGGCAGCCGACGAGGGCATCCTGTTCGACGACTCGCACGGCAAGGTGCCGGGTGAGACCAACCAGAACCTGCCCACCCGCGACGACGGAAAGATCGGCGACCTGGTCTTCCCGGTGCTGACCCTGATCGGCTTCACGGTCGTCGGCGCGCTCTGGATCGGGATCGCGAGGACCGACGGTGCCCTGACGCCGCTGAAGCTGCTGGGCAACACCGACGTCATCCTCGCCCTGTTCTACGGCGGTCTGGCCGCCTGCGCCGTCTCCGCGGTGAAGCTGCTGGTGAAGAAGACCCCCGCCGGTCAGGTGTCGATGGCCGCGCTCGTCGGCGTGAGGTCGATGCTGACGGCGGTCGCGGTGGTGTTCCTGGCGTGGATGACGGCCGAGATCATCTCGATGCTGGGGATCGGCGAGTACGTCGCCCAGCTGATCGACGGCACCCTGGCGTTCGCCCTGCTGCCCGTATTGCTGTTCCTGGTCGCCTCGTTCATCTCGTTCTCGATGGGGAGCACGTTCGGCACCTTCGGGCTGCTGCTGCCGATCGCTGCCGAGATCGTGATCGCCGTGGACGTCGGGCTGCTGCTGCCGGCGTTCGGCGCGGTCCTTGCCGGGGCCATCTTCGGCGACCACACCTCACCGCTCTCGGACACCACGATCCTCTCCGCGATCGGGTCGGGCATCCATCTGATCGACCACGTCACGACCCAGCTGCCGTACGCGTTCGTGTGCAGCGCCGCCTCCATCGTCGGGTATCTCGTCCTCGGCCTGACCCGCAACACCCTGGTTGGGCTGCTCGCGGCGGTGGCCTCCCTCGCCGTCGCCGTCGTCTTGCTGCGGATGCGGTACTCCACCGACATGTCGGTGACACCGAAGGTGGAGTCAACCACCGGGTAGGCAGCGGTTGGTCGCCCTGGCAGACCCCGGCGAGCAGACTGGTCGGATGACACTCGACGCCAGGCAGTTCGACCGCGCCCTCCACCGCGCGCACCACCATGCGTACCGCTGGCTCCTCAGCGTCGACGAGCGAGACGTCCCAGCGAGCGCCTCGGTCGAGGAGGTCGCCGACGCACTCGGGCCCGACTTGCCGGAAGGACCGACCGACGCGGCCGAGGTCGTCGACCTGCTGGCCGAGGCGTGCGAGCCGGGGCTGACCGCGATGCCGTCCGGCCGGTTCTTCGGCTTCGTGATCGGCGGTACGCATCCGGCGGCGCTCGGCGCGGACTGGCTGGTCAGTGCGTGGGACCAGAACTGCGTGATGCGGCTGGTGACCCCGGCCCACACCGCGGTCGAGGACGCGGCGGCCCGTTGGCTGCTCGACCTGCTCAGGCTGCCGACCGGTGCGGCGGTCGGGTTCGTCACCAGCGCGACGATGGCCAGCTTCACCGGGCTGGCGGCGGGCCGGGACGCACTGTTGCGGCGGGCCGGGTGCGACGGTGGGCTGACCGGCGCACCACGGGTCCGGGTCCTGGTCGGCGAGGAGCGGCACGAGAGCATCGACCTGGTCCTCCGCTTCCTTGGTCTGGGCCGCCCGACGCTGGTGCCGGCCGACGCCGAGGGCAGGATCCGACCGGACGCGCTCGGCGACGCACTCGACGAGTACGACGGACCGACGATCGTCTGCCTGCAGGCCGGCAACGTCCACTCGGGTTCGTTCGACCCGTTCGCCGAGTGCGTCGCGCTCGCCCACCGCCACGATGACTGGGTCCACGTCGACGGCGCGTTCGGTCTGTGGGCCGGTGCCTCACCGACGTACCGGCACCTGGTCGAGGGATGCGCCGGCGCGGACTCGTGGAGCACCGACGCGCACAAGACGCTGAACGTGCCGTACGACTGCGGCATCGCCGTGGTCCGCGAGCCGGCCGACGTCCGTGCGGCGATGGGCATGGAGGGTGCGTACCTGATCCGGGACGACACCGGTGACCCGTTCGAAAAGGTGCCCGAGCTGTCACGACGCGGGCGGGCGTTCCCGGTGTGGGCGGTCCTGCGCAGCCTCGGGCGGTCCGGGGTCGCGGACCTCGTCGACCGGCTGTGCGCGCACGCCCGGTCGTTCGCCGACGGGCTGAGCGCGCTGGACGGCGCCGAGGTGGTCAACGACGTGGTCTTCACCCAGGTCTGTGCGACCTTCGGCGACGACGACCGCACCCGGCAGGTCGTCCAGCGGACCCTCGCCGACGGGACGGCGTGGATGAGCGGCTCCCGCTGGCACGACCGTGAGGTCCTGCGGATCTCGGTGAGCAACTGGTCGACCAGCGACGACGATGTGGCGCGCAGCCTGGCCGCCCTCGCCCGCGCGGTCACCGGCTGAGGTCCGGCGTGCAAAATTG
>JBOHDE010000325.1:0-3782 GCA_050699035.1 Nocardioidaceae bacterium | reverse complement strand
TGCTCGGCCGACTGGATCACCGGCGTCGACACCAGGGCCAGGATCGCCACCAGCAGATCGGCGACCAGCCAGCCGACGTTGCGACGGTGCGGAGCGTCGTAGGCCCAGGTCACCACGAGGGTCCACAGCACCATGCCCGCGATCACCGCCCAGCCGAGCCAGACAATCTCGAACTCACGCCACCGGCTCGCGTTGGTGCCGACGGCGAACGCCAGGACGACGGCGCGGAACACCGCGAGCGCGCGGAACAGCGAGGTCTGGACGGCAACGGACGCCGGCTCGGTCACAGCCACGGTGTCAGGATGCCGTGAGGTCCGGGGAGGCCTTCTTCTCCTCCTTGGCGGCCCGCTTCGCGTCGTCCTTCGCGCGCGAGGCGTACGTGTCGACGTACTCCTGACCGGACAGCTCCATGATCTCGTACATGATCTCGTCGGTGATGGACCGCAAGACGTAGCGGTCGGACTCCATCCCTTCGTAGCGGGAGAAGTCCAGCGGCTCACCGAACCGCACCCCGGGTCGGGCGTACTTGCCGAAGATCTTGCCGGGCGGCGCCACGATGGCGGTGTCGATGACGGCCACCGGGATCACCGGCACCTTCGCCTCGAGCGCCATCCGCGCGACGCCGGTGCGGCCGCGGTAGAGCCGGCCGTCGTGCGAGCGGGTGCCCTCCGGGTAGATGCCGAACAGCCCACCGGTGTCCAGGATCTTCAGGCCGGTGCGGATCGCACCCTCGCTGGCCCGGCCGCCGGTCCGGTCGATCGGCACCTGCCCGGCGCCGGAGAAGAAGCTGCGCTGCAGCCAGCCCTTGATGCCGTGCCCCTCGAAGTACTCGGCCTTGGCCACGAACGTGACGCGACGCGAGATGGTGAGCGGCATGAAGAGCCAGTCGGAGTACGAAAGGTGGTTGCTGGCCAAGATCGCGGCGCCGTGCTCGGGGACGTGGTCGGCTCCCTCGGCCCACGGACGGAAGATGAGCCGCAGCAGCGGCCCGATGGCGACGAACTTCAGGAACCAGTAGAACAACGCCGTCCTCCTTCTCCGGGTCAAACCTAGGCACCCCGGGGTGCCCGACACCATCATGGCGTGTCCGGACTTCGTTCACCTCTTCACCCGGCCGGAGATCGCATGCGACGATTCCTAGGTGGCCGTCGCATCCCACGCCCAGCCGTTCGCAGCGGACGCCGGGGAGACCGGTGTCCTGCTGTCGCACGGTTTCACCGGGTCCACCGCCTCGATCCGCCCGTGGGCGCAGTTCCTCGCCGACCAGGGCCTGACGGTCCGGCTGCCGCGGCTGCCGGGGCACGGCACGACCTGGCAGGCGCTGAACCGCACCCGCTGGCCGGACTGGTACGCCGCGGTCGATCGGGCGTTCCGCGAGCTGACCGACCGCTGCGACCGGGTTGTGGTCGGCGGTCTGTCGATGGGCGGCACGCTGGCCCTGCGGCTGGCCCAGGAGCACGGCACGGCGGTGTCCGGCGTGGTGCTGGTCAACCCGCTCGTGCAGCTGTCCGACCCGAGGCTGGTCGCGCTGCCCGTACTCCGTCACGTCGTGCCGTCGCTGCAGGCGATCGGCGGCGACGTGAAGCGGCCGGGCGCGGACGAGCACGCCTACGACCGCAACCCGCTGCACGCGTTGCACTCGGTGGTCGCGCTCGGCCGGGTCGTCCGCACCGACCTCCCGCGGGTCACCCAGCCGCTGCTGCTGTTCCGCTCGGCGGTCGACCACGTCGTCGACCCACTGTCGGCGAAGCTGGTCATGCAGCGGGTGTCGTCGCCCGACCTGAGTGAGCACGTACTCGGCGACAGCTACCACGTGGCCACGCTCGACAACGACGCCCCGGCGATCTTCGCCGAGTCGTTGAAGTTCGTGCGACGGGTGGCCGCCGACCGACCCGAGTCGACAGGGGTGCGCTGATGCGTGGCAACGGCCTGTCGGCACAGTCCTACACCGACGTGTGCGACGTCGACCCCGAGCTGGCCGGCGACGCCCTGCTGGCCCTGCGAGAGGCCGGCATCGCGGCGTACGTCGTACTCCCCGACGACGGTGACAAGGCCCAGGTGTTCGCCGACCGAAGAGCCGTCGCCCAGGCCCGCGACGTGCTCCGCGTGCTGGCCCCCGAGACGATCGACGCGACCGACGACGTGTGGGCCGAGATCGTGGCGGGCTACGACCAGGAGGCCACCGAGCCGCTGAACCCATGGGCGCTGCCGCCGCCGGACGGCCCACCGGACCCGGATCCGGCACCGCCACGGGCTGCGCCGCAGATGCGGATCGCCCGCGACCCGCTCGACCCGCTGAACTCACCGGCGCAGTGGGACGACGAGGGCCACTTCGTACCCCCTGACCTGCCGCCGAGGCCGCGCGGCGACCTGGTGTCCCGACTCGCCTGGACCGGGTTGTTCGGTGGGCCGCTGCTGATGCTGCTCGCGACGGTCCTCAGCTGGGCGCTGCCCCGGGAGATCCTGTTCGGCTGCGCGGCCGCGTTCGTGGGCGGGCTGGTGACCCTGGTGCTCCGGATGCGCGACGACCGCGACGGCTCCGGCGGGGACGACGGCGCGGTGGTCTGACGCCGCCGCCTTGGGTCTACGCTTCGCGTGGACTCGAGACCCGATCGGGAGGCATGCGTGCAGGCCAGCGACACGGTGGTGATCACCGGTCATCTGATGGACGGCGGCATCTTGTCGCGGATACTCAACGACGTCCGCGAGTACGGCGGCGACTACACCATCGACCGGTTCGACGTCGGCCACGACACCGGGGACACGTCGACCGCGGTGATCACGGTGTCGACGGAGGACGACGACGCGCTGCAGCGGTTGCTGATGCGGCTGCAGACCCGCGGCGCGAACCTGGTCGACCCGGGCGAGGCCGTGATCGAGCCGGTGGAGGTCGACGGCGTACTCCCCGACGGGTTCTACTCCTCCACCAACCTCCCCACCCGGGTGCGGTTCAAGGGCCGGTGGGTCACGGTCGGCAACCCCGAGATGGACTGCGGGCTCGTCGTCGACGGCGACGGCGACAACCTCACCGTGCGCACGATCCCGATGGCTGATGTGCGGGTCGGGATGCGCGTCATCTGCGGTGCTTCCGGCATCAAGGTCACGCCACCGGTCCCGGCCAGGGACGCCGGCGGCGCGTTCGGTTTCATGGAGTCCGAGGTGTCGTCGGAGAAGCCGCAGACGGTGCTCGTCCGCCAGGTCGCCGACGGCATCCGCGCGGCCAAGGCCGACGGCCACAAGGTGCTGTGGGTCGGTGGACCGGGCGTCGTGCACACGGGCGCGGCGCCGGCCATGGTCGCCCTGGTCAACGCCGGCTTCGTCGACGTGCTGTTCGCCGGCAACGCGCTGGCGACGCACGACATCGAGTCGGCGCTGTACGGCACGTCGCTCGGTGTCGACCTGGCGCAGGGCCGCGGCGTCGAGCACGGCCACGAGCACCACATCCGGGCGCTGAACACGATCCGCAAGGCGGGCTCGATCGCGGCCGCGGTCGAGACCGGTGTGCTCACGGGCGGAATCATGCACGCGCTCGTCACGACCGGGCGACGCTTCGTCCTGGTCGGCTCGGTGCGCGACGACGGGCCGCTGCCGGATGTCTACACCGACGTCATCGAGGGGCAGCGGGCGATGCGGGCCGAGCTCGACGGCGTCGGCTACTGCCTGATGGTCGCGACCATGCTGCACTCCGTCGCCACCGGCAACATCCTGCCGGCGTCGGTGCCGCTGGTCTGCGTCGACATCAACCCCGCCACCGTGACCAAGCTGGCCGACCGTGGCTCGTC
>JBOHDE010000324.1:0-3783 GCA_050699035.1 Nocardioidaceae bacterium | reverse complement strand
GGGTGATCTTGGCGTCGCGCATCATCCGCTCGACCGGGAAGTCGCTGGTGTAGCCGTACCCGCCGAGTGCCTGGACCGCGTCGGTCGTCACCTGCATCGCGACGTCGGACGCAAAGCACTTCGCGGCCGCGCCGAAGAACGTCAGGTCCTCGTCACCACGCTCCGACCGACCGGCCGCGGCGTAGGTGAGCTGCCGAGCCGCCTCCACCCGCATTCCCATGTCTGCAAGGAGAAACTGCAGACCCTGGAAGTCAGCGATGGACCGCCCGAACTGCTGTCGCTCCTGCACGTAGCCGAGCGCGTAGTCGAGCGCGCCCTGGGCGATGCCGACCGCCTGAGCCGCGATGGTGACCCGGGTGTGGTCGAGCGTGCGCATCGCGGTCGCGAACCCGGTGCCCTCGTCGCCGATCATCCGGTCGGCTGGGATCCGCACGTCGTCGAGGTAGACCTCGCGGGTCGGTGAGCCCTTGATGCCGAGCTTCTGCTCGGGTGCCCCGAACGACACGCCCTCGTCCGCCTTCTCCACCACGAACGCCGAGATCCGCTGGCCGCCGGCCGCCGGGCCGGTCACGGGGTCGGTCACGGCGAACACCGTGTAGAACTCGGACACGCCGGCGTTGGTGATCCAGCGCTTCACGCCGGTCAGCACCCAGGCGTCGCCGTCGCGGGTCGCCTTGGTCCGCATCGCCGCCGCGTCGCTGCCGGCCTCGGGCTCGGACAGGCAGTACGAGAAGCCCTCGCCGGCCGCCAGTCGGGGCAGGTAGCGCTGCTTCAGGTCGGCGGAGCCGGCCAGGATCAGCGGCAGCGAGCCGAGCTTGTTGACCGCCGGGACCAGCGAGGACGACGCGCAGGCGCGAGCGACCTCCTCGATCACGATCACCGTCGCCAGGGCGTCGGCGCCCGCTCCGCCGTACTCCTCCGGAACGTGCGGAGCGTGGAAGTCGGCCGCCCGCAACGCGTCGAACGACGCCTGCGGGAACGCCGCCAACCGGTCGGCCTCCGCCGCGTACGGCGCGACCTTGTCGTCGCACAGGGCACGGACGGCCGCACGAACCGCCCGGTGCTCCTCGGACAGGGCATACATGGGGTACTCGTCAGTCACAGCGGGATTGTAGGGAGTCGATCCACCAACCCCTAGGCTGCCCCCGTGAGCGAGCCATGGGGTGACCCGGACAAGATCCGCTGGATCCTGGCCGAGTGCGACACGTGGGCGGTGGTCGGGCTCGGCGACAACCCGTTCCGGCCGGCGCACCGGGTCGCGGCGTTCCTGCAGCAGCACGGCAAGCGGATCGTGCCGGTGCACCCGTCCGCGGCGACCGTGCACGGCGAGCCCGGCTTCGCCACCTTGGCCGACATCCCGTTCGGCGTGGACTGTGTCGACGTGTTCCGCCGGGTCGACGCGGCCGGGCCGTTCGCCGACCAGGCCGTCGCGATCGGTGCGCGGGCGGTGTGGTTCCAGCTCGCGATCATCGACCAGGCGGCGTACGAGCGAGCCACCGAGGCCGGCGTCGACATGGTGATGGACCGCTGCCCGGTGATCGAATGGCCGACGCTCGGCCCACCCGCCTAGGACCAGGGGCCGCCCTCCGACGAACACTCGCGCCGACATACGCGCAACCTCGGCGCGAAGAGGGAGGGACGCTCGCGCGGTTAGGCGTCGGGACCGGCCTTCCGTACCTCGTCGACCTTGGCCATCGCGTCGCGCAGCTCGCCGAGCCACGACTCGCTGTGCTGACCAACGAGGCGTACGCACCAGCCGAGCGCGTCACTGCGCGACCGGGCCACGCCGGAGTCGACCAGGGTGTCGAGGATCTGGCGTTCGGGCTGCCGCAGCCGGGTCATCACCGGCGCCGACAACGAGGTGAAGATGCGCCGGGTGTCGCCGCACTCCACGCCCCACGCGACCTTGCGGCCGGTCTTGTACTCGAGCTCGCGGGCGATCTCGATCCGCTGCTCGCGGGTGTCCTCGCGGAACTGCTTGATCCGGCCCTTGTCAGCCGCCGACCGCTCGGCCTCGGACGCGTCCTTCGTGTACTCGGGGGCCGGGATCGTGCCGACCACGACGATCTCGTCGCGGTCAATGGTGATGTCCGGTCCGCCGTCGAACCAGTCGGCGGGCAGCCGGCCCGACAGCCAGCCGCGCACCTTCTCTGAAGATGTAGTCATGTAATCATCATTACACGACGATCAAAGGCGGATCGACCGCGGGACCACCAGCCCGGACTCGTACGCCGCGACCACAGCCTGGGTACGGTCGCGCAACCCGAGCTTGGCGAGCACCCGGCTGACGTGGGTCTTGACCGTCTCCTCGCCGACCATCAGCCGGCCGGCGATCTCCGGGTTGGACAGCCCTTCGGCCACCAGGCCGAGCACCTCGGTCTCCCGTGGCGTCAACGCGGCGAGTGGGGCCGACGGCGGCACCGCCCGGGGCCGCTGCCGGGCGAACTCGCCGATCAGCCGGCGGGTGACGGTCGGTGCGAGCAGCGCCTCGCCGGCCGCGAGCACCCGGACGGCGTCGAACAGCCGCTCGGCCGAGACGTCCTTGAGCAGGAAGCCGCTGGCCCCCGCCCCCAGGGCGTCGTAGACGTGCTCGTCGAGGTCGAACGTCGTCACCATCAAGATTCGCGGCCCGGCCTGCCCCTCGGCCTCGGCCACGATCAGGCGGGTGGCCTCGATGCCGTCCATCACCGGCATCCGCACATCCATCAGCACCACGTCGGGGTGGTGCTCTCCGCAGACCTGGATCGCCTCCACGCCGTTCGCGGCGGTGCCGACCACCGCCAGGTCGTCCTGGGTGTCCAGCAACGCCGTGAAGCCGGCCCGGACGACCTCGTCGTCGTCGACCACCACGACCCGTACCTGGTCGCTCATCGCGCCGACCTCGAAGCCCCCGACACGTAGTGCGTCTTGGGCAGCACGGCCTCGACCACGAAACCGCTGCCCGGCGCCGGCCCGGTCGTCAGCACGCCGCCGAGCGCCGCGACCCGCTCACGCATGCCGAGCAGGCCGTGACCGGTGCTGCCGGCGCCGTCGGACGGACCCGGCCCGTTGTCACGGATGCGCAGACGCAGCGTCTCGCTGCCGTACTCGAGCTCGACGTCGACGGCCGCCCCAGGTGCGTGCCGCCGGGCGTTCGTGAGGGCCTCCTGGACGATGCGGTACGCCGTGAGCTGCACGCCCGGGTCGAGCGCGACGACGCGTCCGTGCACGATCAGCCGGGTGCTGGTCCCCGCCGCCTCCCGCGCCTCGTCGATCAGGTCGTTGAGCTCGTGCAGCCCGGGTTGCGGGCGGCGCGACGGCTCGGTCCCGGCGTCCTCACGGAGTACGCCGAGGAGCCGGCGCATCTCGGTGAGCGCGGCCCGGGCGGTGTCTCCGATGGCGACCAGCCGGGCGGCGCCGTCGGCGGGCATGTCAGGAGTCGCGACGCGAGCGGTCTCGGCCTGGACGGCGATGATCGAGATGTGGTGCGCGACGACGTCATGCAGCTCGCGGGCGATCCGCGCCCGCTCGCCCCGAGCCGCGTACTCGAGCAGGGTGCCGGCGGCGCTGCGCTGCGACTCGTCGCGGTCGGCGGTGACCTGCCGCGCTCGCTGGGCGCCGCCGACCCCGGCCGCCGCGGCCGTCAGAGCAGCCAGGAGTACGGCGACCAGCATGCTGCCACCGCCGGCCCGGTCGAACGGCCCGAACACCGCGTATGCGAGGAACGGCAGCACCAGCAGGGTGGGCACCAGCGGCGGGCAGCCGCGGCCGAGCAGGTAGAGGACGACGAGCAGGGCCACCAGG
>JBOHDE010000323.1:0-3790 GCA_050699035.1 Nocardioidaceae bacterium | reverse complement strand
GACAGGTGACGCAGCGATGACAGACCTGGTGAGGCGGATGCGCGAGGCGGCGACCGCGTTCACCGACGCACTGACGACAGGTCAGCGCGACGAGGCGACGGCCCGGTTCGACATCCCGGACCACCACCAGTGGACGTACCTCCCCGGGCCGCGGACAGGGCTGCCGATCGCGGCGCTCGACGACGAGCAGCGCCGGCTGGCGTTCGACCTGCTCGCGACCGCCTACAGCTCCCGCGGCCACACCGACGCCCTGGCCGTGATCCGAGTCGAGTCGATCCGCCGCGAGCTGCAGCAGTCCGGCGCCCAGACCGTGGACCCGTACACCGACCTGCGCTATTGGGTCCGCGTCCTCGGCGACCCGCAGGGCGCCGAGCCGTGGGCGTGGCGGGTCAACGGGCACCACCTCGCCACGCACGCCACCGTGTTCGGCGACCAGGCGGCCGGCACGCCACAGTTCTTCGGCGCCGAGCCCGCCCACGTACCCGCCGGACCACACACCGGCTTCCGGCCACTCCACCGCGAGGAGGACCTGGCCCGCCGGCTGGTCGGGACCCTCGACGAGGAGCAGCGCGGCGTCGTGCTGTCCGGACCGGTCGCACCCGACGACATCCGCACCCGCTACGACCCGGTCGCGAACGCCGATGTCGTCGCCTCGGGCCTGCGGCACGACCGGATGGACCCGGAGCAGCGCGACTTGCTGGAGGCAGTGATCCGGCAGTACTTGGACCGGGCGGCGGCGCCGGTCGCCAACCGGGCCTGGGCCGACATCCTCGACGCCGGGCTGGGTGCCGTTGCGTTCACCTGGGCGGGCGGGCTCACCCCCGGCCAGGGTCACTACTACGCCGTGAAGGGTGACAGCTTCCTGCTCGAGTACGACAACACCCAGGACGAGGCCAACCACATCCACTCGGTGTGGCGCGACCTCCGGCACGACTGGGGCGGCGACCTGCTGGCCCGGCACTACGCCGCGTCTGAGCACTGACCATGGGACCTGACCTTCGCATCGAGCCGTGGGGCGAGGCCGATCTCGACCTGCTCCGCCGCCTCAACGCACCCGAGATGATGCAGCACCTCGGCGGCCCGGAGACCGAGGAGAAGGTGCTCCGCCGGCACCAGCGGTACGTTGCCGGCGACGGCACCAGCCAGATGTTCAGGGTCGTCCTGCTCCCCATCGATGCGGCGGACGGCACGGCGGTCGGCTCGGTCGGCTATTGGGAGCGCGACTGGCAGGGCGAGACGGTGTACGAGGCCGGATGGCACGTGCTCCCGTCGTACCAGGGTCGAGGCATCGCCTCCACAGCCGTCACCGAGGTCGCTCGGCTGGCCGCCGCGGAGCGCAAGCACACACAGCTGCACGCCTTCCCGTCGGTCGACAACCCAGCGTCCAACGCCATCTGCCGCAAGGTCGGGTTCTCCTTCGTCGGGGAGTACGACTTCGAGTACCCCCGCGGCCACCCGATGCGCTGCAACGACTGGCGCCTCGACCTCGCCGCACCGGAGTAGCGCCTGTCGAGCTACGTCGATCGGGCTATTGCCGAGTCTTTGCTCCGCGCCAACCGTGGGGGTTGATGCCCACCCGAGCAAGGAACGGCGGTTTCTGATGCGTACTCCAACCCGCGTCGTGCTGACGACGACATCCTCCTTACTCCTGGTCGCGGCCTGGATGGGGCCTGCGGCCGCCGACGACACGATCGTCGTCGAGCCCGGACCGAACGCGATCCAGCAAGCCGTCGACGCGGCCGATCCCGGCGACACGATCAAGATCAGGCCCGGCACGTACGAGGAGAGCGTGCTCGTCACCAAGTCGCTGACGATCCGGGGTACGGATGACGTCTTGATACGGCCACCGGCGACACCGCCGGCGAACGCCTGCGAGGGCGTGGCGGGGTTCTGCGTGTTCGGCGAGTTCGATGCTGCGGGGAACGTCACGAAGCAGGTGGACGACGTACGCATCTCGCGCCTCGACATCAGCGGGTTCCCGGCGTTCGGGGTGATCGCGGTCGGCGCCGACGACCACAAGGTCAGCCAGGTGCGTGCCGACGACAACGGCGAGTACGGGCTCGGCGCGTTCGACAGCGAGGACGTCACGTACACCCATAACGAGGCTTCAGGTAATGCCGAGGCAGGCTTCTACATGGGCGACTCGCCCGACTCCGAGAACGTAGTCGAGGACAACGTGGCCACCGACAACGGGTTCGGCATCTTCCTGCGCGACTCCACCGACATCAAGGCCGAGGACAACGAGGTGTCGCACAACTGCATCGGCATCCTCGCACTGGACACTGGCGCACCGACGGTGGCCGGCGACTACCGCCTTCGGGACAACGAGGTCACGGAGAACGACCGCGCCTGCGCACCGAACGAGGAGGCCCCGCCGCTGTCCGGCCTCGGTATCCTGCTCCTCGGCACACAGGACGTGAAGGTCGAGGACAACAAGGTGCTGCGCAACGTGCCGTCCGGCGAGACGATCGCATCCGCCGGGATCGCGGTACTGTCCGGCGCCCTCGCCGGTGGGGCGGACCCGGAGGGCAACGAGGTCGAGGACAACAAAGTGCTCCGTAACGAGGAGTTCGACCTGCTCTGGGACGGCTCCGGGACCGACAACGACTTCGACGACAACCGGTGCGAGACGTCGAGCCCGGACGGACTCTGCGACTGAACTCGACGGTCAGGAGGACTCGTCGACGACGCGGGCGATGTGCTGCGTGGCGTTCACCAGGTGCTTGCGCATCGCCTCGTCGGCACTGGCGGGGTCGCCCGACCGGATCGCGTCGAGGATCTGCTGATGCTCGTCGTGGGCCTGCTCCGCACGGTCGGCGGTCGAGCCCGACCGGAACCTGGCGAGGTGTAGCTGGGTGTGCACCTCGGAGCCGCGCTCGATGATCCGGCGGTTCTTGGTCGACTGCAGGATCAGGATGTGGAAGTCGGACGTCCAGGGCGGCGCCGCCCCGTCGGTCCGCTTGTGCGCGACGGTCGCGGCCTCGAGCGCCTGCTGCATCCGGTCGAGCTCGTCCGGGGTTGCCCGCTCGGCCGCCAGCCGGGCCGCCATCACGTCGATGGCCTGGCGGAGCTCGAGCAGGTCGCGGATCTCGTCCGGCGCGAAGCTGGCGACGAAGGCGCCCCGGCCGGGCTGCAGCACGACCAGACCCTCGTCGGCGAGCTTGCGGAGACCCTCGCGCAGCGGGCTCCGGCTGATGCCGAGGCCAGACGACAGCTCCACCTCGTTGAGCCGGCTGCCGGGCTCGTACCGTCCGGCCAGGATCGCCTCGCGGACGATCCGCGCTGCCTGCTCGGAGTACGGCGTCCGCTGCTCGACCGAACCGCCCACGGAAGGTGTCGTCACGCCCGCTTCCGCCTCCTCTCTGTCGGTGCACAGCCTGGTCGCACGTTCACTCGCTCGAGTAGCGCCGCTCGAGCGCGAAGTACTCGGGCAGCCCCAAGAGCTCACTGCGCTCCTCCAGGCTAACCATCCGGTCTGGGTAGAACGCCGTGACCTCGCCGGTGGCCAGCAGCGAGGTCGCCACCTCCTGCATGGCCGCGATCGCGGTCTTCTGCAGGGAGCCGGAGAACGACACGAACGAGAAGCCCATCTCACTCAGCTCGGCGACGGGGACGAGCGGGGTCTTGCCGCCCTCCACGAGGTTGACCATCAAGGGCACGCCCAGCGGACTCAGCTCGCGGCCGATCTGTGCCAGCTCGTCGGTCGAGTGCGGGGCCTCCACGAACAACATCTCCGCGCCGGCCTCGACGTACAGCCCGGCCCGCCGGATGGCCTCGTCGGGACCGTCGA
>JBOHDE010000322.1:0-3802 GCA_050699035.1 Nocardioidaceae bacterium | reverse complement strand
CCGCTCGGCCTGGTCGCCGTACCCCTTTTGCTGCTCGGCCTGGTCTCGTTCGGCCGGCTCGGTCGTCGACTCCCTGGGCTAGGGGTGCTGCCTGCGGTCGGGCTCGCCGTGCTGCTCGCGGCGGTCTTCGTGACGAACGGGTCGGCCGCCACCCGCGACACCGTCGAGCGGGCCCGCACGTTCTTCGGCAGCTACCGGGTCGAGTCGCGCGACGGCGTCCACACGCTGGTGCACGGCACGACGATCCACGGCACCCAGTTCACCGACCAGCAGCGGCGCGACCTGCCGACGACGTACTACTCCAGGGGCGGGCCGCTCGGCGAGGTGTTCGGCCTCGACGAGGGGCGCTTCGACCGGGTCGGCGCGGTCGGTCTCGGCACCGGCACGGTCGCGGCGTACGGTCGGCCGGGTCAGACCATGACGTTCTTCGAGATCGACCCCGACATGGTGCGGATGGCGCGCGACACGTCGCTGTTCACCTACCTCGCAGACTCCGCAGCGGAGATCGAGACGGTCGTCGGTGACGGTCGGCTGACGGTGTCGGCGCGCGAGCCCGGCAGCCTGGACCTGCTGGTCCTCGACGCGTTCAGCTCCGACTCGATCCCGATCCACCTGCTGACGGCGGAGGCGATGCGGATGTACGCGTCGCGGCTGGCCGACGACGGCGTGCTGGCGGTCCATGTGAGCAACCGGGTGTTCGAACTCGAGCCGGTCGTCGCGGCGGCGGCCGGCGAGCTGGGCTGGCGGGCCGCGGTCGGCCGCGGTGCGGGGCTCGACGACGGCGCCACCGGCAGCGTCTGGGTCGTCCTGAGCCGAGACGACGCCGTCGTACAGACCCTGGTCGACGACTCGGGGTGGAGCCAACTCGACCGGGACGACCCGGTGCGGTGGACCGACGACTACTCGTCGCTGGTCGCAGTGCTGCGCTGACGCCGTGCGCTGCTGACGTCGAAGATTGCCCAATTGGGCAATCTTCGACCCGGTTCCGCCGGAACCGGGTGGAATTTTGCCCAATTGGGCAATTTTGCACGTGGGGACCGGCGGCAGGCGGTCGGGTGGGACGGCCTCGGCCGAACCGGTCGGATGGGATAGCCCGTACGGGTGGTTGACCGGCGTTCGGCTGACCGGGCCCGCCGGCATCCCTAGCGTCGCGACCCATGAGCGCTGTCGCCGTACCGGTCGTCGAGCCGCAGATCGGACCCGCCGAGCGGGACGCCGTCGACCGGGTGCTGCGCGGCGGGTACCTCAGCCAGGGCGCGGAGGTCGCGGCGTTCGAGACGGAGTTCTCGACGTTCGTCGGCGGACGTCCGTGCGTGGCGGTCAGCTCGGGCACCAGCGCGCTCCAGCTCGGCCTGCTGGCGGCCGGTGTCGGGCCGGGCGACGAGGTGATCGTGCCGTCGTTCACCGCGGTCGCCACCGCCAACGCGGTCGCCCTGACCGGCGCCACGCTCGTCTTCGCCGACATCGAGCCCACGACCTACTGCCTGGACCCCCGCGCGGTCGAGGCCGCCGTGACACCGCGCACCGTGGGTGTCGTCCCGGTGCACCTGTTCGGCCAGCCGGCCGACCTGACGGCGTTCGAGCGGCTGGCGCAGACGTACGGGCTCGGCATCTTCGGCGACGCCTGCCAGGCGCACGGTGCGCGGATGCACGGCCGCTCGGTGGCGAGCTTCGGCACGCTGGCGGCGTTCAGCTTCCACCCGACCAAGAACATGACGACCGGCGAGGGCGGCATGGTGGTGTGTGCCGACGACGGCATCGCCGACCGTGTTCGCGTGCTGCGCGACCAGGGCATGGCCAAGCGGGTCGCCGACGAGGTGGTCGGGTTCAATGCCCGGATGACCGACGTCGCTGCCGCGATTGGCCGAGTGCAGCTCGACCGGCTGCCGGGGTTCAACCGGGTACGCCGGATGAACGCGTCCCTGTTGGACGATGGGCTGCGCGCCGTGGCCACGCCGGTCGTGCGCTCGTACTCCCGGCACGTGTTCCAGCAGTACGTGGTGCGCAGCGTGATGCGCAACCGGATCGGCGCCGAGCTGGCCCGCCGCGGGCTCGGCTCGGCGGTCAGCTACCCGACTCCGGTGCACCGCCTCCCGGCGTACTCGGTCGAGGTGGATCTCCCCGAGACCGAGCGGGCGGCGAGCGAGCTGCTGTCGCTGCCGGTCCACCCCGGGGTCGAGGCCGACGACGTGCAGCGCGTGGTGCGTGCGGTCAACGACGTCACGACGGCGTGGCGGATCGCGTCCTGACCAGCCAAGTAGTCTCGTGGCGTGTCCGACCTGCAGCCGCGCCGTCCGGCGTACGTCCGGCCTGAGCCGCTGACCGTCGGCGTCGACATCGGCGGCACCAAGGTTCTCGCCGGTCTGGTCGACGCGCACGGCAACGTACGGGCGCGACTGCAGCGCGAGACCCCGGGCAAGAGCCCGCGGGCGGTCGAGGACACGATCGTCGACCTGGTGCGGCTGCTGTCCGTCGACCACCGGGTGGCCGCGGTCGGGATCGGGGCGGCCGGGTTCGTCGACGCGTCGCGGTCCTCGGTGCTGTTCTCCCCGCACCTGGCCTGGCGCAATGAGCCGCTGCGTGACGCGCTGATCGGCCGGCTGCGCCGCCCGATCGTGGTGGACAACGACGCCAACGCGGCGGCCTGGGCGGAGTCGCGCTTCGGCGCCGGCCGTGACCGGCAGCAGGTGCTCTGCCTCACGCTCGGCACCGGGATCGGCGGGGCGCTGGTGATGGACGGCCGGGTCTACCGCGGCGAGAACGGCATGGCGGGGGAGTTCGGGCACATGCAGGTCGTGCCCGACGGTCACCGCTGTCCGTGCGGCAACCGAGGGTGCTGGGAGCAGTACGCCAGCGGCAACGCACTGGTGCGTGAGGCGCGCGAGCTGATCGTCGCCGACTCGCCGGTGGCGCACAACCTGCGAGACCTGGTCGACGGCGACCCGAGCCTGTTGACCGGACCGCTGATCACCGAGGCGGCGCAGGCCGGTGACCCGACCGCGGTCGAGCTGCTGGCCGAGGTGGGGCGCTGGCTCGGGGTCGGGCTGGCCGGCATGGCCGCCGCGTTCGACCCGGGGATCATCATCGTCGGCGGGGGAGTGTCGGCGGCTGGTGACCTGCTGCTGACACCGACCCGGGAGGCCTTTCGGCGCACCTTGACCGGGCGCGGCTTCCGGGTCGAGCCGGAGATTGTCGGGGCGCACCTCGGGCCGGATGCCGGGTTCATCGGCGCGGCCGACCTGGCCCGCTCGGCGGTCCGCCGGTCGCGACGTGGCCGACGCCGGAGGGAGCGGGTGCGGCGTCGTCGTACCCGCCGACGCATCCAGCTGGGTGCCTGAGCCGACGCCGGGCGAGCCACCCCCACGCGTACCCGACCATCCCCACTCCTGCAGAGCTGGGGATGGCCAGGAACGGCACGGGCCCGTGCCGTTCGGGAGGCGTTCGCGCCGGGTCAGCGCTCGTGGCCGTGGGTCTCGACGGTGTCGGCGAGGACCTGCGAGAGCAGCGCCGTGACCGGCAGCCGGAGATCCTGCTCTCGGGCCGTGGCCACGGCGTCCCACAGGTCCTTGCGCCACGGGCGCGCGGAGACCGGTGTCCCGCCCTCGTCGTACGCGTGGACCATCTCGTCGAAGAAGCCCCAGTTCCGGGTCACCCAGGAGTCGCCAAGGCTGCTGCCGACCGCGGCCAGGACCTCGGACTCCGACACCCCGAACGCACCGGCGAGCCGCATCGCCTCGTGCGCCCCGGCCAAGGTGGCGAACAGCATCACCTGGTTGGCCAGCTTCACCGCCGCTCCCGCGCC
>JBOHDE010000321.1:0-3817 GCA_050699035.1 Nocardioidaceae bacterium | reverse complement strand
TCCGCCACCAGCCAGTCCATGGCGACGTTGGCGGGGTTCTCCCCGTCGACGTCGACCTTGGCGTTCAGCTCGAGCATGGTCTCGGTGGTGAGCTTCTCGCTGACCGCGCCGAATGCCTCCTCCAGCTCCGGGTGATCCTTCAGCAGGCCCTCCTGGAACACCGCCGCGACGTTGTACAGCGGCAGGAACGCCTTGTCGTCCTCGAGCGGGGTGAGGCCGAGCGCGAGGATGCGACCGTCGGTGGTGAAGACCTCGCCGAAGTTGCAGGTGTCGCCCTTGTCGGTGACGTCGTAGATCACGCCGGTGTCGAGGATCGTGACGTTGTCCTCGGGGATCTTGTCGCCGATCGGGAGCCCGTAGGTCTCCATCATCGGGCGGAACCCGTCGTCGCGGTTGTTGAACTCCGCCTCCACGCAGAACGTCAGGTCCTCCACCGGCAGCTTCGCCAGGTCCGACATCTTCGTGATGCCGAGCTCCTCGGCGGTCTCCTTGGGGGTCGCGAACGCGTAGGTGTTGTTCATCGGCGCCGGCTCCAGCCAGACCAGGCCGTTCTCGTCGAGGTCGCGGTCGCGGACCGCTTCCCACTGCGGGATGCGGCCCTCGATCGGCTCGTCCTCGGCGAAGTACGACACCCACGCCGTGCCGGTGTACTCCCAGCCCATGTCGACCGCCCCGTCCACCTGGGCCTGCCGCGACGCGTTGCTGCCGGCGAGGTTGGTCTTGTCGTTGACCTCCGCCCCCGATGCCTTGAGTACGATGCCGGCCATCTTGCCGAGGATCAGCTGCTCGGTGAAGTTCTTCGAGCCGACCGTCACCTCGACGCCTTCCAGGCTGTCGACCCGCTCGACGCTGCCGGGCTGCGCCTCCGGCACGTAGGCGTTCGCGCCCTGCAGACCGCAGCCCGCCGCCAGCAGGGACACTCCCCCAGCAGCGAGTACGGCGCGGACCTGGCGACTCCGGCGATGCATGGTCACAGTCCCTTCGGCCGGGCGATCTCCTCGACCACACGCCCGAGCCAGTCGATGAGCAGGGCGAGCGCCGCGATCAAGATGGCGCCGACGATGAGTACGTTGCCGCGGCCCAGGTTGATGCCGGTGACGACCAGGCCACCCAGCCCGCCCGCGCCGACGAAGGTGGCGAGCGCCGCGGTGCCGACGATCAGCACCAGCGAGACCCGTACACCGGTCAAGATGACGGGCACGGCCAGCGGCAGCTCGACCCGCCCGAGCACGCGTACTGCCGACATCCCCATCCCCCGGCCGGCCTCGACCAGCCGCTGGTCGACCTGCTGCAGACCGACGATGGTGTTGCGCAGGGACGGCAGGATGCCGTAGATCGTCAGCGCCAGCACGGCGGTCCAGAAGCCGGTCTTCCACCACAGCGCGAGCAGCACCAGCAGGCCGATCGACGGGATCGCCTGACCGGCGTTGGCGAACGCGATGACGAACGGCGTACCCCGCTTGGCGAACGATCGGGTCAGCAAGATGCCCACCGGCACCGCGATCACGACGACCAGCGCCGCGGCCATGAAGCTGACCTGGATGTGTTGGACGGTGAGCCGCCGCACGCTGTCGAGCGAAAGCGCGCGCGCCTCGACGGTGCCGAGCTTTGCCGTCTGTACGTAGATGACGACGCCGACCAGCATCGCGACGATCACGGCCGGCTGCACCAGCCAGCCGAGCCACGAGGTGCCGTGCGCCTGGGCGGTCCGCAGCTCGAGCGCAGTCTCCTGGTCGACGGTTTCCGACGCACCGGTGGTCGTGCTCACGAGACGGGCTCCGGCTGGTCGGGCGCCGGCGTCGACATCTCGTCGATCGCCTTCATGATCGTGTCCACGCGGATCGCACCCTCGTACGCGCTGCCCCGCCCGGTCACCAGCACCACGCCGTGGCTGGACGTCAGCATCGAGTCGAGTGCGTCGTTGAGGGTGGAGCTCGTGCTCACGGTGTCGAGCGACCGGTCCCGCGGGTCGGTGGTGACGCTGTCGGCGCCTTCGAGGTCCCGCAGGGTCATCCAGCGCAGTGGCCGCTGTCGGTCGTCGAGTACGACGACGTGCTCGCGGCCGGCGTCTCGGGCGCGCCGGATGGCGTCGGCCGTGTCCCCGCCGACGGGTACCGTCACGGCCTGGTCGAGGTCGACATCGCGTACCCGGGTCAGGGTGAGCTGCTTGAGGGCGGCGCCGGCACCGACGAACTCCGACACGTAGTCGTCGGCCGGGCTGGCCAGGATCTCAGCGGGCGTGTCGTACTGGACGATGCGGGAGCCCTCGGCTAGGACGGCGATCCGGTCGCCAAGCTTGACCGCTTCGTCGAAGTCGTGGGTGACGAACACGATGGTCTTGCTCAGCTCTTCCTGCAGCCGCAGCAGCTCGTCCTGCAGCCGGGCCCGGGTGATCGGGTCGACCGCGCCGAACGGCTCGTCCATCAGCAGCACCGGCGGGTCGGCCGCCAGCGCCCGTGCGACGCCCACTCGCTGCTGCTGGCCGCCGGAGAGCTGGCGCGGGTAGCGGTCGCGGTACTGCGCCGGGTCGAGGCCGACCAGGTCGAGCAGCTCGTCGGCCCGCGCCTTGGTCTTCTGCTTGTCCCACTTGAGCAGACCCGGGACCAGGCCGATGTTGTCGGCGACACTCATGTGCGGGAACAGCCCGCCGCTCTGGATGACGTACCCGACGTGCCGCCGCAGCTGGTCCGGGTCGCGCTCGATGACGTTGTCGCCGTCGATCAGGATCTGGCCGCCGGTGGGCTCGATCAGCCGGTTGATCATTTTCATCGTGGTCGTCTTGCCGCAGCCGGACGGGCCGACGAAGACCACGATCTCGCCGGCCGGGATCTTCATCGACACGTTGTCGACGGCCGCGGTCTGCTGACCGGGGTAGCGCTTGGTGACGTCGACCAGGTCGATGCCGACGCCGCTGACGGAGTTCTCAGACACGGATACCCCTCGAGGTGGTGAGGCGACTCACGCCGACCAGCGCGAGATCGAGCAGCAGGGCCAGCACGGCGATCCCGAGCGCGCCGGCGATGGCGGAGTTGAGTGCGTTGGCCCCGCCGATCCGGCTGAGCCCGGAGAAGATCTCGCCGCCGAGACCCGGCCCGCCGACGTACGCGGCGATCGCGCCGACGCCCATGATCATCTGCGCCGACACCCGGATGCCGCCCATGATCACCGGCCAGGCCATCGGGATCTCGACCCGGGACAGGATCGACAGCCGGTTCATCCCCATCCCGCGAGCGGAGTCGACCAGGGTGGCGTCGACACCGGCGAGACCGACGACGGCGTTGCGCAAGATGACGAGGAACGCGTAGAAGGCCAGCGTGACGACACTGGGCCAGACCCCGATGCCCATGATCGCGACCAGCACGGCGAGCAGGGCCAGCGACGGCAGCGTCAGGCCGACCGCACTGGTAGCCGCGGCCAGGCCGACGAGCTTGCTGTTGCGGTAGATCAGCGACGCGACGACGACCGCGATGACGGTGGCCGCGATCAGACACTGCACGACCATCGACAGGTGCTGGTAGCTCAGGAAGAGCAACAGGTCACGCCGGTCGGACAGGTAGTCCCAGAACGACATTCAGATCCCCAAGGTCGGCGACAGTCGCCTGAGCACCGTAACAGGGACCACGGCGCCCGAGCGGTGAGCGACACCGGCCCGACCCGTCTCAGCGGCCGCGAACCTCAGCTGGTGAGGCTGGCCTTGTCGCGGGCCACCGCGGCCAGCACGCCGTTGACGAACGGCGCCGACTCGTCGGTCGACAGCTCGGTCGCCAGCGACACCGCCTCGCTCATCGCGACCTCGTCGGGGACGTCGTCGTTGAAC
>JBOHDE010000320.1:0-3831 GCA_050699035.1 Nocardioidaceae bacterium | reverse complement strand
AGTCGATCGCGTACGACGGCTTGTTCTTCATAACAGAAAAACATATCCCACTACCGGGAACGTTGCCCAGAATGTGTGACGCAGGAGCATCGAGACCGAAGGAGCCGTGTCATGACGATCACGAACAACCCGGTCAACGTCACGGCGACGGACGCACCGGACCAGCCGGACCGCAGCCCCGAGCTGGAGGAGCTCTACCGAGGGTTCGAGGCCGAGCTGCTGGTGCCGCTGTGGACGCAGATCGGCGACCTGATGCCGAACCAGCCGCAGTCGCAGGCGGTGCCGCACGCCTGGCGCTGGGCCCACCTGCTGCCGCTGGCCGAGCGCGCCGGTGACCTGGTGCCGGTGGGCCGTGGCGGCGAGCGGCGGGCGATCGCGCTGGCCAACCCCGGCCTGGGCGGTGCACCGTACGCGACACCGACCCTGTGGGCGGCGATCCAGTACCTCGGCCCGCGCGAGGACGCGCCGGTGCACCGGCACACCCAGCACGCCTTCCGGTTCGTGGTCGAGGGCGAGGGCGTCTGGACCGTGGTCGACGGCGACCCGGTGGCGATGCGCCGCGGCGACTTCCTGCTCACCCCCGGCTGGCAGTTCCACGGGCACCACAACCAGAGCGATACCCCGATGGCCTGGATCGACGGCCTCGACATCCCGTTCGCGCACTACACCGAGTCGACCTTCTTCGAGCTCGGCCCCGACGAGGTCAGCGACCGCGGCACCCCCGCTCGGTCGCGCTCGGAGCAGTTGTGGGCACACCCCGGCCTGAGCCCGGTGTCGGCGACGGGTACGCCCAGGCCGAGCTCCCCGCTCGCGGCGTACCGGTGGGAGCACACCGACCGGGCGCTGGCCGACCAGCTCGACCTGGAGAGTGCCGGGCACACGGGTGTGGTCGAGCCCGGGCACGCCGCGGTGCGGTTCACCAACCCCACGACCGGTGGTGACGTGATGCCGACGATCCGGGCCGAGCTGCACCGGCTGCGTCCCGGCGCCGAGACCGCGACCCGCCGCGAGGTGGGGTCGTCGGTGTTCCAGGTGTTCGAGGGGACCGGCACCGTCCGCGTCGGCGAGTCCGAGTGGTCGGTCGGGCACGGCGACCTGTTCGTGGTGCCGTCCTGGCAGCCGCTTACGCTGGCCACCGACGAGGGTCTGGACCTGTTCCGGTTCAGTGACACCCCGATCTTCGACCGTCTGCACCAGAGCCGCACCGAGGTGGAAGGAACCCGTCAGTGAAGCTGGCAACGCTGCGTACCCCCGAGGGCACCCGAGCAGTCCGGGTCGAGACCGACGGCTACGTCGACCTCGGGGTCCCCGACATCGGCGAGCTGCTGGCCCGGCCAGACTGGCGGGCCCGATCGGCGACAGGGTCAGGGTCTGGATCGGGTACGACGTACCCGGCCGACGCGGCCGACTTCGCCCCGCTCGTGCCGCGGCCCGGCAAGATCATCTGCGTCGGGCTGAACTACCGCAACCACATCCTCGAGATGGGGCGCGACCTGCCGGCGGCGCCGACGCTGTTCGCCAAGTACGCCGAGTCCCTGGTCGGTGCTCGCGACGACATCGTGCTCCCGCCGGAGTCCGACCAGGTGGACTGGGAGGCCGAGCTCGCCGTCGTCATCGGGGCGCCGGTACGCCGCGCCTCCGCGGAGCAGGCCGCCGACGCGATCGCCGGCTTCAGCGTGCTCAACGACGTCACCATGCGGGACTGGCAGAACCGCACCAAGCAGTGGCTGCAGGGCAAGACGTTCGAGGCGACGACCCCGCTCGGCCCGGTGCTCGTCACCCCGGACGAGCTGCCGGGCGGAGTCGCGCCGGCCTTGACCATGACCGCGGCCGTGGACGGTGAGGTGATGCAGAAGGCGTCGACCGCCGACCTGGTCTTCGGTCCCGTCGAGCTGGTGCAGTACATCTCGACGATCATCACGCTGCGACCCGGTGACGTGATCGCCACCGGCACCCCGGGCGGAGTCGGGCACGCCCGCAAGCCGGCCCGCTACCTCGCCGACGGCTCCCGCCTGGTCACCGAGATCAGCGGCATCGGGCGGCTGGACAACCGGGCGACGCCGGCCCGATGACCACCCGAGACCCGGTCACGACCCGGGAGTGGATGGACCTCGGCACCGCCCTCTTCCTCGGTGCCGTCGACCGCCTGCGCGACGAGGACTTCGGCACGGCCACGGCGCTGCCCGGCTGGACCAGGGCGCATGTGGTCGCCCACGCGCACTACAACGCCGAGGCGCTGATCCGGCTGCTGCACTGGGCCCGGACCGGTGAGCGGACGCCGATGTACGCGGGCACCGGGCAGCGCAACGCCGAGATCGAGACCGGCGCGCAGCTGCCACCGGCCGAGCTGCGCGCGCTCGTGCACTCCTCGGCCGACGCACTCACCGCGGCCATCGACGGTCTGCCCGAGGAGGCGTGGAGCAACGAGGTGGTCACCGCACAGGGTCGCACCGTGCCCGCCTCCGAGGTGGTGTGGATGCGCACGCGCGAGGTCGCTGTGCACGCGATCGACCTGGCCAACGGGGTGGCGTTCTCCGACCTGCCCGACGAGCTCAACACCGCCCTGATCGTCGACGCGGTGATGAAACGCAGCGCCGGCGGCCAGGCCGCCGTACTCGCCGAATGGCTCACCGAGCGGTCGACCGACCCGCCGTCGCTCGGACCATGGCTGTGAGTCGCCGAGACGCCGACGTCATCGTAGTGGGCGGCGGCATCGGCGGGCTCGCCAACGCGTACACGCTGGCCCGGGCCGGCCACCGCGTGCGGGTGCTCGAGCGCGCGCCGGAGTTCACCGAGGTCGGCGCCGGACTGCAGATGGCTCCCAACGCGACCCGGATCCTGCGGGAGTGGGGTCTGCTCGACGAGGTGGTCGCGGCCGGGGTGCTGCCGCGCCGGCTGATGTTCAGGGACGCCGTCGACGGCTCGGAGCTGACCCACCTCGACCTCGGGGCCGGGTTCACCCGACGCTACGGCGCGCCGTACGTCGTGATCCACCGCACCGACCTGCTGACGATCCTGTTCCACGCCTGCGAGCACGTCGGCGTCGAGCTGGTGCCCAGCTGCGCGGTCGAGGACGTGCAGACGGAAGGTGACTCGGTCGTCGTCTCCGCCGTCGGGTCGGCCGGCACCGAGCAGCATCGCGCCGCTGTCGCCGTGGCGGCAGACGGTCTGCGCTCGACGCTGCGCGGCAAGCTCAGCGACGACGAGCCGCTCTGCTCCGGGTACGTCGCCTACCGCGGCGCCTTCCCGACCGCCGAGGTGATCGACCGGCTCGGCGAGGACTCGCTGAGCGAGGTGGTCGTCTACATCGGCCCGGGCCGCCACCTCGTGCAGTACCCGCTGCGCCGCGGGGAGATCTTCAACACCGTCGCCGTCTTCCGGTCGCCCGGCTACGCCCGGGGGGACAGCGACTGGGGTGGTCCCGAGGAGCTCGACGACGCCTTCGCCGACTCGTCCGACGAGGTACGTCGCGGGGTCGCGTCGCTGTGGCGGGACCGGCGCTGGGCGATGTACGACCGGCTGCCGATCGCGGAGTGGGTGGACGGCCGGATGGCGCTGACCGGGGATGCGGCGCACCCGATGCTGCAGTACCTCGCCCAGGGTGCCTGCCAGGCGATCGAGGACGCGTACTGCCTCGGGTCGCAAGCAGTCAAGCATTCCGTCGGCGGTGCGCCGGACTGGCCGGCGGCGTTGCGGGAGTATGGGGCGGTGTGCACGGAGCGGACGGCGCGGGTGCAGTCCACGGCCCGGACCTGGGGCGACATCTGGCATGTCGACGGGTTGGCCCGGCAGCTGCGCAACGCGTTGTTCCGCGACCGTGACCCGGCGGAC
>JBOHDE010000319.1:0-3844 GCA_050699035.1 Nocardioidaceae bacterium | reverse complement strand
GTCAGTGCGACCGTCACCTCGCCCAGCCCGGACGCGGCCAGCGCCGCGACCAGCCGTTGCACGTCGCGCACGTCGGGGACGACGAGCAGGGCCGCGCGGTCGCCGGCCAGCGTCGCGGCGGCCGCGTCGACCAACACCGCCGTCCAGGGCACGCCGGGGCACGCCGACCACACCGCGCGCGGAGCTCCGCCGTCCGCGAGGTGCCGCAGGTACGCCGCTCCCCCGGTCAGCGCGGCCAGCGCGCCTGACGGCGCCGGCGCGTCGAAGTCCGCCGCCGAACCAGCGGGCTCCCGCTCCACTCGTGCATGCCGCTTCGGTACGGCGAGCCGCAGCACGTCGCTGGTGGTCCCGGCGTACCGCTCGGCGACCTGGCGACACAGCTGCGCGATCTCCGGGGTCAGCACCGGCTCCGGCGACACCACCCGCCGCAACGGCGCCAGCGTGCCCTCGTGGTCGGACCGGTCGACGCGCTCCAGGACGAACCCGCCGACCTCCTTGCCGGCGAACCGCACCTTCACTCGCGCACCCGGACGCGCGTCGTCGGCCTGGTCGGCGTTGACCAGGTAGTCGAACGGCCGGTCGAGATGGGCCAGCGGGATGTCCACGAGCACCCGCGCAACGGGCTGCGCCGCAGCCGGCCCCGGTGCTACCGGTGGCGAACTGCGGCGCAGGTGCTCACGGACGAGCGTGAGCTGCTCGGGCTCCGTCACTCACGACTGCTTGGCGGCCGCCTGCAACGCCTCGACCCGGTCGGTGCGCTCCCAGGTGAAGTCGGGCAGCTCGCGGCCGAAGTGGCCGTACGCCGCGGTCTGGGCATAGATCGGCCGCAGCAGGTCGAGGTCGCGCACGATCGCCGCGGGACGCAGGTCGAACACCTCGAGGACGGCCTTCTCGATCGTGTCCGCCGGCACGGTCTCGGTGCCGAACGTGTCGACGTAGAAGCCGACCGGCTGCGCCTTCCCGATGGCGTACGCGACCTGCACCTCGCAGCGCGAGGCCAGCCCGGCGGCCACGACGTTCTTGGCGACCCAGCGCATGGCGTACGCGGCCGAACGGTCCACCTTCGACGGGTCCTTGCCGCTGAAGGCGCCGCCGCCGTGGCGGGCCATCCCGCCGTAGGTGTCGATGATGATCTTGCGACCGGTCAGGCCGGCGTCACCCATCGGGCCGCCGATCTCGAACCGGCCGGTCGGGTTGACCAGCAGCCGGTAGTCACTGTGGTCGATGTCGAATGCGCCGAGCACCTCGTCGACCACGTGCTTCTTGATGTCGGGCGCGAGCATCGCGTCGAGGTCGATGTCGGCGGCGTGCTGGGTGGACACCACGACGGTGTCGACCCGGACCGGCTTGTCACCGTCGTACTCCACCGTGACCTGCGTCTTGCCGTCCGGGCGAAGGTAGGCCATCGTGCCGTCCTTGCGGACCGCGGACAGCCGCTCGGACAGCCGGTGCGCGATCGTGATCGGCAGTGGCATCAGCTCGGGCGTCTCGTCACACGCGTAGCCGAACATCAGCCCCTGGTCACCGGCACCCTGCTGGTCCAGCGGGTCGACCGAGCCTTCGGTGCGCGACTCGTGGCCGGAGTCGACACCACCGGCGATGTCGGGCGACTGCGAACCGATCGAGATCTGCACACCGCACGAGTTGCCGTCGAAGCCCTTCTTGGACGAGTCGTAGCCGATCGCCAGCACCTTGGCGCGGACCAGCGCCGGGATGTCGGCATATGCCTTCGTGGTGACCTCACCACCCACGACCACCAGGCCGGTGGTGAGCAGCGTCTCGACCGCGACCCGACTCTTCGGGTCCTCGGCGAGCAGGGCATCCAGGATGGTGTCGCTGATCTGGTCAGCGATCTTGTCCGGGTGACCCTCCGTGACGGACTCGGACGTGAACAGGCGACGCGACAAGGTGAGCTCCAAGGGATCTGCAGCGGCTGACTGGCTGAGTGCCGCCGACAGGATACCCGCACTGACCCTCAGTACACACCGCGTCTCAGCCCGGCGGGTCGCCGGCGCCCGGTCGTGCGGAGGCGAGCCGCGCGGACACCAGGTCCCACACGACGTGGCTCAGCGCCGCCTTGCTGCCCCGCACCACGGGGGTCTGGGAGCCGTCGGAGCCGAGCACCACGGCCTCGTTGTCGCCGCTGCCGAACACCTTGCCGCCGCTGACGTCGTTGACCACCAGCAGGTCGCACCCCTTGCGGGCGAGCTTGGCCGTGGCGTGGGCCATCACGTCGCCCTCGTCGTCCCCGGTCTCGGCGGCGAACCCCACGATCACCGCCCCGGGGTGCGGCCGGTCCCGTGCCAGCTCGGCGAGGATGTCGTCGTTCTGGGTCAGAGCCAGCGGGGGTACGGAGCCGTCCGCCGCCTTCTTGATCTTGTGCTCGACCCGCTCGACCGGGCGGAAGTCGGCCGGCGCCGCCGCCATCACCACCGCGTCCGCGGTCTGCGCGGCGTGCAGCACGGCGTCGCGCAGCTCCGCGGTCGACACCACCGGCACCACCTTGACGCCGGTGGGGTCGGGCAGGGCGACGTTGGCGGCGACCAGGGTGACCTCGGCGCCCCGGGCGACAGCCGTGCTCGCGAGGGCGTACCCCTGCCGGCCGGACGACCGGTTGCCGAGGAAGCGGACCGGGTCGAGGTACTCGCGGGTGCCGCCGGCGCTGACCACGACATGCCGCCCGGCCAGGTCGAGCGGCTGGGCGCCGCGGCCGAGCACCTGGGTGGAGAGCTCGAAGATCTGGGCCGGGTCGGGGAGGCGGCCCTTGCCGGAGTCGGCACCGGTCAGCCGGCCGTCGGCAGGCTCCATCACCACGGCGCCGCGCTCACGGAGGGTGGCGACGTTGGCCTGGGTGGCGGGGTGCTCCCACATCTCGGTATGCATGGCGGGGGCGAACACGACCGGGCAGCGCGCGGTCAGGAGCGTGTTGGTCAGCAGGTCGTCGGCCTGGCCGGTGGCGGCCTTGGCGAGCAGGTCGGCAGTGGCCGGCGCGACCACCACGAGGTCGGCCTGCTGGCCGATCCGCACATGGGGCACCTCGTGCACGTCGTCCCACACCTGGGACGAGACGGGCTGGCCCGACAGCGCCGACCAGGTCGCGGCGCCGACGAAATGCAGCGCGCTCGCGGTGGGGACGACGCGGACAGTGTGGCCGGACTCGGTCAGCAGCCGCAGCAACTCGCACGCCTTGTAGGCCGCGATGCCTCCGCCGACACCGAGGACGACCGCCGGCACGGGGTCAGTCCTGCTGCTCGGGCTCGATGTCCTCGCAGGTCAGCAGGTCGCCGTTGATCTCGCGCAGGGCGATCGAGAGCGGCTTCTCCTGCACGTGGGTCTCGACCAGCGGGCCGACGTACTCCAACAGGCCCTCGCCGAGCTGCGAGTAGTACGCGTTGATCTGCCGTGCACGCTTGGAGCTGTAGAGGACCAGCTTGTACTTCGAGTCGGTCTTCTCGAGAAGGTCGTCGATGGGCGGGTTGGTGATACCCAGTGCGACAGACTGGGCCGCAGATTGGCCGACCGATGAGGTGCCAGACACGCGTTCATGCCTCCGAAGAGTGGATGGGGGAACGCATCAAGGCTACCAACTGATCGCTCGCAGCGTGAATTTCGGTGTTGACGATGGTGACGTCGAACTCTTGCTCGGCGGCCATCTCCTGCTCGGCGGTACGCAGCCGGCGGGCGCGCTCGGCCTCGCTCTCCGTGCCCCGGCCGACCAACCGGCGGACCAGCTCGTCCCAGCTGGGCGGCTTGAGGAACACCAGCAGCGCCTCAGGCATCGACTCACGGACCTGCCGTGCGCCTTGCAGGTCGATCTCCAACAGCGCCATCCGCCCGGCGGCCA
>JBOHDE010000318.1:0-3852 GCA_050699035.1 Nocardioidaceae bacterium | reverse complement strand
GGCCACCACCCGGTGGCCGCCGCCGTCGTACGTGCGGTGCTCTTGACAGAGATCTGGGAGCGGGAGCACCCTGTTGCGCACAGCGCAGGCAGTTGCACATCAGGCAACTCTGGAGGCCGTCATGACTGAGCTTCGTGATCGGACCGAGCCGGAACCGCCGCCCTCGGGCGAGAGCCGGCGACCACCGCTCGACCGCCTGGTATTCGGCGTCGCGGCCGCGCTGGCGGTGGCGTTCGTGCTCTACGGCGGGCTGGACAACGAGTCGCTCAACACTGCGACGACCAAGGTGCTGGGCTGGATCACCGACTCGTTCGGCTGGCTGTTCGTCCTGACCAGCGGCTTCTTCGTGGGCTTCTCGGCGTACCTCGCGCTGTCCCACTACGGCAACATCAAGCTCGGCACCGACGAGGACGAGCCGGAGTTCTCGACGTTCTCCTGGGTGTCGATGATGTTCGCGACCGGCATGGGCATCGGGCTGATGTTCTGGGGCGTCGCCGAGCCGCTCACCCACCTCAACACCCCACCGATGGAGCTGGCGGAGGCGGGGTCGCCGGAGGCCGCCCAGCTCTCGATGGAGTACACCTTCTTCCACTGGGGCTTCCACCCGTGGGCGATGTACGCCGTGATCGGCCTGGCGATCGCGTACTTCGCGTACCGCAAGGGCTACGGCAACCTGATCAGCTCGACCTTCTTCCCGTTGCTGGGCGACCGCGCGGCCGGCGGCCCCGGCAAGGCGATCGACATCGTCGCGATCTTCGCGACGCTGTTCGGGTCGGCAACCTCGCTCGGGCTCGGCGCCCTGCAGATCACCGGCGGCATCGACAACGTCTTCGGGTCCGGTGGCGGCAGCAAGACGCTGGCCGTCGTGGTGATCGCCGTCCTCACCAGCTGCTTCGTGATCTCGGCGGCGAGCGGCATCGAGCGTGGCATCAAGTGGCTCTCCAACACCAACGCCCTCGCGGCCGGGCTGCTGGTGCTCTTCTTGTTCGTGGTCGGTCCGACCGTCTTCATCCTCGGCACGTTCACGGAGTCGATCGGCGGCTACCTCACCCGGCTGCCGACGATGAGCTTCCGGACCGGTGTCTTCGAGGGCGCCGAGTGGCTGAACGGCTGGACGATCTTCTACTGGGCCTGGTGGATCTCGTGGACGCCGTTCGTCGGCATGTTCATCGCGCGGATCTCGAAGGGCCGCACGATCCGGCAGTTCGTGATCTTCGTGATCGCCATTCCGAGCCTGGTCAGCTTCATCTGGTTCGCGATCCTCGGCGGTGCGGCGTTCGACCTGCAGCTCAACCAGAACGTGGACATGCCCGGTGCGCTCGAGGGCGGGATCGAGAACGCCCTGTTCGAGACCCTGCGCGAGTTCCCGCTGGCGTCGGTGACGGTGACGCTGGCGATCTTCCTGATCGCGATCTTCTTCGTCACCGGCGCCGACAGCGCCTCGATCGTGATGGGCATGCTCAGCCAGCGTGGCACCGAGGAACCGCAGCGGTCGCTGATCGTGTTCTGGGGTGTCGCCACCGGCGCGGTCGCGGCGGTGCTGCTGGTGGCCGGCGGGCTCGAAGCGCTGCAACGGCTTGTCATCATCGTCGCGGGACCGTTCCTGCTCATCCTGGTCGCGATGTGCGTGTCGTTGATCAAGGCGCTGCGGGAGGAGTCGCGCGAGTCGAAGCGCGCTCCGAAGGTCCGTCCTACGGTCGAGCACGCCGAACGGCCCGAGTAGCTACCGTGGTCACCCGGGTAGCCGGGGCGGAGACGATCCTCGACGCGATCGGGAGCACTCCGCTGCTGCGGGTCGACGACATCTGGGTCAAGCTCGAGTTCCTCAACCCGTCCGGCTCGATCAAGGCGCGGGTCGCGCACTACATCATCGACCGAGCCGAGCGGGAGGGGCTGCTGCGGCCCGGCGACACCATCGTCGAGGCGTCCAGCGGCAACACCGGCAACGCGATGAGCATGGTGGCCGCCGTCAAGGGCTACCGGATGCTGGTCGTGATGCCCAACGGCATGAGTCCCGAGCGTACGGCGATCTCCCGGGCCTTCGGCGCCGAGGTGATGGCGGTCGGCGACTTCCACGTCAACGACGCGCTGGCGATGGTCGGCGAGCTCGGCGCACTGCCCGGGTACTTCGCGCCCCAGCAGTTCGACAACGAGTGGAACGTCGAGGAGAACCGGGACTGGCTCGGGCCGGAGATCCTCGACCAGCTGCCCGCGGGTGTGGTGCCCGACGCCGTGGTCGGGGGAGTCGGCACCGGCGGCACCATCGTCGGCGTCGGCGCCTGCTTCAAGCAGGTCAACCCGGACTGCCTGGTCGTCGCGCTCGAGCCGGACGAGTCCTGCACCATCCTCTGCGGCGAGATCGGCAAGCACCTGATCGAGGGCATCTCCGACGGCTTCGTCCCCGGGATCATCGAACGGCACCGGGCCGAGCTCGACCTCGTACTCAGCGTCGACTCGGAGTCGGCGGTCGCCGAGATGCGGCGGCTGGCCCGGGACCACGGCATCTTCGTCGGTCCGAGCTCGGGCGCGCACCTGGTGGCGGCGCGCCGGCTGCGCGACCAGCTCGGGCTCGACACGGTGGTGACGTTCTGCTGTGACGAGGGCGAGAAGTACCTCACCGACTACTTCATCGAGGCAGCGGGCAGCAAAGCGGCGGGCACCGAATCAGCGGACAGGGTTGACACCGCCCGATAGCCCGGCCGATGCTGGGTCTGTTCCGTATCGCGCACATAGTTGCGCACCACGCAACCTCTGACCCGAGACCAGGAGGGCGACGTCGATGGCGACTGTTCCCAGCAGCGCACGTGTGGTCGTGATCGGCGCCGGCATCGTCGGCAACAGCCTGGTCTACCACCTGGCCCGGCTCGGCTGGCGCGACATCGTGCAGATCGACAAGGGCCCGCTGCCCAACCCGGGCGGGTCGACCGGCCATGCCTCGAACTTCATCTTCCCGGTCGACCACTCCCGCGAGATCACCGACCTGACCCTGGACAGCGTGCGCCAGTACCAGGAGATGGGGGTCTTCACCGAGTCCGGCGGGTACGAGGTCGCGCGCACCGAGGAGCGGATGGAAGAGCTCCGTCGGCGGATGTCCTCGGCCCGCGCCTGGGGCATCGAGTCCGAGCTGGTCACCCCCGAACAGGTGGCGGAGAAGGTGCCGTTCCTCGACCCCACGGTGATCGTCGGTGCGTTCTGGACGCCGTCGGTCGGCGTGGTCGACTCACTGCGGGCCGGCACGATCATGCGCGAGCGGGCCCAGGAGCTCGGCGCGCTGCAGGTCGTCTCCACGGTCGAGGTGACCGGCCTGGACGTCGAGGAGGGCCGCATCACCCGCGTCCGCACGTCGGGTGGCGATATCGACGCCGCGACGGTCGTGATCGCCTGCGGGGTCTGGAGCCCCAAGCTGGCCGCGATGGCCGGTGCACACATCCCGCTGACGCCGGCGGTGCACCAGATGATCAGCGTCGGCCCGGTGCCCCAGCTCGCGGGCACGACCGGCGAGATCTCGTTCCCGATCATCCGGGACATGGACACCTTCTGCTACGAGCGTCAGCACGGTGGCGACATGGAGGTCGGCTCGTACGCCCATCGCCCGATCCTGCACGACCCGGAGGACATCCCGTCGATCGAGCAGGCCAAGCTGTCGCCGACCGAGATGCCGTTCACGGCCGACGACTTCGACCCGCAGCTCGAGCAGGCTCTGGAGCTGATGCCCGACGTACTCGGCAATCCCGAGGTGGAGATCCGGTACGCGATCAACGGGCTGCTCTCACTCACTCCCGACGGTGCGCCGATCCTGGGCGAGACACCCGAGGTGAAGGGGCTGTGGTCCGCGGCGGCGGTCTGGGTCAA
>JBOHDE010000317.1:0-3855 GCA_050699035.1 Nocardioidaceae bacterium | reverse complement strand
GTCTGCCTGTCCAAGGGCCTCGGAGCGCCGGTCGGCTCGCTGCTGGTCGGCAGCACGGAGCGGGTCGCCGAGGCCCGGGTCTGGCGCAAGCGCCTCGGCGGCGGCTGGCGGCAGGCCGGGGTGCTCGCCGCGGCCGGGCTGTACGCGCTCGACCACCATGTCGAACGGCTCGCCGACGACCACCGGCGGGCCCGCCGGCTGGCCGAGGCCGCCGGCGTCGACCCGGAGTCGGTCGACACCAACATCGTGATGATCGAGGTCGACGACGCGGCGGCGTTCGTCGAGGCGGGCCGCCGGGCCGGGCTGCTGTCGGTGGCGTTCGGCGACCGGGTCGTCCGGCTCGTGACGCACCTCGACATCGACGACGACGCGACCGACCGGGCCGCTCAGATACTCGCCCGGCTCACCGCGGCGTGACCGTCGGCGCCGCTGCCGACCGGCCGAGCAGGGCCGGCAGTTGGCGCACCGCCGACGCGAGCGCCCGCAGCTCGGTGCCCGCCAGCGACTGCGCACCGTCGTAGAGCGCCTGCTCGGGGTCCGGGTGTACGTCGACCACCACACCGTCGGCGCCGGCCGCCATCGCGGCTCGGGCCAGCGGTACGACCAGGTCGCGGCGTCCGGTGGCGTGCGACGGGTCGACGATCACCGGCAGATGTGACGCCGCCTGCACGACGGGGACCGCGGAGATATCGAGCGTGTTGCGGGTGGACTGCTCGAACGTACGGATGCCGCGCTCGCACAGCACGATGTCGAGGTTGCCGCGCTGGGCGACGTACTCGGCGGCCATCAGCCATTCCTCGACCGTCGACTGGATGCCGCGCTTGAGCAGCACCGGCTTGCCCGCGGCGCCGACGGCCTGCAGCAGCGCGACGTTCGTCATGTCGCGGCTGCCGATCTGCAGCAGGTCGGCGTACTCCAACACCACGTCGAGGTGGGCCACGTCGACCACCTCGGTCACCACCGGCAGACCGGTGGAGTCACGGGCCTGCGCCAGGATCTTGAGTGCGTCGATGCCGAGGCCAGGGAAGGAGTACGGCGACGTGCGCGGCGTGAATGCCTTGCCGCGCAGCAGAGTCGCGCCGGCGGCCGCCGCCATGGTCGCCGCCTCGATCGTCTGCTGGGCGCTCTCGACGGCGCACGGCCCGGCGATGAAGGTAAACGTGTCGGGCCCGATCGGCACCCGGCGGTCCCCGACATAGACCGTCGACCGGGCGGGGTGGTGCTGCCGACTGACCAGCTTGTACGGGTCGGAGATGCGGTGCACGTCCTCGACCCCACGCATGGCGCGGAGGTTGAGGCCGCGGAACTGCTCGACGTCGCCGACCAGGCCGATGATGGTCCGCTCGACGCCGCGGCTGACGAACGCCTCACCGCCGGTCGACTGGACCTTGGTCACGATCGCGTCGACGTCGGCGGTAGTGGCATCGGGGCTCATCACCACGACCATGGGGACCTCCGGGGGCTGGGGGTGCCGAGAGCGTATGCCGCCCCGGGGTGGTCTGTGAGGCACGGCCAGATCGCGGACTGGTTACGATCCGGAACCGCCAGCCGACTGCCGGACACCTCCAGGTGTGAGCATCGAGACGGATACGGTGAGATGCGTGACGGGGGACCAGGTGACGTGGACCGCACTCGTTGCCGCCGACCCGTCCGGGCTGGCGGCGATCTACGACCGCCACGCCCGCGCGGTCTACAACATGGCCTTCCGGCGCACTGCTTCCTGGTCGGTCGCCGAAGAGGTGGTTCAGCAGGTTTTCACCGCGCTGTGGCGCAGAGCGACCGAGGGGTCACTGACCGAGCTGACCCGCGACACCGCCCTCCCGTACCTCTTCACCATGACGGCGCACGAGTGCGCCAACGTCAGCCGCAGCCAGCGCCGGCTGCGCGCCCTGCACGAGCGGGTGGCACGGCCGACCGACGTCGCGGACCACGCCGACTCCGTCGTCCAGCGGATCGACGACGAGCAGCGGATGAGCGACGTACGACGAGCTCTGCGACGACTGTCGCGCGGGCAGCGCGAGACCCTCGAGCTGGTCGTCTGGGCCGGGCTGTCGATCGCCGACGCCGCCGAGACGCTCGGCGTGTCGGAGGGCACGGTGAAGTCGCGGCTGTCGCGCGGCCGGGTCCGTCTCGGCGAGCTGCTCACCACTCCGGACGCGATCGAGGAAGAGGTGCAGCCATGACGATGACCCAGCCCCCACCGCTTCGAGAGCTGCCACCGGACCTGCGCGAGCGGACGCTCCGGCGGGCGTTCCAGCAGGAGCCGACCCGCCGGAGCGCCGGCCGCCGCGTGGTCATACCGCTGCTGTCGGCGGCGGCCGTCGCCGCGGTGCTGGTCGGCGTGCTGTCCGTCGTCGACCGGCCGACGTCAGTCGACCCGGTGCCGCGGCCCGTCCCGGCCTCCGACCCGCCCGCGAGCACACCGCCGGAGCGGTCCGAGTCGCTCAACCGTGGGCCGATCTCGGCTGCTGAGCGGAAGCACCTGGTGAAGGAGTGCAGCGTGCTCGGCAGCGGCGACACGTCGGGGAAGGCGCTGTACGGCCAGCGGATCCGGATCGGCCTTGAGGACGTGCCTGTACTCGTGCTGCAACAGGCGTCCGGAGCGGAGCTGCTGTGCACTACGTCGGGACAGGGGTTCATCAAGGGCGCGGGCACGAAGTCGCTACACCTCGCTCCGAACGACGTCCACCCGATCTGGGCGGCCGACGGTGGCGGTGGAGCGAGTGTGACCGCGGACCGCCAGGGCCGGGTGCAGTCGCTCGAGGCCACCGGTTTCTACCGGGTGACCTCGGCCGTGGACCGGATCGAGATCCGGGTCGGCAGCTCGGCCGACCCTGGCCCATGGCGGTCGTCCGAGGCGGTCGACGGCTTCGTCTTTATCGGCTTCGACCACTCCGTGCGTCCGGGCCAGGAGTCCTTGCGGGTCGAGCTGCGGGCGTTCGACGATGCCGGCGAGCGGGTCGGGTTCGGCGACGCAGGCACCTTCACCATGCCGCTCACCGGCGACCCGAGGAGGGTGCCGACGCATGACGCCAGCTTCGGTTCGGTTGTGCCGCGAGGAATGAGCCTCGACGAGGCCAAGGCTGAGCACCGCAGCCAGGTCAACGGCTTCCCCAAGTAGGAGTCACACCGTGAGGTGCTGGACCTCGCCCTCGATATGGCGGCGGGGGGTCAGCTCGACGAGGTACATCGCCGACAGCACCAGCGCCCCGCCGACCAGCATCCGCGGCGCCAGCGACTCCCCGCCGAGCAGGACCGCGAAGAACGCGGCGAACACCGGCTCCATGGTCATGATGATGGCGGTCCTGGTCGCGGCCAGGTGGGCCTGCGCCCAGGTCTGCGCGACCAGCGCGAGCGCGCCGGCCACCAGGGCCATGTAGACGACCGCGAACCAGTCACCGCGGGTGTCGGGCAACACGACGCCACCGGGCGCCGCGCCGGTCGCGCAGACCAGCGTGATGACGAACATCTGCAGCACCGACAGGCCGTACGCGTCCCTCCGAGTCGACCAGGCGCCGAGCCCGACGATGTGTACGGCGTACAGCACGGCGGAGACGAACGTGACACCCTCGCCGTACCCGATCGCGAAGCCGCGCAGGGACAGCACGCCGAGGCCGAGGGTCGCCAGCAGCACGGCGAGCCAGGTGAGCCGGCCGATCCGCTGTCGCAGCAGCAGTGCGGCGAGCAGCGGTGTGCACACGACGTACATGCCGGTGACGAAGCCGGACACGCTGGCGGCGGTGTGCCCCAGCCCGTGCGTCTGCAGGATCTGCGCCACGCCGTAGACGAGGCCGAGGACCGCGCCGTGCCGGCGGGCCTCCGGCGACAACCGGAGCACGGCCCGCGGCGCCACCA
>JBOHDE010000316.1:0-3873 GCA_050699035.1 Nocardioidaceae bacterium | reverse complement strand
GGGCGCCCCCGTTCCATACCTAGTGGGACGGGGCGCCCCCGTACCAGAAAAACGGCGGGCTGGGAGCCGCCCAGTCGGGGGGCCTCAGGTGCGGGTCTTGGACAGGGGCGACGGGAAGCGCGGCGCGATGCGGACACCGGCCAGCCACTCGCTCAGCCGCGCGGCCTCTGCCTCCAGCCGGCCGGTCGCCTCGGCGCCGACGTCCGCCAGCAGCTGCAGGCGCACCTCGCCGTCGTCGGTCTGCCGCCAGCCGCCCACGATACGCCCGTCCCACCACGCGGTCATGCCGCCGTTGCCGTTGGTGTCGAACAGCTGCGCCCGGTGCGGCCCGAGGTACCACTCGCGCTCGAACCAGCCCATCGTGGTCGGGTCGAGGGCGGGCAGCAGCACGGCGTACGGGGCGACCGGGTCGACGGGGTCGAGGTCGTCGGGGAGCGCGACACCCGGCCGACCGTGCAGGTCGACCTCGACCGCGCCCACGTCGGCGAGCGCCGCCCGCACCGCGGTCAGCGTCGAGCCGAGCCACCACTTCAGGTCGGCCTCCGTCGCCGGCCCGAACGCGTACAGCCAGCGGCGCACCAGCTCCGCCCGCGCCACCCCCTCGGCCGGCTGCTCCGGGGTCGCACCGAGCCAGTGCGACGTCGTCGCCCAGGTGGGCCGGGAGAGGGTCCAGCCGCCATTGTTCGACGCCCGCAGGACGTGGCCACCGGCCGACAGCGTGGTCAGCACCCGGGGTCCGACCGGCGCCGCCCCGCCGTAGGCCTTGTCCGGCGCGTACACGGTCGACCCCTGCAGCAGCTCGACGGCCTGGCGCAGCTCGGTGGACGTCGCCTCACCCCTCGTGTCGAGCGCGTCCAGCGTCGCCCGGGATGCCTCCGCCAGCCAGGCCGTGCCGTCCTCGTACAGACCCGCCCGCTCGACCTCCTTCACCAACCGTCGGCGCTCCTGGGCCGCGACGCGCTCGCTGGCGGCCGCCTGGACGACGCCGAGGAGCTCGCTACGGAAGACGAAGAGGGTACGCCGCATGCACAGGTGCTTGACCAGCGAACGGTCGGCGTACAGCGCCTTGTCGACGTCGGCGACGCTGAGCCCGTCGACCCGCGCCCACGCCGAGAGGTAGACGCTCGCCGGGTCGGTGGCGTGCAGACCCACCACGCCGTCGGAGGCCTGCAGCACGTCGGCCGCCCGGTCGGCTGGGGACAGGTGGTGCCGTCGCGACAGCCGGGCCCGCCGCTCGGCGACGTCGAAGGTGCGCACCGGCCCATCCTGGCAGCCGGCACCGACTCACCAGCTGCGCCACCAGAGGTTGACCGCGTAGTCGACCTCCAGCCCGGTGTGCTCGGCCAGGATGCGGTCGGCGTACGCGGGGGCGAACTCGATCCGCACCACCGCCTCCAGGTCGGCCCGCCGGTCGAACCGCCAGTAGATGTCGAGCGGTCGCCGCTGCCAACCCGCCGCGGACCAGAAGCGCTCGACCGCGGTGGCGTCGTACGACCGGAGCGCCGTGCGGAACCACCGCCCGAACGTGCTCCGGGTGGCGTCGTTGTCAACCACGAATGACACCGCCCCGCGCCGCATCACCCGGCCGAGCTCGCGCAGACCCGGCTCGCAGCCGGGGCCGAAGAAGTACGCCCAGCGGGCCTGGCTCACGTCGATGCTGTGGTCGGGCAGCGGCAACGCCTGCGCGCTTGCGTGCAGCACCCGCACCGACGCGAGGTCGGCGGTACGACGGCGCGCGGCCGCGGCCAGCCCACCGTGCGGCTCGACCCCGATCACCCGCGCGGCTCCCTGGCCGGCGAGCCGCGGCAGGTGGAAGCCGGTGCCGCAGCCGATGTCGAGGACCGTGCACCCGGCGACCGGCCGGATGTCGGCCATCGCAGCCTCGATCGTCCCGTCCGGGTCTACGGCGCGGTTCTCGAGCTCGTAGACCTGCGGGTGCTGCCAGATGTTCGGGCTCGTGACGGCCCCTCGGGCGACTGCGGCCACGCCCGCAACGCTAGCGCCAGCGCGACGAACGGCAGCCACAGCAGGGGGTTGACCAGGGCCCAGGAGTTGCGGAGCACGTCGAGGAACGCGACCGCGCCGTGCGGCGGGACGTCGGCGATCTGCAGGCCGGTGAGCAGCACGAGTACGAGCCCGGGCAGGTAGCCGAGCAGCATCGGCGCCATCCGCCGGGTCAACAGCCCGGCGAGTACGCCGAACGCGAAGCACGACAGCGCGGTCACGAACAGCACCACCGCGCCGGCCGTGGTCTGGCTCCGTCCGCCGGGCGGGCCGAGCGCGACGTAGGCGTAGCTGGCCAGGACCGTGAGCAGCGTCGTGACACCGAGCAGGACGATCGCCTGCCTCGGGTGCCGTGCCTGCAGAGCCGCCGGGGTCATCCGTCCAGAATGCGACGGATGTGACACCAACACATCCGTGTTCGTACTCAGATGTCAGATCCGGACGACGCCGTCCGACGTGTGGAAGTGGGCCGCGACGACACCGGGGGTGCCGTGCGGGGCGACCCACTCGACCTCGAGGCCACCCAGCGCTCCGGCCGGATCCTCGCCGAGCCAGTCGGTGACCCGCGAGGGGTCGCCGGCGATCTCCAGCTTCTTCAGCGACACCTCGCCGGTGGCGCCGTACGACGGGTGGTAGGACGGCTCGACGCCCCACTGCACGAAGAACGGCAGCTGCGGGTCAGCCTGCAGGCCCTTGACGCCGATCTGGCGCCAGCGCAGGTCGACGCCATCCGGGCGGTAGCGGTTGCCCTCGACCGACTCGCGCCCGAGGCGGTTCTCGACCCTCCTGATGTCGTCGACCGAGACGACCCAGCCGAGCCAGCCACCGCCGCTCTGGGACCGGCTGCGGACAGCCTGGCCGAACGGTGCCTTGTCGGAGGCGGGGTGGTCGAGCACTTCGACGATCTCGACGTACTGCCCGTCGGTGATCGGAAGGTAGGCGTTGCGGGTGCCGAAGCGTGGGTGCACGCCGCCGTCGAGGAACTTCTCGCCGAGCAGCTCGTTGAGTCTCGTGGTCGTGCCGGTCAGCCCGTCGGGACCTGCTGCGTACGAGAGATGGTCGAGGCGCATGTCAAGCATTGTGGCTAAGCGGTGAGACGGCCCGTACGGCGGGGTCGGCTAACCGTCGCGGGAGTACGACTCAGCCGGCGACCGTGCTGGCGTTCTCGCCGGCGGGCCGGCTGCCCCGTCGTGGCCTCGGGTCGGCCGGGTGCACGGCGAGTTTGCTGCGCGACGTGAGGTGGTCCAGGCAGTGCGCGGACAGCACGTCGTACGCCGCCCGGCCCATCATCTCGACCAGCTCCGGCTCGTACGACACGTAGACCGGGTCCTGCGCGACGTGCGCCTCGGTGTTGCCGCTGCAGTACCAGTCGAGGTCGTGGCCGCCGGGGCCCCAGCCGCGCCGGTCGTACTCCGTGATCGTGACCTCGGAGTACGTCGAGCCGTCGGCCAGCTCGACGTCACGGAACGTACGCCGGATGGGGAGCTGCCAGCACACGTCCGGCTTGGTCTCCAGCGGGTGCAGGCCATGCTTGAGCGCGTAGCCGTGCAGAGCACATCCGCGCCCGCCGGCGAACCCGGGACGGTTGTGGAAGATGCAGGCGCCGTCGACCGTGCGGGTCTTACGCTCGCCGTCCTCGTCGGTCTCGACCCAACCGTCGCGGCGACCCTCCTTGCGGTACTGCCAGTCGTCCTTGCCAAGCAGCTTGACGAACTTCTTGACCCGCTTCTCGTCGCCCTTGTCGGAGAAGTGCGCGCCGAGCGTGCAACAGCCGTCGTCGGGCCGGTCCGCGTAGATGCCGGCGCACCCGCTGCCGAAGATGCACGCCCACCGCGACGTCAGCCAGGTGAGGTCGCAGCGGTACGTCTG
>JBOHDE010000315.1:0-3877 GCA_050699035.1 Nocardioidaceae bacterium | reverse complement strand
CCGTCCGCCGACGGGGTCGCCGATGGCGAGGTGCTGGCCAGCCTGCGCGACGTGGTGGTCAGCTTCCGCGGGGGCACCCACGCGCTGCGCGGCGTCGACCTCGACCTGCGGGCCGGCGAGGTGACCGCGCTGATGGGCCGCAACGGCGCTGGGAAGTCGACGCTGCTCGGTGCCCTGGTGGCGCTGGTCCGCCCGACGTCGGGCCGGGTACGGGTGGGCGACGTCTCGCCGTATGACGTCAGGCCGCACGAGCTCGTCCGGCTGGCCGGTCTCGTGCCGCAGGAGCCGGCCGACCTGCTGTACGCCGAGTCGGTCGCGTCCGAGTGCACCACCGCCGACCGTGACGCCGGTGCGACGCCGGGTACGTGTGCCGCGCTGTTCGCCCGGCTGGCACCTGGCGTACCCCCGGAGCAACACCCGCGCGACCTGTCCGAGGGCCAGCGGCTGACCCTCGCCCTGGCCATCGTGCTGACCGCTCGGCCCCGGCTGATCCTGCTCGACGAGCCGACCCGCGGGCTGGACTACGCGGCCAAGCGCCGGCTGGTCGACACCCTGACCCTGCTGCGCGCCGAGGGACACGGCATCGTGCTCGCCACCCACGACGTGGAGCTGGTGGCCGAGGTCGCCGACCGGGTCGTCGTGCTGGGCGACGGCGAGCTGGTCGCCGACGGGTCCACGGCCGACGTCATCGTCGCCTCCCCGGCGTTCGCGCCCCAGGTCGCCAAGGTGCTGGCCCCGCTGAAGTGGCTGACGGTCGCCGACGTGGCCGCGGCGCTGGAGCCGGCGTCGTGAGCGGGGCGCGGTTCGACCTGATCGCGATGCGCGGGCGCTCCGGCGTGGTGCTCGCGCTGATCTCCGCGATCGGCCTGGTGGCGTTCGGGTGGCCGCTGTTCACCGACCCGGGCAGCGCCCTCGACACGTCGCACTCGGCGGACGCGCCGTGGCTGTTCGTCGTACTCCTGCCGCTGCTGGCCGCCGTCGTCGTGGCCGAGCTGACCTCCGGCGGCATCGACGCCAAGTCGGTGGCGCTGCTCGGCATGCTGGCGGCGGTGGGCGCCGCGCTGCGCACCCTCTCCCCGGGCGCGGCTGGGCTGGAGCCGAGCTTCATCGTGATCATGCTCGGCGGTCGCGTGTTCGGGCGCGGGTTCGGGTTCGTGCTGGGCGCGCTGACCATCTTCGCCGGTGCGCTCGCGACCGGTGGCGTCGGCCCGTGGATGCCGTTCCAGATGTTCGCGTCCGGGTGGGTCGGGTTCCTCGCCGGCTGCCTGCCGGGGTGGCGCGGGCGGACCGAGGTGCTCGGCGTCGCCGCGTTCGCGCTGGTCTCCGGGGTGGCCTACGGCCTGCTGATGAACCTGTGGTTCTGGCCGTTCGCGAGTTACGGGCCGGAGGTGTCGTACGTCGCCGGCGACCCGCTCGCCGACAACCTCGGCCGCTACCTGGTGTTCTGGCTGACCACGTCGCTGGGGTGGGACATTCCACGCGGAGTTCTCACATCGGTCATGCTTCTCGTGGCCGGACGGCCGCTGCTGGCGGCATTGCGTCGGACGGCTCGGCGTGCCGCCTTCGACCAGCCGGTAACCTTCACGGCTTAGGAGGGTCCGGCACGGACCTCTTGCCCGCTGTTCCCCCGCACAGTGAAGGTAAAGGCACGAACAGACATGGATGTGACGCTGCTCGGAACCGGCTCCGCTGATGGTTGGCCCAACCCGTTCTGTGGCTGTGCCTCATGTAGAGCGGCCCGGGTTTCGGGAGAGATCCGGGCCCAGACCAGTGCACTCGTCGACGGCCGCATCCTGCTCGACTGTGGGTCCGAGACGCCGCGTCAGGCGTTGCGCGCGGGCGTCGACCTGACCGGCCTCGGCGCAGTGCTCGTCACGCACGCGCATCCCGACCATCTCGACCCGTCCATGCTGCTCTACCGCAGCTGGGCCACCGACACGCCGCTGGAGATCTTCGGGCCGCGTCCGGTGGTCGACGCCTGCAGCCAGTGGGTCGGCAACGGCAGCAACGTCACGCTCACCGTGGTCAAGCCCGGGCAGCGGATCGACCTGCGCGGCTACTCCGTGCGGGTGCTGCCGGCGCGGCACGGCGGCAACGACGAGGCCGTCCTGTACGACGTGCAGGCGCCCGACGGCAAGCGGCTGCTGTACGCCACCGACACCGGGCCGCTGCAGGGCGACGACATCGCCGCGATGAGCGGGGCGCACTACGACTACGTGCTGCTCGAGGAGACGTTCGGGGACCAAGCGGTGCTGCGCGGCGACCACCTCAACCTCACCACGTTCGCGCAGACCGTGCAGGCGATGCGGGCCGTCGGCGCCATCGACCGCGGCACCGACGTCGTCGCCGTACACCTGGGTCACCACAACCCGCCGACTCCGGAGCTGGCGCGGCGGCTGATGGCGTTCGGCGCGCGGGTCGTGCCAGACGGCACCGCCCTGTCGCGACAGCGGGCGGTCGCCCAGCCCGTACCGCCGCGGCGGACACTCGTCACCGGCGGAGCGCGGTCCGGCAAGTCGCACGAGGCCGAGCGGCTGCTCTCGGCGCACCGCAACGTCGTGTATGTCGCCACCTCCGGACAGCATCCGGGCGACGCCGACTGGGAGCGCCGGGTCGCGCGCCATCGGCAGCGCCGCCCCGAGACGTGGGAGACGCGGGAGACGCTCGACCTCGTGCGGGTGCTGAGCAAGCCCGGACCGCCCGTACTCATCGACTGCCTGACCCTGTGGCTGACCCGTGCGCTCGACCTGCTCGGTGCCTGGGAGGACGGCGCGGACCTCGATCGGGTCGAGCGTGACCTCGAGGAGGAGTTCCAGCGGGTCGCCGAGGCGTTCCGCACGACGTCGCGCACCCTGGTCGCGGTCACCAACGAGGTCGGCAGCGGGATCCATCCCGAGACGCCGGCCGGGCGCCGCTTCCGCGACCTGCTCGGGCGGCTCAACACGATGATCGCCGCGGAGTGCGATCAGGTGCTCTGGTGCGTCGCGGGACGCATCGTCACCCTGTGATCCAGTCGTTGCGGCTGGCCGTCGGCACGCTGACGGTCTTCCCGGTCCCACCTCCGCAGCAGGTCGACCGCCGGGTCGCCGGGGGTGCGATGGCGCTGGCGCCGGTGGTCGGGTCCGCCCCGGGCGTGCTGGCCGCAGTCGTCCTCTGGGGCGCGTCCCACAGCCTCGGGCCCTGGCCTGCCGCACTGCTCGCGGTGGCCGTGCTGGCGGTGCTGACCCGGCTGATCCACTGGGACGGCCTCGCCGACCTCGCCGACGGGCTCGGCAGCGGACGTCCCGCGCGGGAAGCGCTGGAGATCATGCGCCGCGGCGATGTCGGGCCGTTCGGCGTGGTGACGATCGTGCTGGTGCTCGGGCTGCAGGTCGGTGCGCTCGCCGACCTCGGTGCGGCCGGCCCGCCGGCGGTCCTGCTCGCCGTCGTGCTCGGCCGGTGGAGCATGACGTTGGCCTGCCGTTCGGCGGTGCCGGCCGCGCGGGCGGACGGCCTCGGCGCGGAGGTCGCGGGGTCGGTGGGGTTGACGCTGCTCCTGGCCGCGGCGCTGAGCACGGCGCTGCTGGCCGTCGTGACGGCGTTGGCCGGCGACCTCAGCCTGCTCGCGACGCTGCTGGCCGTGCTGCTGGTGACCGGGTGGTCGCTGGTGCTGACCGCGGTCGCCGTGGTCCGCCTCGGCGGTGTCACCGGGGACGTCCTCGGGGCGCTGGCCGAGTCGTCCACCGCCCTCGCCCTGCTCACCCTGGCCCTCTGGCCCTAACCAGGCGAACCCCCTTCGCACCGAGGTTGCACGAATGTCGCGCCGACGTTGCGCGAACCCGCCCCCTTTCGCACCGAGGTGGCGCGAATGTCGCGCCGACGTTGCGCGAATGCACAA
>JBOHDE010000314.1:0-3930 GCA_050699035.1 Nocardioidaceae bacterium | reverse complement strand
GGTCATCGGTTGCTCCGACGATGCCGAGCCAAAGGCGAAGCCGCGCGCCACGCCCAGCGCCAGCAAGTCCGCCTCGCCGTCCCCAACGCCGACCGCTAAGCCACCCACGGTCCCGGCGTCGGCGTCGCAGCGGACCGACCGGGCGGCGATCGACTTCGCCCGCTACTTCATCGATGTCCTGAACTACACCTCCATCTCGGGAGACACCACGGAGTTGACGGCTATCGTCAGCGCGGATTGTGAGTCCTGCCAGAACATCGTGAAGTCGACTGACGAGGTCTATGCAGCTGGTGGCTACCTGCGGGGCGGAGCGTGGACTGTCAAGTCCCAGTCGGTATTCCGCCCAGATAAGCGGCCGGCTCGGATCGTGTCATTCGAGATTCGGGCTGCCAAACAGGAGTACAAGGCGGCCACCGACGTTGCTGTAGAGCACATCAAGGGTGGTGACGAGGTCGTAAACGTCCATGTAAGCCCGTCGCGTAAGTCGTGGATTGTTACTCAGATGCAGGTCGCGTCATGACGTTCCGTCAACTTCTCGCTGTTTCCTTGGCCTTTGTCCTTGCAGGAGGCATCGTGCAAGTGTCTGCCGTTTCTGCCAGCGCAGCCCGGTGTCCCAAACCGGAAGGCAAGGGAGGGGCAGCAGCGTCCGGCTTCTACTTTCGTCTTTCGTGCTCCGAAGACGGTGGGCGACCAGGCACCGTCGAACCGGCGTCCCCGCAGGAGGTGCTCCAGGCAGCCCAGCCTGACGTGATCTGGTCGGATCGCTACGCGGCATTGTGCGGCGGGACTGGCCACGCGACCGATCCTGGGTCAGCGAACGCATGTGGACAGGCTCGTGCGTGTCCGACGGGCGGCGGTTTGCTAGCGACCCATTGGCGGCAGGAGATACGTCGTCGCGGGAGCCAGTATGAACCGGTAGGTGGTTGGACGCTCGTCGGGCATGAATGCATCACGTTTGATCCGGATGTTCCGCCGCCGGTGGGGGTGCAGGCGCCGCGGCCGCGGGTGACGTGGCAGGTGGTGTTGCGGGAGATCAGGCGGGTGGGTCTGCCAGCACTCGCCGTGCGGGTGCAGCCGGCGGGGAAGACGTTGGTGAACTTCGAGACGATCTTCTATGCCGAGCCGGAGGCGTTCGAGCGGCGGTTGCGGTTGTTGGGTCAGCGGGTGGAGGTGCGGGCGACGGCGACCAGTTTCGGGTGGGTGTTCGGGGACGGGGAGACCGCGCGGACCCAGACGGCTGGTGGTCCGTACCCGGTCAAGGACATCGTGCATGAGTACACCGATGCCGGTGTGACAGTGCGGCCGTCGGTGGATGTGACGTACACGGCGCAGTGGCGGGTGAACGGTGGCGGGTGGCAGGAGATCCCGCAGCCGGTCACGATCAGCGGCCCGGCCACCGACCTGAGTGTGGTGGAGGGGACACCGGTCCGCACCGGCGGCTAGCCGGCCGAGAATGCGAGAGCCGTCACGGGTGGCCCGCGCCCGGAGCGGGTGCCGGGAACGCCACGACCTGGCCGGTCGCACCGCCGACAGCATCGGGCCCGCCCCACTCCTGGCCTACGACGAACAGCTGGGGATCGGCGACCCGACTGAGAGCGCAGGCGAACGCGCCGCGGTCGAGGTCGACCGTCGCGAGCACGTCCCCACCCTCGCGGACCCGCACGCAATGCTGGTTGCCGACGTCGGCGTACCAGAGCGCGTCGGTCGCATCGAGGCAGATCCCGTCCGGATGGTCGCCTGGGGTGGTGGCCCACACCCGGCGGTTGCCGAGCGTCCCGTCGGCGGCGATGTCGAAGGCCGTCAGCTGCTCGGCGTACGACTCGGCCACGATCAGCGTGGACTCGTCCGCCGTCACGGCCATCCCGTTGGGGAAGGCGAGCCCGTCGGCTACCTGCGTGACCTTGCCGTCAGGTGAGACGAGTACGACGATCCCTGGCACGAACTCGCCTTCGGGGAAGTCGAAGCCGATCGAGTTGACATAGGCGTTACCGCGTCCGTCCACCACGATGTCGTTCCAGGGCTTCGTGGACACCGGGGCAAGGTCGGCGTGCGGCACGAGAGTGCCGTCGGGCTCACGTCGCAGCACCAGGCGGTCGGCCGACGATACGACCAGCAGCCGCCCGTCAGGCAGGAAGTCGATGCACATCGGGAACGAGGCGACCTCCGCCTCGACGGTCGGCGTGCCGTCAGCCGCAACCGAGAAGACACGGCCCGCGCCCCAGTCGGAGAGCCAGAGCCGCCCGTCCCGCCACCGTGGCGACTCGCCGAACACGATGCCGTCCATCAGCAGGTCCATAGCAGCGCACCATAGCCCGCATCAGACCGGCTGCGCCGTACCCACCAGGTGCGGCACGTCGCGGTCGGCGTCGCCGAGCCCGAACAACCAGCCGTCACCGGAGGACACGGCGCCGAACGCCACCGTTCCCGGCAGCAGCACCGGCTTCTTGAACGCGACCGTCACCGAGTACGCGTCGGGCAGCCGCGGGGCGAGCTCGGCCAGGCAGCGCGCCTTGCTCCACATGCCGTGCGCGATCTGTCGTGGGAAGCCGAGCGCCTTGGCCGTGACGCCGTACAGATGGATCGGGTTGCGGTCACCGGACACCCCGCTATAGCGCCGGCCCAGGTCGCCGGCGACCCGCCAGCGGGTGGCGCCCGCGGGTGCCACCACGTCGGCGAGGGCGGATGCCGGCGCGGTCGCGGACTCGCCACGTCCACGCCGCAGCATCGTGCTCACGTCGCGCCACACGACCTCGCCGCCGACGCTCGCCTCGCTGACCAGGTCGAACTGCCGACCCCTCGCGTGCGGCCGTAGGTCGGCCGCCCACACCCGCAGGTCCAGCGCCTCGTCCAGCCCGATCGGCCGGTGCTGCGTGATCTGGTTCTCGACGTGCACGATTCCCATCGGGGCAAAGGGAAACGCCCCGTCGGTCATCAGCGCCAGGTGCAGGGGAAACGCCAAGATATGCGGGTACGTCGCGGGCAGCACGCGCGGGACACCAAAGCCACAGACGGTGGAGTACGCCGCGAGACGATCGGGGTCAGTCGTCACGCCGCGGCGCACCAGCTCCAAGTCGGGCAACGCGTCGCCGGTCCGTCGTACCCCCGGCAACCCACCCACCACCGGAAGCGCCGGCCCGAGCGCCTTCGCGTAGAGCGGCAGCATCGCCGGGGAGCCCGACAGCTCGCGAGTCGTCATCCTCAGGCCCCGAGCAGGCTCTGGCCGCAGACGCGCACGACGTTGCCGTTGACCGCAGTCGACGCCGGGCTCGCGAACCACGCAATCGTCTCCGCGACGTCGATCGGCAGACCGCCCTGCGACAGCGAGTTCATCCGGCGCCCGGCCTCGCGGATCACCAGCGGGATCTTTGCGGTCATCTGGGTCTCGATGAAGCCCGGCGCGACGGCGTTCACGGTCACGCCGTTGTGCAAGGTCGGGGCCAGCGCTTCGACGAGCCCGATCACACCGGCCTTCGACGCGCCGTAGTTGGTCTGGCCGAGGTTGCCGGCGATGCCGGCGATCGACGCGACCCCGATGATCCGGCCGTTGTCGCGGACCAGCTTCTGCTCGAGCAGTTCGGCGGTGATGCGTTCGGGAGCGGTCAGGTTGACCGCGATGGTCGAACGCCAGCCGTCCGCCTTCATGTTCGCGAGCTTCTTGTCGCGGGTGATGCCGGCGTTGTGGACGACGATGTCGACCCCGTCGTGCTTGTCCGCGACGTGCTTGGCGATCCGTTGTGGCGCGTCGATGCCGGTGATGTCGACGGTCACCGACTCGCCGCCTAGCTCGGTCATCAGGGCGGCCAGCTCCGACGCCATCGGCGGCACGTCCACCCCGACGACCGTCGCGCCGTCGCGGGCGAGCGTCCGCGCGATCGACTCGCCGATGCCCCGGGACGCCCCGGTGACGAGGGCGACCTTGCCGGTCAGCGG
>JBOHDE010000313.1:0-3932 GCA_050699035.1 Nocardioidaceae bacterium | reverse complement strand
TGAACGGCATCACCGCCTCCTTGACCGCGATCGGGGACGTCGCCGGCAGGTCGCCGCCGTCGCCGTCGGCCGGGAGCAGGCCCTCGGCGCGCAGGTCGGCGATCCGCGTGCCGAGCATGACCCGGGCAGCCGCCTTGGCCAGCGGTGTCGCGGTCGCCTTCGACACGAACGGCACCGTGCGCGACGCCCGCGGGTTGGCCTCCAGCACGTACAGCACGTCGGAGGTCAGGGCGTACTGCACGTTCAAGAGGCCGCGTACGCCGACGCCGGTGGCGATCGCCTCGGTCGACGCCCGGATCCGCTCGATCTCGTCGCGGCCGAGCGTGATCGGCGGCAGCGCGCACGACGAGTCGCCGGAGTGGATGCCGGCCTCCTCGATGTGCTCCATCACTCCGCCGAGGAACAGCTCCTTGCCGTCGTACAGCGCGTCGACGTCGATCTCGACCGCGTCGTCGAGAAACCGGTCGACCAGCACCGGATGCGCCGGCGAGATCTCGGTGGCGCGCTGGATGTAGCCCTCGAGCGCGGTCTCGTCGTAGACGATCTCCATGCCGCGGCCGCCCAGGACGTACGACGGCCGGACCAGCACCGGGTAGCCGATCTCGTCGACGATCTCCTTCGCCTCGGCGAACGACGTCGCGGTGCCGTGCTTCGGCGCGGGCAGCCCGGCCCGGGCCAGCACCCGGCCGAACGAGCCCCGGTCCTCGGCCAGGTGGATCGCCTCCGGCGACGTGCCCACGATCGGGACGCCGGCGTCGGCGAGCCCCTGCGCGAGACCGAGCGGGGTCTGCCCGCCGAGCTGCACGATCACGCCGGCGACCGGCCCGGCCTGCTGCTCGGCGTGCACGACCTCGAGCACGTCTTCCAGCGTCAGCGGCTCGAAGTAAAGCCGGTCGGAGGTGTCGTAGTCGGTCGACACGGTCTCGGGGTTGCAGTTGACCATCACCGTCTCGTAGCCGGCGGCCGACAGCGCCATCGACGCGTGCACGCAGGAGTAGTCGAACTCGATGCCCTGGCCGATCCGGTTGGGCCCGCTGCCGAGGATGATCACCGCCTCGCGCTCACGCGGCGCGACCTCGGTCTCCTCGTCGTAGCTGGAGTACAGGTACGGCGTCTTGGCGGCGAACTCGGCGGCGCAGGTGTCGACGGTCTTGTAGACCGGACGGACCCCGAGCGCCCAGCGGACCCCGCGTACGACGTCGGCGCGCATGTCGCGCAGCTCGGCGATCTGGGTGTCGGAGAACCCGTGCCGCTTCGCGGTCCGCAGCAGCGCGGGGGTCAGCTCGGCCGCGGCGCGCACCTCCGCCGCCTGCTCGTCGACCAGGGCCAGCTGGTCGAGGAACCACGGGTCGATCCCGGTCGCGGCGAACAGCTCGGCCGGCGTCGCTCCGGCCCGCACCGCGTCCATCACCACCGCGAGCCGGCCGTCGTGCGGCGTGCTCGCCCGCGCCAGCAGGTCGGCCTTGTCGCCGGGCTCGTGCGCCCAGGAGAACTCCGCGCCGTCCTTCTCCAGCGAGCGCAGCGCCTTCTGCAGCGCCTCGGTGAAGTTGCGGCCGATCGCCATCGCCTCGCCGACGCTCTTCATGTGCGTGGTAAGCCGCGGGTCGGCCGCCGGGAACTTCTCGAACGCGAACCGCGGCACCTTGACCACGACGTAGTCGAGCGTCGGCTCGAAGCTGGCCGGCGTCTCCGCGGTGATGTCGTTCGGGATCTCGTCGAGGGTGTAGCCGATGGCGACCTTCGCCGCGATCTTCGCGATCGGGAAGCCGGTGGCCTTCGACGCCAGCGCCGACGACCGCGACACCCGGGGGTTCATCTCGATCACGATCAGCCGGCCGTCGGCCGGGTCGACGGCGAACTGGATGTTGCAGCCGCCGGTGTCGACGCCGACCGACCGGATGATGCCGATCGCCAGGTCGCGCATCTTCTGGTACTCGCGGTCGGTCAGCGTCATCGCCGGTGCGACCGTGATCGAGTCACCGGTGTGCACGCCCATCGGGTCGAGATTCTCGATCGAGCAGACGATGACGACGTTGTCGGCCCGGTCGCGCATCACCTCCAGCTCGTACTCCTTCCAACCGAGTATGGACTCCTCCAGCAGCACCTCGGTTGTGGGGCTGGCGGCCAGGCCGGCGCCGGCGATCCGCCGCAGGTCGTCCTCGTCGTGGGCCATGCCGGAGCCGACGCCGCCCATGGTGAACGACGGGCGTACGACGACGGGGTAGCGCAGGTCCTCGACCGCGCCGAGGCAGTCGTCCATCGAGTGGCAGATCACCGACGTCGCGACCTCGCCGCCGAGCTCCTCGACGACCCGCTTGAAGCTCTGCCGGTTCTCGCCACGCTCGATCGCCTCGATGGACGCGCCGATCAGCTCGACGCCGTACTTGTCCAGCACACCGGCCTCGTCCAGCGCCACCGCGGCGTTGAGCGCGGTCTGGCCGCCGAGCGTCGCGAGCAACGCGTCCGGGCGCTCCTTGGCGATCACCTGCTCGATGAAGCCCGGCGTGATCGGCTCGACGTACGTCGCGTCGGCGAACTCCGGGTCGGTCATGATCGTCGCCGGGTTGGAGTTGACCAGGATGACCCGCAGGCCCTCCTCCTTCAGCACCCGGCACGCTTGCGTGCCCGAGTAGTCGAACTCGCAGGCCTGGCCGATCACGATCGGTCCCGACCCGATCACCAGGACCGAGGAGAGGTCAGTACGGCGGGGCATCAGGCGTGTGCTCCCTGGGACGTCGCGAGCAGGTCGGCGAACCGGTCGAACAGGTAGCCCGCGTCGTGCGGACCGGCGGCGGCCTCCGGGTGGTACTGCACCGAGAACGCCGTCAGCCGACCGCCGGCGTCGACCAGCCGCAGCCCTTCGACCACGTCGTCGTTGAGGCAGACGTGGCTGACCTCGACCCGGCCGTACGGCGTGTCCGTGCCGCCGTCGAGCGGTGCGTCGACGGCGAACCCGTGGTTGTGCGCGGTGACCTCGACCTTGCCGGTGGTGCGGTCGAGCACCGGCTGGTTGATCCCGCGGTGGCCGTAGGTGAGCTTGTACGTGCCGAAGCCCAGCGCCCGGCCGAACAGCTGGTTGCCGAAGCAGATCCCGAAGTACGGCAGACCGCGGTCGAGCACACCCCGCAGCACCGCGACTGCCCGATCGGCGGTGGCCGGGTCGCCCGGGCCGTTGGAGAAGAACACGCCGTCCGGACGGACCGCGAGCACGTCGTCCAGGCTCGAGGTCGACGGCAGCACGTGCACGTCGATCCCCCGCCGGGCCAGCTGCGCGGGGGTCATCGCCTTGATGCCGAGGTCGAGCGCGGCGACGGTGAAGCGCCGATCCCCCACTGCCGGCACGACGTACGGCTCGGCGGTCGTCACCGCGTCGGCCAGGTCGGCACCCTGCATCGGCGCGGTCTGCCGTACCCGGGCCAGCAGGGTGTCGGCGTCGCCCTCCGTGGTCGAGATGCCGACCCGCATCGCGCCGCGCTCGCGCAGGTGGCGGGTCAGCGCGCGGGTGTCGATGCCGCTGATCCCGACCACGCCCTGGGCGCGCAGCTCGTCGTCGAGGCTGCGGACCGCGCGCCAGCTGGACGGCACCCGGGCCGGGTCGCGGACGACGTACCCGGCCACCCAGATCCGGCCGGACTCGGGGTCCTCGTCGTTGACGCCGGTGTTGCCGACGTGCGGGGCGGTCATCACCACGACCTGGCGGTGGTACGACGGGTCGGTGAGCGTCTCCTGGTAGCCGGTCATCCCGGTCGAGAACACCGCCTCGCCGAACGTCTCGCCCGCGGCGCCGAAGGACGCGCCGCGGAACGCGCGACCGTCCTCGAGCACCAGCAGCGCCGCGTCTCCGCTCACTGGAGCTTCCCGTCGAGCACGGTGGGCCGGCCCCGTAGGAACGTGCCGACGACGCGGCCGGGCAGCTCGCGCCGGGCGTACGG
>JBOHDE010000312.1:0-3955 GCA_050699035.1 Nocardioidaceae bacterium | reverse complement strand
ACGCTGGCGGCGGTGTGCCCCAGCCCGTGCGTCTGCAGGATCTGCGCCACGCCGTAGACGAGGCCGAGGACCGCGCCGTGCCGGCGGGCCTCCGGCGACAACCGGAGCACGGCCCGCGGCGCCACCAGGAACAGCGCGACCGACGCGATCGCGAACCGGACGGCGAGGAAGTCGAGCACGGGCACCCGGTCGAGCAGGTCCTTGATCAGGAAGAACGTCGAGCCCCACGATGCGGTGACGAACAGCAGGCTGAGGGCGGCGATCCGGGCGTACCGGGGGTCGCTCACCGCCACGGTGGGGGACGTCACCGGAGCAGCCTCTCAGACCGCACCCGCCCCGCCGCGAACGGCACGGGACCGTGCCGTTCCCGACCATCCCCACGCCTGCAGGAGTGGGGATGATCGGGTACGCGTGGGGACCCGGCCCCGGCGACTCGATGCCGGTCAAGGATTGCCCAATTGGGCAAAATTCGACCCGGTCCCGCCGGTTCGAGGTGGAACTTTGCCCAATTGGGCAAAATTCGACGTCGCTCCCGTGCCGCAGCGGGGCGGCGCGTCGTCGTGCCTCAGTACAGGTAGATGGTCACCTTGGAACCCTTGGGCGCCTTGCTGCCGACGCCGGGCTCCTGTGAGGCGACCAGGTTGAACCCGACGTACCCCGGAGCATGCTGCACGTCCACCTGGAAGCCCGCGTCGGTGAGTGCCTTGGTGGCTTCGGCCTCGGGCTTGCCGAAGACGGCGGGTACGTCGACCAGCGGCGGCCCGGCCGACACCACCAGCGTGACCTCGTCACCCTTGAACAGCGTGCCGTCCTTCGGGTTCTGGCTGATCACCACACCCTTGGCGACCGTCTCGCTGAACTCGTCTTTCGCCACCGGCTTCAGCTTGGCTGCCTTCAGCTCCTTGGCCGCGTCCTTGAAGACGGCACCGGTGTAGTCCTTGACCTCGATCGGCTGTCTGCCCTTGCTGACGAACAGCTCGACTTTGGCGTCACGCTTCAGCCGGTGACCGGGTTCCGCCGACGCCCGGATGACGATGCCCTCGTCCACCGAGTCGGAGTACTTCTCGGTGACCGTGCCGTCGAGATGATTGTTGCCGAGCGCGTCGAGGGCCGCCCGCTCCGTCAGCCCCTCGACCTCGGGCATGTCGTAGCGCTCCTTGCCCTTCGACACCAGGGCCTCGATCGTGCCGCTCTTGAGTAATCGACCGCCGGCCTCCGGGTCGGTGGAGATGATCCGTCCGACGGGGACGTTCTCGGAGAAGCCACGGCTGCTGGCCAGCTCGAGATCGGTGCCGGCGAGCTCTTGCTCAGCCTGGGCGAGCGTCATGTTGCGCAGGTCGGGTGCATCCGTGAACCGGCCGACGCCGTAGTACCAGCCGCCGGCCGCCGCTGCCGCAGCGAGCAGGAGTACGACGAGGAACGCCGCCAGTCCACGGCGGCTGCGGCGCGGCCGCTCGTGGGTCGGGGGTGACTCGGCGTACTGCTGCTCCGCGGGCTGCTGCTGGGGCGTGACCTGCAGGGTGTGCTCGCGGCCGTCGTCGTCCTCGAGCAGCCCAACCTCGGCCGGGATCTCGTCCGGCACGCTGAGCACGATCGGCGCCATCGGCGCGAGGTCGGCGGTGAGCTCGGGGTCGTCGACGACGCCGTGGTCGAGCGCGTGCCGCACCCGGCGTACCTGGCGCAGCATCACGTTGGCGTCGGCGAACCTGGCCTCCCGCTGGCGTGACGTCGCGCGGGCGACCAGCGCGTCGAGGTACGGCGGGATGCCGGCGACCGCCAGCGACGGCGGCGGCACGTCCTCGTGTACGTGCTTGTAGGCCACCTGGATCGGCGAGTCGCCCTGGTGAGGCTTGCGGCCGGTGAGCATCTCGTACAGCAAGACGCCGGACGCGTAGACGTCGGACCGTGTGTCGGCGCTGCCGTCGACGACCATCTCGGGCGCGAGATAGGACACGGTGCCGATCAGCACGCCGCTGGTCGCCGTGGTCTGGTTGGAGGTCTCGAGCGCCCGCGCCAGCCCGAAGTCGGCCACCTTGACCCGGCCGTCGTCGGTCAGCAGGACGTTCTCCGGCTTGACGTCACGGTGCACGAACCCCGCCGCGTGGGCGGCCGACAGCGCGGACAGCACCGGCTCGAGCAGCGCCAGCGCCCGCGAACCGGCGAGCGGCCCCTGCTCGCGCATCAGGTCACGCAGCGTGTAGCCCGGGACGTACTCCATCGCCAGGAACAGCGTGCCGTTGTCATTGCCCTGGTCGAACACGCTGACCGCGTTGGGGTGGGCGAGCCGGGCCGCGGACCGGGCCTCCCGCTGGAAGCGGGTGACGAAGTCGGGGTCCTCGGCGTACCCGGCATGCAAGACCTTGACCGCGACCTGCCGGTCGAGCCGGATGTCGGTGGCCTCGTACACAGTGGCCATGCCGCCGCGGGCGACCCGTGGGCCCACGCGGTAGCGACCGTCGAGCAAAGCCCCGACCAGGGGGTCTGCGGCGGTCGTGTCCACGCTGGCGTCCTTCCGTGTGATCGGGCGTTGATCACTTGGCGTCAGCCCGAGTGTAAGGAGGCGCGCAATCCGGTCGGGTCAGCCGCGCCGCCAGCGGTGGCCAGGCTCACACCGTCGTCAGTGCGGGTAGTGACCCTTCTCGAAGCGCCGCTTGATCGCCAGCACGTTGCGGACGTACTGCTTGGTGTCGTCATAGAGGCCGTGCTTCTCGACTGCGGCCAGACCCTGGTAGTAGCCCGCCAGCGCACGCGGCGTGGACGTGCGGTCCTGCAGGAACTTCAGCAAGACGACACCGGCGTACGCGTTGTGCGCGACGTTCTTCAGGTCGAGCTCGCGGCCCGTCATCTCGCCGATCCAGCGACCGGTGGACGGGATGACCTGCATTGCGCCGACGGCATCTGCGCGGGAGACGACGTCGGACTGCCAGCCGGCCTCCTGCCAGCTGACCGCCAGTGCGAGGTTGGGGTCGACGCCGTGGCGTCGGGCCGTCTTGGTGATGATCCGGCGTACCCCCGCCCGGCTCATCGCGGAGTCTGCGCGGGCCCGCTGCGGCTCCGCGCGGGCCACCACGACCGGCACCCGCAACCGCTGCCCCTCGTGGATGACGGTCGAGCCGCCGTTGGACTTGATCAGCTCGCGGGTCCACGCGTGGTAGTGCTTGGCGATCGCACCGACCGTGTCTCCGCGCCGCACCGTGTGCACGACGATCCGGCGGGCGTCAGGGTCGGTCGTCCGCGCCACCGGCTTGGTCGCGGCGCGGGGCTTGGTCGTGGCACGGGGTTTCTGCTTGGCCGGGCCGCGCGGGTGCGCTGCCGGGATCTCAAGGACGTCGCCGGGGAAGATCAGGTCGCCGCCGTGCTGGAGTCGGTTGGCGCGGACAATCGCCTTGACCGTGCTCTCGTGCGCCTTGGCGATGCCCCAGACGGTGTCGCCCGGCTTGACGGTGTAGTCGCCGGCCAGCGGCGTGACGACGAGGATGGCCGCGCAGGTGGCGGCCGGGGCGGTGCGCCAGGTTCGGGCCCGACGCAGGTTGCGGGACGAGCCAAGGGGCGAGGTGAGGGGCAGAGGGCGAGACGGCGTCCAGCGACGCAGAACTTTCCTGGTGAGGTTCAGGCGGCGCAGCCGCGAGGAGAGGGGAAGCATCGGCGGTCCTCCGAGAAATCGCAGATGGGGAAGAAGCGGCCTTTGACACCAATGAGGCCAATGTGACCGTTGTAACTGAGAGTGACGGTAGCAGCGCTGATCGACGAGATCGGTGACCTGCGCGGTCGTGGGCGGGTCGCGGCGCCTGAGTCCTCGCCGTCGGTGTGTCCGCGAGGGGGTCGGCGCAGCGGGGTGCGGCTCGGGTCTCCTACGCTGGTCCCGTGAGTGAGACAGAGACGCCCACCCTTGATGCCGTCGTCCCCGCCTGGCTGAGCCTGCGCGAGACGGGCGAACAGCTGGGCCTCAGCCCCA
>JBOHDE010000311.1:0-3960 GCA_050699035.1 Nocardioidaceae bacterium | reverse complement strand
CCGGCGAGCAGGTGACGGCCGGTGCCGTCATCGCCGTCGTGACCCCAGCCGTGAACCCAGCCGACCCAGGAGGTCAATCGTGAACCCGTACGCCGAGTCCGCCGAGCGCGTCGCGCTGCGCAAGGCGGTCGCCGACCTGGCCGCGGGCTACGGCCGGGGATACTTCAGCGAGCGCGCCCGGGCCGGCGAGAAGACGACCGACCTCTGGGCCGACATGGGCAAGCACGGCTACCTCGGTGTCGCGGTGCCCGAGGAGTACGGCGGCGGGGGCGGCGGCATCGGCGACCTGGCCGCGGTGTGCGAGGAGCTCGCCACGGCCGGCTGCCCGCTGCTGCTGATGGTGGTGTCGCCGGCGATCTGCGCGACCGTGATCGCCCGGTTCGGGACCGACGCGCAGAAGCAGCGCTGGCTGCCGGGGTTCGCCGACGGCACCCGCACGATGGCGTTCTCGATCACCGAGCCGGACGCCGGGTCCAACGCCCACAACATCACCACGACCGGCCGCCGCGACGGCGACGACTGGCTGCTGACCGGGCGCAAGACCTACATCTCCGGCGTCGACGAGGCCGAGTCGGTGCTCGTCGTCGCCCGCACCGAGGACGCCCGCACCGGCCGACTGCAGCCGGCGCTGTTCGTCGTACCCACCGATGCCCCCGGGTTCGAGTGGCAGCCGATCGCGATGGACCTGCTGTCGCCGGAACGGCAGTTCACGCTGTTCTTCGACGACGTACGCCTGCCCGCGGACGCGCTGGTCGGAGCCGAGGGCGCCGGCCTCGCGCAGCTGTTCGCCGGGCTCAACCCGGAGCGGATCATGGCGGCGTCCTTCTCCACCGGGCTTGGCAGGTTCGCGCTCCGGCGAGCGACCGAGTACGCCAAGACCCGGGAGGTCTTCGGGGCGCCGATCGGGTCGCACCAGGCCCTGGCCCACCCGCTCGCGCAGTCGCACATCGAGATCGAGCTGGCCCGGCTGATGACGCAGCGCGCCGCCGCCCTCTACGACGCCGGCGACGACGCCGCCGCCGGTGAGGCGGCGAACATGGCGAAGTACGCCGCGGCCGAGGCCGCCTGCACCGTGGTGGACCGGGCGATCCAGGCGCACGGCGGCAACGGTCTCGCCTCGGAGTACGGCCTGGCCTCGCTGCTGGCGGCGACCCGGGCCGGCCGGATCGCACCGGTCTCCCGGGAGATGGTGCTCAACTTCGTGGCCATGCACTCGCTCGGCCTGCCCAAGTCGTACTGAGAGGCTTGCCGACATGCCTGCTGTCGTCCACCTGGCCGTCGCCGACGGAGTCGCCACGATCACGCTCGACTCGCAGCACAACCGCAACGCGCTGTCGCGCCAGCTGGTCGGTGAGCTGGCTGCGGCGCTCGGCGCGGCGGAGGCGGACGGCGCGGCGCGGGTCGTCGTGCTGCGCGCGGAGGGTCCAACCTTCTGCGCCGGCGCCGACCTGTTCGAGGCGCTGGCCGACGGGATGGCGGAGGGCACCCGCGTGGTGGTGGCGTTGCTGCGGCAGATCGTCGCGCTGGACAAGCCGGTGGTCGGCCGGGTCCACGGGGCCGTCCGGGCCGGCGGGATCGGCCTGGTCGCGGCCTGCGATGTCGTAGTCGCCGACGCCGGGTCGACGTTCGCGCTCACCGAGGCGCGGCTCGGGCTGACCGCGGCGACGATCTCACTGACCGTCCTGCCGCGGATGACGAGCCGGGCCGCGTCGTGGACGTTCCTGTCCGGTGCGACCTTCGACGGCGCCGCCGCGGCGCAGATGGGTCTGGTCACGACCGCCGTGTCCGCGGACCGGCTGGACGACGAGGTCGCGGCCGCGGTCGCCGGCGTCGCGACCGGAGCGCCGCAAGGGCTGCGGGAGACCAAGCGGCTGCTGAACGCCGGCCTGGTCGCCGACATCGATGCCCGCGGTGAGGAGCTGGCCGCCCTCTCGGCCCGGCTGTTCGGGTCCGACGAGGCGCGGGCCGCGATGCGGGAGTTCCTGCAGCGTCGGTGACGGGGTCCCCGAACTCACGTCCTGAACGGCACGGATCCGTGCCGTTCACGATCATCCCCACCTCTGCAGCAGTGGGGGTGATCCAGAACGCGTGGGGGTGTGCTCGACTACCCGGCGGCCGATGCGCTGAGCCGGACCGGTCAGGGGAGTTTGACGTGCTGCGGTCCGAGGTCGGCGATGGTCGGTGCGCCGAGTAGGGCCATGGTGCGGCGGATCTCGGCCTCGAGGATGTCGACCGCCCGCTCCACACCGCGTTCGCCGCCCGCCATCAGGCCGTAGAGGTACGCCCGTCCGACCAGCGTGGAGTGCGCGCCGAGGGCGACGGCGGCGACGATGTCGGCACCGCTCATGATGCCGGTGTCGAGGATGACCTCGGCGCTGTCGCCGACCGCCTCGGCGACATCCGGCACCAGGCGAAGCGGCACCGGCGCCCGGTCGAGCTGGCGGCCGCCGTGGTTGGACAGCACGATCGCCTCGGCGCCGGCCTTGACCACCTGGCGGGCGTCGTCGACGGTCTGGATGCCCTTGACGATCAGCGGGCCGTCCCAGCAGCTGCGGACCCAGTCGAGGTCGGCGAGCGTCATCGACGCGTCGAACATCGTGTCGATCAGGTCGGCGACCGTGCCGTCCCAGCTGCTCAACGAGGCGAACGTCAGCGGCTCGGTGGTGAGGAGGTTCAGCCACCAGGCCGGGTGGGTGGCGGCGTCGAGCACGGTCTTCGCGGTCAGCGCCGGCGGGATCGCGAACCCGTTGCGGGTGTCACGCAGCCGCGCGCCCGCGACGGGCACGTCGACGGTCAGCACGAGCGCCTCGTACCCGGCGTCCTTGGCGCGTTGGATCAGCTCCTCGCCGGCACCGCGGTCCTTCCAGACGTACAGCTGGAACCAGGTGCGGGCGCTCGGTGCGGCGGCGGCGACGTCCTCGATCGACGTGGTGCCCATGGTGGAGAGGGCGTACGGAATGCCGCGCCGCTCGGCGACCCGCACCACGGCCCGCTCGCCCTCGTGCTGCATCATCCGGGTGAAACCGGTTGGTGCGAAGCTGAACGGCAGCGCCGACGGCCGGCCCAGGACCGTGGTCGTGGTATCGAGCCGCGACACGTCCTGCAGGATCTGCGGCCGGAACTCCAGGTCACGGAACAGCCGGCGCGCTCGGGCCAGGCTGATCTCGCTCTCGGCGGCGCCGTCGGTGTAGTCGAACACCGACCGCGGGGTGCGCCGGAGGGCGGCCCGCCGCAGGTCGGCGATGGTCAGCGCCTTCGCCAGCCGGCGGTCGGTGGGGTTGAGCTCGAGCGGCTTCGGTCGGAGTAGGGGCCTGAGCTCGGTCCACTTCGGGAGCTGCCGGTCCGTCATGGCCCTAGCCTGCCCTGCCGGGCCGATCCAGGTCACGCCGGTGTCCCCCATCCGGCCCGTTTTCGTTTGGTACGGGGGCGCCCCGTTCCAGACCTAGTGGAACGGGGCGCCCCCGTACCAATAAAAATCAGGGGGCGTCGAGGCGGCGGCGCAGCCAGCGCAGGTGCGCGTCACCCTGCGCCTGCTGGAAGGCACGGAGCGTGGGGAGGCCCGGTAGCGGCGGCTGGCAGGCCTGGTCGAGGAAGAACGCGGTCAGCCCGGCCACGAACGCGGTCACGTCTGCGGGGTCCGCGGCGGCGGTCAGCGGATGGGCGGCGAGCAGCGCGTCCACGTCGTGGCCGCCATGTAGCTCGACGTTGCCGAACAGCAGCATCGAGTCGACCCAGTCGGCGCCGTGCGACGCCCACGGCCAGTCGATGAGGACCATCGAGCCGTCGGGTCGACGCAGCATGTTGTCGGCCCGCACGTCGGCATGCACGAGCGTGTCGCCGGCGGCAGCCTCGGCTCCCCGCGCGGCCAGCTCGCTCAGCTGGTCGAGGCGTGCAGCGGCCCACGGGTCGAGCCCGTCGTGCCGGCGGTCGGCCAGCCGCCGCCAACCGTCGAAGCCGGCC
>JBOHDE010000310.1:0-3984 GCA_050699035.1 Nocardioidaceae bacterium | reverse complement strand
CCGGTCAGTTTTCCTGCCCGGGCAGGAAAATCTCGCTTGATGGCCACCGGGACCAACACGTTGCCCAGCGTCATGCCGAGACCGATGACGAGCGTCCCCGCCATCAGCACAGCGGTGCCGCCCAGAGTCCGCAGCACCGTGCCCAGCGCGATCGCCAGGCAGCCGGCGAAGATGGCGGTCTCGAGGCCGGACCGTCTGGCCAGCCAGGTCGAGGCCGGTGCCGCGGCGGCGAAGCACAGCACTGGCAGCGTGGTCAGCAGACCCGCCGTGGTCGCCGACAGGGACAGGTCGGCCCTGATCTGCGGCAGCAGCGGCGCGACCACCGCGATCGACCCACGCAGGTTGAACGCCACCAGGAGCACCGCCGCGAACAACAGCACGCGGGGCGCGGCAACCGGGCTCCTCACATGGAGCCGCCCTGCGCGTCGGCCGCGACCGCCGTCCCCGGCTGCTCGTCCTCGTCACCGGCGCCGGGCCGGCCGCCACGCTTGGCCTGCTGGATCAGCTCGTACACCTTCGCCCGGAGCTCGGCGAAGCGCGGCAGCGACCTGGTGTGCAGTTGGTCGCGCTGGTCGGGCAGGTCGACGGCGACGTCGGCCAGCACCACGGTCGGCGACATCGACAACACGATCACCCGCTGGCCGAGGTAGACCGCCTCGTCGATGTCGTGGGTCACGAACAGCACGGTGACGCCGAGGCGTTTCCAGAGCGCGCGGACGAGGTCCTCGAGCTCCCCACGAGTCTGGGCGTCGACGGCCGCGAACGGCTCGTCCATCAGCAGCACCTTCGGCTCGTAGGCGACCGCCCGGGCGATGGCGACCCGCTGTTGCATGCCGCCGGACAGCTGCCAGGGATGCGCCCCGTGCACGTCGGCCAGCCCGACCGCCGCCAGCGCCTCGTCGACCAGGCGGTCCCGGTCGGCCTTGGGAAGGTTCTTCTCCTTCAGCGGCAGCTCGACGTTCTGCCGCACCGTCAGCCAGGGGAACAGGCTGCGCCCGTACTCCTGGAAGACCACGGCCATCCCCCGCGGCGGGCCGGTGACGCGCTCGCCCTCCAGCACGATCTCGCCGGCGGTGGTGTCCAGCAGGCCGGCGACGCACTTGAGCAGCGTGGTCTTCCCGGCACCGGACGGGCCGACGATGCAGGTCATCTCGCCGGCCGCGATGGAGAACGTCAGGTCGCGGACCGCCTCGACGTTGCGCTGCTTGCCCTGGTAGATCTTCTGCACACCCCGTACCTCGAGAATCGGAGCCGGGGTGCCCAGCGTCTCGGGCGGGGTGGTCGGGGTGGTCATGTCAGCCTTCTCCTCGCTGGGTCATCCGCAGGCCGCGGTACCAGGCGAGCGCCCGGGACTCGACCAGCCGGAAGAGGAACGCCAAGGTGATCCCGATCAGACCGAGCAGGATGATGCCGCTCCACATCTCCGGGATCGCGAACGTGCGCTGGAACTGGATGATGGTGAAGCCGACGCCGTTCGACGCGGCGAACATCTCGCTGATCACCATCAAGATGATGCCGATGGACAGCGCCTGCCGAGCACCGACGGCGATCTGCGGGCTGGCGCCTCGTAGCACCAGATGGGTGAGCTGCGACCGGCGTCCCAACCCGTAGCAGCGGGCGGTGTCGCGGAGCACCTCGTCGAGCCCTCGCACGCCCTCGACCGTGTTCAGCAGCACCGGCCACAGGCAGCCGGACACGATCACCAGCACCTTCATCTCGTTGCCGATGCCGGCGAACAGGATCAGGATCGGCACCAGGACCGGCGGGGGGATGGCCCGGAAGAACTCCAGCACCGGCTCGACCACGCTTCGCAGGGTGCGGGACGAGCCGATCGCCACCCCGAGGCCGATGCCCAAGACCAGCGCCAGGGCGTACCCGACCAGCAGCCGGACCAGGCTGGGCACGACGTCGGCCATGATCCGGCTGCTGAACCAGGTGTCGGCGAAGGCCGTCAGGATCTCCCGCAGCGGTGGCCAGAAGAAGTTGGTGCTGTTCGCGGTGGCGAACCACCAGGCGGTGACCAGCACGACCGGCAGGCCGACGGTCAGCAGCGTCCGACGCACCACGGATCTCATCGGGGCACCTCTCCGCGCACCGACGGATGCCAGTGCAGGCTGCGGCGCTCCAGCAACCGGGCGACCAGGTTGACGAGTACGCCGAACACACCGGTCACGATCACCAGGGCGTACATCGTGTCCACCGCTCCCGAGCTCTGGGCCACCGCGATCTGCTTGCCGAGGCCGGGCGAGCCGATCACCAGCTCGCCGGTGATCTCCAGGATCAGCGCCACCGCGGCCGCCAGCCGGAAGCCGGTCATCACGTACGGCAGGGTGGTCGGCCAGGTCACCCGGCGCACCTGCGTCCAGGCGCTGAACCGGTACGAACGGGCGGTCTCGCGTGCGACCGGGTCGACGTCCTGTACGCCGTACAACACCTGGACCAGCACCTGCCAGAAGCTCGCGTAGACCACCAGCAGCAGCGTGGACTGCGGACTGGGGCCGTACAGCAGCACCGCCAGCGGGATCAGCGCCACCGACGGGATCGGGCGCAGGAACTCGATCGTCGAGGTGGTCGCCGCGCGCAGCAACGGGATGCTGCCGATCACCATGCCGATCACCACCCCGGCCGCGACCGCGATCGCCAGCCCGATGGCCCAGCCGCGCACCGTGCTGCCCAGCGCGGACCAGAACTCCGGCGTGCCGACCTCTCCGCCCAGCGCGGCCACCATCTCGCTGAACGGCGGCAGGAACCTCGAGTCGACCAGCCCGATCCGCGGCACCAGCTCGAGGATCCCGACGAAACCCAGCAGCCCGAGCAGCCCCAGGGCTGCGGTCATGGCAGCAGGGCCGAGGTGTCGATCGGCTCCTTCACCAGCCCGTCCTCGAGGGCCAGCTCGGCGAGCAGGTCGACCGTGTCGGTGTTGACCTCGCTGGACCACTTCGGCAGGACCACCTTCTCGGCGATCGCAGGATCGATCTCGGTGTACGTCAAGATGATCTCGCGCACCGCATCAGGGTTCTGGTCGGCGTACTCCAGCGACTCGTTCATCGCCTCGGTGAAGCGTTCGACCAGATCGGGGTCGGACTTCTGGACCTCCTCGGAGGTGAAGTATGCGGCGATCATCAGGTCGTCCTGGGTGTCGACCAGGTTCGAGGCGATCTCCGTCGCGCCCTGGCTCTTGGCGATGGTGAGGAACGGCTCCACCAGCCACGCCGCGTCCACCCGCCCCTCGGCCAAGGCGGCGGGCATGTCGGGCAACGGAAGCTCGGTGAACTTCACCGCGTCGGGGTCGCCTCCTGCCTTCTCGACCGACTGCCGCACGGTCGTGTCACCGATGTTCTTCAGCGTGTTGACGGCCACCTGCTTGCCGCCCAGTCCGGCGGCGTCCTTGATGTCGCTGCCCTTGGGCACCACCACACCGCTGAAGTCCGCTCCCTGCTCCCCGGTGGAGGAGTTGCCTGGCGCCACGATCTTCAGCGGCAGGCCCTCCGAGCTGGCCAGCAGCAGCGACGTCACGTTGCTGAAGCCGAACTGGAACTCGCCGCTGACCACGCCGGGCACGACCGCGGCCCCACCCTGCGCGGCCTCGAGCGTGACGTTCAGGTCGCGCTCCTCGAAGAAGCCCTGCTCGATGCCGAGGTGGAGCGGTGCCACGTCGACGATCGGTATCACGCCGACCGTGATGTCGTCCGGTCCGGCCTTGTCGCCCCCACCGGTGGTGCCCCCGCCGTCGCCACCGCCGCAGGCCGCCAGCAGGAGAAGGGCGGTGGCACCGGCCGTCGCACTGAGTACGCGTCGCATTGAGGTTCCTTCCGAAGGGGGTCTTAGCCGCTGTAGAGCCAGTCGATGTACGTGTGGTCCGCCGGGTCACGGTCGCGGAACAACGCGTTGCGCAGCTGCCGGGCCAACCCGTCGACATGCCAGATGTCGCCCCAGGTCCGGGCCGTGGACTGCACCCGCGCCGTCCGCTCCGTGCACACCGCC
>JBOHDE010000309.1:0-4000 GCA_050699035.1 Nocardioidaceae bacterium | reverse complement strand
GGTCCGCCGCATCGTCGTCGACCGAGAGCGGTTCCTCAAGCGCGCGGCGCCCGGTGACTGACGCGGACTGCCTTCTCGCCCGTCTGCACCCCAACTTGTCGACACGTGGCCGCAGATTGCCTGCGGGTCCTTGGCGCCGTTGCACCGTGCAGGACTGTCCGTCGGGCCGCCGCCACCGACGTCGAATTTTGCCCAATTGGGCAAAGTTCGACCCGGTCCACGCGGGTTCGAGGTCGAATTTTGCCCAATTGGGCAATTTTCTACGCGTCGTGGACCGGCGACTGGACCGCACCCGCACCAGCTGGGTCACTCCCGGCCATCGATGACTCAGGACGTCTACCTGGGCCGCCGGCTCACGGACCGTCGCGCCGCGGCCGCGCTAGAGGATGCTCCGGACGACGAGGACGACGATAACCATGGCTAAAGCATGGCTCTGGTCGCGCCTCTCCCCGGCCACTACCCCGCTGACCTGGGGTTTTGGTGGGCCCCGTGGGACTCGAACCCACAACCCGCGGATTAAAAGTCCGCTGCTCTGCCAATTGAGCTAGAGGCCCGCGACGTCAGAGATCGGCGCGCACGAACCCAACAGGTCATGCGGGCTCGACGACGTCGGCGCCAAGTATGCCGAACGCTCAGCAGGTCGCTTCACGACGGTGGTCGGCACGAACCCGTCGAGGACGGCCGATGGTCCGATCGGGGTACGGGCCGTGCGCCAAATTGCCCTGGCCAATCGGTCGCTCCCGCCGCAGTTTGTCAACACGGACCGACGAAGGAGGCGCGATGGCAACCCCCACCGACACCATGGCTGCGGAGGTGTACCCACTGCTGAAACGGGGTGCGTGGGGCTTGCCGATCTTCGCCGTCCTACTCTGCCTCAGCACGGTCACCCATCAACCCGACTACCGAACCGAGTTCGCCGAGTACGCCGACTACGTCACGACTGACGTCTTCTTGGTGAGCCACCTGGTCGCGAGCATTCTGGGGGCCGTCGCCGGCATCATCGGAGTCGTCTGTGTCGCCGTACTCATCGCTGGCCAAGGAGTCACGACCAGGCGCACCTTGCTCGCCGGGGCGCTCAGCGTGGCTGGGAACGTGCTCGCCACCGCACTCTTCGGCGTCGCGGCGTTCGCCCAGCCGGCGATCGGCAGGGCCTACCACGCTGGCACCGAGTCGGTCATCGACCTCAACACCGACGTGTACGGTCCCGAGCTGACTTCCACGGCGGTGGTCGGACTGTCGATGTTCGTCGCCGGTGCCATCATGCTCGGACGGGCGATGATGCGCGCCTGCCCCGACATCCGTTGGGCTGGGCTGACCTACGCGGTCGCACTGCCGGCCTTCGTGGTCTTCGGGTTGTCGGTGCAGATTCTGCAACCGGTGGCCGCGGCGGTTGTCGCCGTCGCCGCCGTCGTCTTGGTGCGCCGCCTCGGCCGGGCCTGATCCGCTGCTGCGTCCGCAGCGCATAACCGGCTCGATTCCTACTCGTTAGTAGTAACAGGGTACGAACCGTTGGGAGCACACCTGATGCGCAGCGCACGACGTACGACCCTGCTAATGACCGTCGCCGTCGGCACCGCCGCGACGGTGCTGGGCGGGAGCGCCTCGGCCGCACCGGAGCCCCGCCAGCAGACCCGCGACATCATGCTGGTCGGCAACAACTGGGACGGCACCGTCGACCTGCTCGACGCCCGGTCGTTCGACACGTACCAGCGCATCAACGTCGTCCCCGACCTCGCTGCGCGCACCGCCGAGATGACGCCGGACGAGCAAGCCGCCATGCTGCTGATCCGTGAGCAGGCCGGCGAGGGGCACGACCAGCTCGTCGACGACATCGCGGTCTCCCCGGACGGTCGGACGATGTACGTCTCCCGACCGAGCCTCGGTGACGCCGCGGCGTTCGACGTCGCCACCGGGGACCAGCTCTGGCACACCGACGTCGACGGCTACCGCTCCGACCACATGGCGCTCTCCCCCGACGGTGAGACCCTGGTCGTCTCCGCGACGACCGCCAACGTCGTGGACGTCGTCGACACGGCCACCGGTGCGATCCGGACGACCTTCCCGACCGGCGACTTCCCGCACGAGAACCAGTTCTCCGCCGACGGCGAGACGCTCTACAACGCGACCATCGGGCGGGTGATCGCGCCGGACGAGCCGCTGCTCGACGCCGCCAAGGGCAACCGCTGGCTGAGTATCGTCGACGCCGACACGATGCAGGTCGAGAAAGTCATCGACTTCGGCATCGGCATCCGGCCTTTCCTGGTGATGCCGGACCAGCGGACGATGTACGCCCAGCTGTCCTTCCTCAACGGCTTCGTGGAGTACGACCTGGTCGAGGAGCGCCGGACCCGGACCGTACACCTCCCGCTCAGCGACGAGGCCAAGGCGATGAAGCGCGAGGACTACCCGCTCGACTCCGCCCACCACGGTCTCGCGATGAACAACGACCGGTCCAAGATCTGCGACGCCGGGACGATCTCCGACTACGCCGCGATCCTCTCGGTGCCCGCCCTCACGACCGACCAGATCGTGCCGGTGGGGAAGAAGCCGTACTGGGCCGCGGCCAGCCTGGACGGGCAGTACTGCTTCCTGTCCAACAGCGACAGCGACGACATCTCGGTAGTGACGTTCGACCGGCCGCGGGAGGTCGCGCGCATCCCCGTCGGCGACCACCCGCAACGCGTGCGCGCGTACGAGATCCCGGTCGACGCGCTGCACTGAGCTACGCGGCCAGGTCCTGGCGGCGTACGCGGTCGATGGCGCGCACGCGCTGCCCCTGCCAGTGCGAGATCCGCAGCACGATCAGCACCAGCAGCACGCCCGCGACGGCGACGAAGGGTCCCGACCAGGCTGCGGCCCTATACGCCGTCAGCGCCTGCTCGGCGTCCATCACCCACGGACGGTTCAGCCAGACCAGGCTGCCCACCACCGAAACCAGCCAGCACACCCACCAGATCAGGACGACCAACGGACCGCGCACCCAGCGAACGTCGGTGGTCTCCGCCGGCCGGCCCGGATCACTCGCCACCCACACGTCATCCATTACCTGCTTGGGAAACCACAGGTTGACGACCGGGACGATCCACCCTGCGACGGCCCACCGCGCGGCCCGCCGGAAGGCGTCCGCACCGAACGACTCGGCGTTGACGCGCACCCGGTGCAGCCAGATCACCACCATGGCGACGGCCGCGGCACGCAAGGCCAGGTCGAGCGGCGCCTGGTACGAGAACACGTCGTCCCACCGGTCGGCCGCCGGTGCTTCCCCAGCGCCGTCGAGCAGCGCGACCAGCCGCCACGACACCGCCGCACCAACGACCGTCACAGCCGTCGACAACCCGACGAACACCGCGGTCCACCGGCCCAGTGAACGCACCGCGACTGGCCCGGCGCGCGTGCGCGGTGGTGCCGGCGCACGCTGCATCAGGACCCCTGCACCAGTCGCTCTGCCACGACCGAAGTCTGTCATCGATCCGACCGCCCGAGCGAGGTCGACCTGTCAGACAGAACGTGCGCCATGCCGCACGAATCGTCTGACAACTCGATGGCCCGATCAAGTCGGCCTTCCTACCTGGCAGCAGCGATGTTACATTCACAATGACACGTTTGACAGGAGGACCACGATGGCCAGCGATGCCCCGGACACCCGCACCCGGACCGCCACTCGCCTGCTCAAGTCGTCGGCGCAGCTGTCGTACGACCCGGTCGTGCACATCGACTGGGACGCCCCCCTCGAGCCGGACCGGCTGTTCGTGCCCGCGCACCGCTGCTCGCTCTACGGCACCCCGCTGTGGGACGGCCTGACTCACGGTCAGCAGGTCGAGCTCTCCAAGCACGAGGTCGCCAGCCTCGCCAGCATCGGCATCTGGTTCGAGACCATCCTGATGCAGATGCTCGTCCGGCACGCCTACCACCGCGACCCGACCACCGCCGACATCCAGTACGCGTTCACCGAGATCGGCGACGAGACGCGGCACTCGATCATGTTCGGCAAGCTGATCAA
>JBOHDE010000308.1:0-4009 GCA_050699035.1 Nocardioidaceae bacterium | reverse complement strand
CTGGCGCGCGGATCGGGCGCCCGCTCCCTGTCGGGCATGGCGCCGGCCGCGGGCACCTATCGGCGACCACTTCTCGGGCTGTCGCGCAGCACCACGACGGCCGCCTGCGTCGCAGAGGGTCTCGAGCCGTGGCACGACCCGCACAACGCCGACCCGGCGTACACGCGGGTCCGGGTGCGGCACGACGTACTTCCGGTGCTCGAGCGCGAGCTCGGGCCGGGCGTCGCGGCGGCGCTGGCCCGGACGGCGGCACTGCTGCGGGCCGACGCGGACGCGCTGGACGACCTCGCCCGGCAGGCATTTGCGGACTGCCGCACCGAGGACGGGCTCGACACCGACCGGCTCGAGTCGCTGGCACCCGCCGTCCGGTCCCGGGTCCTGCGGCTGGCCGCGCTGCGGGCCGGCTGTCCGGGCACCGACCTGTTCGCCGTACACCTCGATGCCGTCGACGCGCTCGTCACCGACTGGCGAGGTCAGCGCTGGGTCGACCTGCCGGGTGCGGTGCGGGCGCTGCGTGCCGGGGCCAGGTTGAGGTTCGAGCCGTCGGCTGTGGCAGGCTGACGCCCGTGGACGCCGAGCACGTCGAGAAGGACCTGGCCAAGACCCTGATCTCGGAGGACCAGATCCAGCAGCGGCTGGCCGAGCTCGCGCGCCAGATCGAGCAGGACTACGACGGAAAACCGCTGCTGCTCGTCGGCGTCCTCAAGGGCGCGGTGATGGTGATGGCCGACCTGGCCCGACACCTGTCGCGGCACGTCGAGATGGACTGGATGGCGATCTCGTCGTACGGCTCCGGCACCACGTCGTCAGGTGTCGTACGCATCCTCAAAGACCTGGACACCGACATCATGGACCGGCACGTCCTGGTGGTCGAGGACATCATCGACACCGGATTGACGCTGTCGTGGCTGGCCTCCAACCTGGTGTCACGCAACCCCGCCTCGGTGGAGATCTGCACGCTGCTGCGCAAACCCGACGCGATGCGGATGAGCGTCGACGTGAAGTACGTCGGTTTCGACATCCCCGACGAGTTCGTCGTGGGGTACGGACTCGACTACGCCGACAGATATCGGAACCTCCGCAGCATCGCCACGCTCGCCCCCCACATGTACTCCTGAGGTCTGCTGTCACAATTGGGGTACCGGTGTACCGTCGGAGACTCTCGACAGCACGCCGTTACACCTACGTATGACCGCACATCTCAGGAGGACGGGGCTCACCGCCCCGGATCATGGACGTCAAGCGAATCTTCCGCGGGCCTTTGGTCTGGATCGTCCTCGGCGTCGTCGCCGTGCTGTCACTGCTGCAGTTCGGCATCACCGGCAACGACTACGAAGAGGTCAAGACGGCCGAGGTCGTCAGCCACATCCGCGACGGCTCGGTCAAGACCATCGTGTTCGACGGTGGCGACGAGACGATGCGGGCCACCCTCGACAACGGTGACAAGGTCCAGGCGTTCTACCTCGGCAGCCAGGGCGCGCGGCTGCTCGCCGAGGTCGAGCGGCAGGAGGGTGACGACGCCGCGACGTCGTACGACGTAGAGATCTCGAAGCCTTCCTTCCTCGGCTCCCTGCTCATCACGTTGCTGCCGTTCGTGCTGATCGTGGTGATCTTCCTGTTCCTGATGAACCAGGTGCAGGGCGGCGGCGGCCGGGTCATGCAGTTCGGCAAGTCGAAGGCGAAGATCGTCAGCAAGGACATGCCGAAGACGACCTTCGGCGACGTCGCCGGCGTCGACGAGGCGATCGAGGAGCTCGGCGAGATCAAGGAGTTCCTGCAGGAGCCGGCCAAGTTCCAGGCGGTCGGCGCGAAGATTCCCAAGGGAGTCCTGCTGTACGGCCCGCCGGGGACCGGCAAGACGCTGCTCGCCCGTGCCGTCGCCGGCGAGGCGGGCGTGCCGTTCTACACCATCTCCGGATCCGACTTCGTCGAGATGTTCGTCGGAGTCGGTGCGTCCCGAGTACGCGATCTTTTCAACCAGGCAAAGGAGAACGCCCCGGCCATCGTGTTCATCGACGAGATCGACGCGGTCGGCCGACACCGCGGCGCGGGCCTCGGCGGCGGTCACGACGAGCGCGAGCAGACGCTGAACCAGCTGCTGGTCGAGATGGACGGTTTCGACGTCCGCGGCGGTGTCATCTTGATCGCGGCGACCAACCGTCCCGACGTCCTCGACCCGGCCCTGCTCCGACCCGGTCGGTTCGACCGGATGATCGGCGTGGGGGCGCCCAACATCGAGGGCCGCAACAAGATTCTGCAGGTGCACTCGCGGGGCAAGCCGATGGCGACCGACGTCGACCTGATCGCGGTGGCCCGCCGTACTCCCGGCTTCACCGGCGCCGACCTCGCCAACGTGCTCAACGAGGCGGCCCTGCTGACCGCGCGGGGCAACGCGAAGCTGATCGACAACCAGGCGCTGGACGAGGCGATCGACCGGGTCAGCATGGGTCCGCAACGCCGCTCGCACCTGATGACCGAGCGCGAGAAGACGATGACGGCCTACCACGAGGGCGGGCACGCGCTGGTCGCCGCCGCGTTGCCGGGCACCGACCCGGTCTCGAAGGTGACGATCCTGCCGCGCGGCCGGGCCCTCGGCTACACGCAGATCCTGCCCGAGCAGGACAAGAGCTCGCAGTCGCGCAGCGAGCTGCTGAACCAGCTGTCCTTCGCGCTCGGTGGGCTGGCGGCCGAGCAGCTGATCTTCCACGACCCGACCACCGGTGCCTCGAACGACATCGAGAAGGCCACCAAGCTGGCCCGGGCGATGGTCACCAGCTTCGGGATGAGCGAGCGACTCGGCGCGGTCAAGCTCGGTGAGGAGACCGGTGAGCCGTTCCTCGGACGCGACATCGGCCACCAGCGCAACTACTCCGAGGAGATCGCCGCGATCATCGACGAGGAGATCAACGCGCTGCTGACGTCGGCCCACCAGGAGGCCTTCGACATCCTCCACGAGAACCGCGACGTGCTCGACGCGCTGGTGCTGGCCCTGCTGGAGCGCGAGACGCTCGACCGCAAGGAGGTGGCGGAGATCTTCGAGCCGCTGCGGATACGGCCGGTGCGGGAGCCGTGGACCGGCTCGGAGACCCGGGTGCCGTCGGACAAGCCTCCGGTGCAGCTCGACGGCTCGTCGGTCAACGGCCAGACCGGCCCCGGCCTGGTGATCGGGCCGGTCGACGAGGGCTCCGACGTGCAGGCCGAGCCGCCGTCGGCGCCTCCGCCGTCCCAGCGGCCGCCCTCGACGCCTGGGTCCTGACGTGGTCGACCCGACCGCCGCCCCGGATGCGGGCGAGCCGCCGCCGTACGACCACGAGCGGGCAGCGGCCGCCGTGCGTGAGCTGTTGTTCGCGATCGGCGAGGACCCCGGTCGCGAAGGGCTGCATGACACCCCTGACCGCGTCGCCCGGGCGTACGCCGAGATGACGGCTGGCCTGCGGATGCGGGCGCAGGACGTACTCATGACGACGTTCGACATCGGCCACGACGAGATGGTCCTGGTGAAGGACATCGAGGTGTGGTCGATGTGCGAGCACCACCTGGTGCCGTTCACCGGCGTCGCGCATGTCGGCTACATCCCCAACATCGAGGGGCGCATCACCGGGCTGTCGAAGCTGGCCCGGCTGGTCGACGTCTATGCGCGCCGGCCGCAGGTCCAGGAGCGGCTGACCACCCAGGTCGCCGACTCGCTGATGGAGCTGCTCGGTCCCCGCGGGGCGATCGTCGTGTTCGAGTGCGAGCATTTGTGCATGACGATGCGCGGAGTCCGCAAACCGGGAGCGAAGACGGTAACCAGCGCCGTGCGCGGCCAAATGCGCGACCCGGCGACCCGGGCCGAGGCGATGAGCCTCATCATCGGCTGACCGCCACCCCTCCTCCCACCTGCCTCGCGTCGAGGGTGCGCGAATGTCGGAGGTTCTTCGCGTCGGGGTCGCGCGGATGTCGGTTCGGCGCGTTGCTCGCGACGAAGTGAACGGAATTGCTGTCTGCAGTCGCTGGTGGCGACAGTTTC
>JBOHDE010000307.1:0-4013 GCA_050699035.1 Nocardioidaceae bacterium | reverse complement strand
GCACGAGCAGCAGCCACAGCCCCTGCCGCCAGCTGCCCGAGGTGAACTGGCCCCAGTGGTAGCCCTCGAGGAGTCGGTGCGGCTCGTCCTGCCGCTCGTTGCCCATCGAGTCGACCGGTCGGAAGATCCTGCCGTACTCGTCACCGGCGACCTGCTTGGCGTGCGCACTGCACAGCATCGACTCCGGCGGGGTGCCGCTGACGCCGTGGATGCGCAGCTCGACCCAGTGGCCGGGACCGGTCGACATGGTTGCCCCCTTCATCCCCTGACGCGGGCAGAGTCCGAGACCTCTCCCCCGAGGAGCGGCCGGACCGCACCGTTGATACGTCGACGGTCGGGCCTACCGGCGAGCGACCAGGAGTACGTCGATGGCGGTGCCGTCGGCTGTCGGCCGCAGCACCTCCGCCAGCCGTTCGACCCGCAGCCCGTCGGCCACGGCGGCGAGCTGAGCCACGTCGTACAGCAGCCGGGGGTCCTGAGGTCCGCCGACACCTTCGGTGAGGTTGCGTTTCGCATGCCCGAGGACGACCAGCGCGCCGCCCGGTGCCAGCCAGTCGCGCACCCGGTCGAGCACGTCCTCGGCCAGGTGGAGGTAGGCGACCAGCACGAGGCCGTACGTCGTACCCGGCGATGGCGCCCAGGTGCGCACGTCGGCGACCACCCAGTCTACGTCCAGGCCGGCGGCGTCGGCGGCGACCCGGCCGCGTTCGATGCCCACCGCGGAGAAGTCCACGGCGGTCGCCTGCCAGCCAAGGGAGGCGAGCCAGGCGGCGTGCCGACCCTCGCCGGCTCCGAAGTCGAGCGCGCGCCCTGGCGGCCAGGACCCGACCACCTCGGCGATGGTTGCGTTGGGCTCGGCCGACCAGAGTCGGTCGGTCTCGGCGTACCGCTGGTCCCAGACGTCAGCGTCGTGGCCGGGCGGCTTGAGTCCGCCGTGTCGTCGCTCGTGCTCATTGCTCATGCGCGTAGCGTGCCCAGACATGATCACGTGCGACAACTGTGAGCAGGAGTTCGAGCCGATCGCGACCCGCTGGCTGTGCCCGCACTGCCACTTCAAGGCGTCCTGCTGCGAGGGCGCCCCGCTGCCCTGAGCTCGCCGCGCGCCTACGCCGCCACGCGTACTCGCCGCAGCAGGGCCGCCTTCTCGGCGACCCGACGGCCCTGGTGCCGGGCCGCCTCGAGCTCCTCGGGCGTCGGCCCGGACGCACGGTCGAGCGAGCTGGACCCGTAGGGGTTGGCAAACCCGTGGTCGGTGCCGGCGTCGGTGTAGCCCGGGGGCACCAAGACCGATCCCCAGTGCATGAAGACGTTGTAGAGGCTCAACAGCGTCGACTCGTGTCCGCCGTGGGCCGTACCAGCGCTGGTGAAGCCGCTCGCCACTTTGTCCTGCAGCCGGCCGTCGCTCCACAGCCCGCTCGTGGTGTCGATGAACTGCTTGAGCTGCGAGGCCATGCTGCCGAACCGGGTCGGCGTGCCGAGCACGTACCCGTCTGCCCAGACCAGGTCGTCGAGCGTCGCCTCGGTCACGTCGGCGGTCGCCGTGACGTGCGCTCGCCAGCGCGGGTTGGAGTCGATCGCATAGTCAGGTGCGAACTCCGCAACGCGGCGGAGCCGGACGTCGCCCCCGGCCGACCGGACGCCGTCCGCGACCGCCGCGGCGAGCTCGTACACGTTGCCGGTGGCGCTGTAGTAGATGACCGCGATGTTCGTCATGCTGCCTCCTTGAGTAACTGGAAAAGTTTCCGGTTACCATGTAACCGGAGGTTCTTCCATTTATCAAGGCGGTGCCGCCGCTCGCTAGGCTCACGCCATCAGGAGGTGTGATGAGCGAGACCGAGCGCACGACGCTGCCGCTGGCGACCCAGCCACGCGCGGAGCGGGCCGACGCGGCTCGCAACCGGGCCACGATCCTCGTCGCGGCAGCCGCGGTCGTCGCCGACGAGGGCCTCGACGCACTCACCATGGAGCGCGTTGCGGCGGCTGCCGGTGTCGGCGTCGGCACCGTGTACCGACGCTTCCGTGACCGCGGTGGGCTCGCCCGGGCGCTGATCGACGAGCACGAGCGCGCGTTCCAGGCCCAGTTCCTCGCCGCTCCCCCGGCCGAGGCCCCCGACGCCGACCCGCTCGAGCAGCTGCGCACGTTCCTCCACACCTACATCGACGGGATGGTCGGTCAGGCCCAGCTGCGGGCGATCGGGGAGACTGCGCATCCGCTCGGCCGCTATGTCGCGGGTGCCTACGGCCTGCAGCATCTCTACGTGTCCCGCCTGATCGCCGCCGCCCGGCCCGACGTCGATGCCGACTTTCTCGCCGACCTCGTCCTCGCCGCCCTGGACGCGCCGCTGTACCGCCACCAGACGGAGGAGCGGGAGATGGCACCCGCGCGGATCAAGGCCGGCCTCGACACCTTGGTGGCCGGACTGATGACCCCGCCCGCGCAGAGTTGAGGCCCAGGTCCTCACGCCGAGGCTGCACATCCGTTCCCGATCATCACGCCGAAGTTGCACTTATGTGCGCGGGTTGCAGCCCGCAGACATAAGTGCAACCTCGGCGCGAAGGCTGCCAACTTCACCCCACGGCGGTCAGCGTGGGGGCGGCACCGACACGGCGAGCGTCATCTCGACCTCCGCGTCGCCGTCGTTGCGGTACGCGTGCCCAACGGACGCCTCGAAGGCGGCCGAGGTGCCGGCCGGCACGACGTACTCCTCGCCGTCGACGACCAGCGTGAGCTCGCCGGCTGCCACGTGGATCAGCTCGGTCGTGCCCGGCGGGTGCGGGTCCGACGCGCTGCTGTCTCCCGGTGCGATCCGCCAGGCCCACAGCTCGAGCGGCCCGGGTGACTCGGCCCCGGCGAGCAGCGTGCTCGAGCTCCCGGCGTCGGTCGACCACAGCCGTACCGCCTGCTCCGGCGGCACCAGCCGGACGGTCGGGCCTTGCTCGTAGTCGAGCAGTGTGCCGAGGCTGACGCCGAGCGCGTCGGCGATCTTCACGGTCGTGCCGACACTCGGGTTGGTCCGGGCCTGCTCGATCTGGATCACCATGCCGCGGCTCACCCCGGCCCGGGCGGCGAGCACGTCGATGGTGAAGCCGCGTTCGCCGCGGATGCGTTTGAGGTTGCGCGCGAGCGCCTGGGCGAGGTGGTCGAGGTCGGTCACGACAGTCCAGTATTATGGATTACAGAGTCTAGTATGATGAACTACGCTGGAGTGCACCCCAGCGGCCACCACACTGTACTGCGAGGAACCGATGACGGCAGCGTTCGCCCTGGCCACCAGCCTGCTTTGGGGCCTGGCCGACTTCGGTGGCGGGCTGCTCACCCGGCGAATCCCCGCGCTCACCGTGGTCGTCGTCTCGCAGGGAGCCGCCGCGCTGGTTCTCGGCACGATCGTGCTCGCCACCGGCGCCTGGAGCGAGATCGGGCCGCGGCTGTGGTTCGCCGTGGGCGCCGGAGTCGTCGGCACGATCGCGATGCTCTGCTTCTACCAGGCGCTGGCCCGCGGCCCGATGGGCGTCGTCTCGCCGCTCGCCACGCTGGCGGTCGGCGTGCCGGTCGGGGTCGCGCTGCTGCTCGGCGAGCGCCCGGCCGTGCTGCAGGTCGCCGGCATCACCATCGCCGTCGCCGGGGTGATGCTGGCCGGCGGTCCGCACCTGCGCGGCGCACCGGTGCAACGGCAGACGATCCTGCTGACGCTGGTGGCCGCCGCCGGTTTCGGTGCGGTGATGGCGCTGATCGCCGAGGCGTCGACGACGGCGACCGGTCTGTTCCTGGCGCTGTTCGTCCAGCGGCTGCTCAACATCGGCGTCGGCGGCGTCGCGTTGTACGTCGCGGTGCGCCGCGGCTCGGCCGCCTTGCCAGCCGGCGGCACGTCGGTCATCCGACGGGCCATTCCGGCGCTGACGTTCGTCGGGCTCGCCGACGTCGCCGCCAACGCCACGTACGTTGTCGCCGCGCAGCACGGACCGGTCACCGTCGCCGCCGTACTCGCGTCGCTCTACCCGGTCGTCACCGCGCT
>JBOHDE010000306.1:0-4014 GCA_050699035.1 Nocardioidaceae bacterium | reverse complement strand
GAGCTCGTCGCCTGGCTGATGACGATCGCCGAGGGTGTCGGCGGTGTGCTGCTGATCGTCGGACTGTTCACCCGTCTCGTCACCGTGCCGCTGATCGCGATCATGGTCGGAGCGATCTGGCAGGTGAAGCTGGACATCGGGTTCATCGTCGCCGACTCGCCCGGCGCGGAGCTGGACACCGCACTGCTTGCCGGCCTGCTCGGCCTGCTGTTCATCGGACCCGGCCGGCTGTCGCTCGACGGCTTGCTCCACATGGAGACCGCCGTGGCACCGGTGTCGGCCTCGGCTTCGCCGCACAGCGACCTCGGGGTCGCCTAGCCGCAGGAGGCCGGCAGGAACGGGCCTCGGCCGAGGTCGGACAGCAGCTGCGCGTCGGGCTCGCGCGGGCGCATCCGGAGGACGACGTCGCTGCCGCGCGTGTCCGCCGCCTCGACGCTGAACCGCTCCTCGAACGTCCCGCCCTGCGCCGGCGCCTCACCGGTCGCCAGGGCTGCCCGCCTGTCGGCCTCGCCGGACGGCGGCGCGGCGAAGTGCATCGCCACCAGCAGGTCGACGGAGTCCTCGCCCGGCACCAGCGCGATGCCGACGCCGCGATGGTTGCGGATGCCGCCGACCGCCTTGGTCCGGCGCGCGGCCAGTGCCTGGTCCTCCGCGCCGGCGTCCTCGAAGCCCATGGCGGCGCACCCGCGCGCAGGCGCGTACACCGACGTCGCCAGGGCGCCCCGCAGGTCGGACGCGAGCGCGGTGACGCCGCCGGTCTGCGCGAACGACCGTGCGTCGCCGTCGAGCACGGCGGCGGCCTCCCGGGCGTACCCCTCTCGGTCCGACATCACCACCTGCCCGTCGTCGCGCACCACGACATACCCGAGCAGCGGGGTGAGCGTCGGGTCGATCGACGCGACCAGGTCCTCCCCGCCGGCCCAGACTCCGTCGGCCTGTGAGGGTCGCCGGTAGCCCAGCTCGTCCAGCGACGACCGCACCGTGCCTACGGCGACGTCGTCGGCCAGCTGCGCCACGGCCACGGCACCCTCCGAGCTCTGCCCCAGGGCCTCCCAGCGGACCGTGTGGACCGACCATCCGTACGGACCCGCCATCGCTTCCGCCGAGCCGGCGAGCACCGACGCGGCCGAGAGGTCCCGCGCGTACGACTCCTCGAGCATGTCGTCCGCACCGACCTCGTCACGCACTTGCCGCCAGTCCGTGACACCGGCGATCTCGGTGTCGGCGGGCAAGGCGCGCAGGCCGCTGGAGACGACCGGCCGCTCCGCCGGCAGCAGCGACACGGCGTACCCGCCCGCGACCGTGACGGCCACCAGCCCGAGGGACACCCATCGGCTCAGCATCGGACCAGCATGGCCCATCGGCGGCCGCGCGTTCCGCCCGCCACCTGCGCGTGTGAGACTTTCCGGCGTGAAGGCTTCCGAGCCGACCTTGGCCGCCGGCGCAGTCGTGTGGCGCAAGGGTGACCAGGGCGTCGAGGTCGTCGTCGTGCACCGGCCCAAGTACGACGACTGGTCGTTCCCGAAGGGCAAGCTCGACCCCGGCGAGCACCACCTCGCGGCGGCGGTGCGCGAGGTGGCCGAGGAGACCGGCCTGCGGGTCCGGCTCGGGCCGGCGCTGCCGGTGCAGACGTACACGATGTCGGCCAACGGCCTGAAGCTGGTGCACTACTGGACCGCCCGTCAGGTGGGTGACGGCGATGTCGCGGACTACCACCCGAACGCGGAGATCGATGCCGTCACCTGGCTGCCGGTGCGCAAGGCCCGGCGGCGGCTCAGCTACCCGCACGACGACGAGCTGCTCGACGCCTTCGAGGACGCGCCGTACCGCAGTCGTCCGCTAGTGATCCTGCGGCACGCCAAGGCCCGGTCGCGTTCGTCGTGGCACCGTGAGGACACCGCCCGCACGCTGACCGAGGCCGGCCGGCGCCAGGCGCGCGACCTGGTCCCGATGCTGCAGGCGTACGACGTGCAACGCGTGCTCACGTCGGACGCCGTGCGCTGCGCCGCGACCGTACGGCCGTTCGCCGACGAGTCCCTGCGTGACATCGAGACCGACCGCCGGCTGTCGGAGGAGGCGGCCGACCCGGTCACGGTGGCCCGCGGCATGCGCCGGCTGCTGCGCGGCAAGGCCCGCGCCGTCGTGTGCAGCCACCGGCCGGTGCTGCCCGCCATCTTCGACGCGGTCGGGGTGGACGATCCGCGACTCAAACCCGGGAGCTTCGTCGTGGTCCACCACCGGGGCGGCCGGGCGCAGGCCACCGAGGAGCACACCGCCTGACCCACCCCCCATTCGCGCCGAGGTTGCGCGAGTGTCGGGTTCGGCGTGTTGCTCGCGACGAAGTGAACGGAATCGCTGTCTGCAGTCGCCGGTGGCGACAGCTTCGTTCACTTCGAGCCAGTGGCATCAGCGCGGCCGGCGAGCGCGTGCGCCGACATGGACGATCTCGGGTCCTCGCCGCCTGATCAGGCCCGATTTCGTCCATCTGAACGAAGGCGACCCACTGGTGGGCTAACCGCACCAAGGGAAGACGACCTCGCGCCGAGGTTGCACGAATGTTCGCCCCTCCCGCCCCCGCAAGCCCCCGGTCCGGTCCGGCCACTCGGTGATGGTCGTACCGACGACCCTGGACCGGCACCCCGACCTCATCGACTGGCGCGTTCCGTCGGGACAAACCGGACAGGGGACCTACGCAACGCGCCAGTCGACGAGCGGCGTGGTTGGTCAGAGGTCGACCAGCTGCTGGCGCGGTTGCCGTTGACCGGCGGGAGACCGGCCCGACGGGCTGATCCGTGCAGCGGCGACGGTGCCGGCGATGCCGACCAGCAGCCCGCCCGCGGCCCACCACCAGCCGGCCACACCGCTTTCGGACCGGGTGCCCGACCCGGCCGCATCCGGCACGGCGGCCGAAGGGTCGACGGACGCTGGTCGGCCGGCGACGGAGCCGACCCCGGTGGCGGACAGGCCGAGCTGGTCCAGCAGCGCGGTCAGCCGGGCTGGTTTCGGGCTCTGCTGCCACCCGACCGGCGACAGCGTCCCGTCCGTTGCGCCCGCCTGCTCGGTGAAGATCCACGGTCCCCCGTCGGCGTGGTAGTAGATCCGGTCGACCCGCCACACGTGGACGTCGTGGACCAGCCAGGTCACCGTCACGGACGGACCGAACGCGTGGGCGCTGGGATCGCCTGCCGCGGCACCCCTTGCGGAGCTGGACGCACCCTCGTCGGAGCCGACCAGCTCACTCAGCTCCCGGTAGTCCCGGTCGGTGGTGTAAAGCGCCGCCGTCGCACCGGAGTCGGGCGAGACCAACAGCGCGCTGGTCGGGCCGCCGGCCTGCGCCGGACCGGCGGTCAGCACGACGGCCACGAAGGCGACGAGGATCCAGGTCGGCCGGACAGTGCGCATGGTGGGCTCCTCACGGGCGTACAGGTTGACACTTCTCGTACACCGGCCGGCCGACCGAGGTTCCCAAGTCAGCCGGCCGACTCCGCGATCGCCAAGGCGTGGTCCCTGGTCAGATCGCCCTCGAGCCGCATGGTGCGGATCCCGTGCTCCCACACCAGCGTGTGCCCGGCCAGCCGTGCCTGCTCTGTACGAGAACTGCCGTCGGCGCCGAGCACCACCACCTCGTGCGGCTCGCCGAACCACAGCGCCATCCCGGTCCCGGCGGAGACATACTCGACGTCCCGCACCGTCTTGGCAAACAGCGGGGAGAGCCGTCCGTCGAGCTGGTCGAGGCGCACCGTGCCGTACTCCGGATGCGACCAGGTGAGCGACACGACCCGGCGGTCGGACGACACCTCGACACCGTCCGGGCGGCCGAGCAGCCTGGGTACGACCGGGTCGAAGCCCACCAACGCGCCGGCCTCGGCCAACCGGAGACCGCCCTCGGCGGCTGGCGGCGGAGCGGCGTCGCCGGTGGGAGCGTCCGGGTCCTGGCGTACGACCACGCCGCCGAGCCCGAACCAGTCCGCGACCGTGGCCCGTACCGGGGGCGTGAGCAGGAGTGCCACGACG
>JBOHDE010000305.1:0-4016 GCA_050699035.1 Nocardioidaceae bacterium | reverse complement strand
TGATCTTCGTGGTCAACGTGGTGCTGATCTGGCTGTACACCCTCGGCTGCCACTCCTGCCGGCACATCGTCGGTGGCCGGCTCCGGCACTTCTCCAAGCACCCGGTCCGCTACCGGCTGTGGGGCCTGGTTTCCAAGCTGAACGAGAAACACGCCCGCTACGCCTGGCTGTCGCTGTTCTCTGTCGCGATCGCCGACCTCTACGTCTACCTGCTGGCGCGCGGCACGATCGAGGATCTGAGGTTCTTCTAGACCATGACCGATACCAGTCCGGGCTCCCCCACTTCTGGGCACGGCTTCGAGACCCACGCGTACGACGTCGTCGTGATCGGCGCGGGCGGTGCCGGCCTGCGGGCCGCCGTCGCCGCGCACGACGCCGGCGCCCGCGTCGCGATCGTCTGCAAGTCGCTGCTCGGCAAGGCCCACACCGTGATGGCCGAGGGCGGCATCGCCGCCGCGATGGGCAACGTCTACCCCGACGACAGCTGGCAGGTGCACTTCCGCGACACCATGCGTGGCGGCAAGATGCTGAACAACTGGCGGATGGCCCAGCTGCACGCGCAGGAGGCGCCGAAGCGGGTGCTGGAGCTCGAGGAGTGGGGCGCCCTCTTCGACCGCACCGCGGACGGCCTGATCTCGCAGCGCGACTTCGGCGGCCACCGCTACGCCAGGCTCGCTCACGTCGGCGACCGCACCGGCCTGGAGATGATCCGCACCCTGCAGCAGCGGGTGGTCGAGCTCGGCATCGACGTCTACATGGAGTGCACGGTCACCGACCTGCTCCGCGACGGCGACCGGGTCAGCGGTGCCTTCGCATACTGGCGGGAGAGCGGACGCTTCCTCGTCTTCCAGAGCCCGACGGTGGTGCTCGCGACCGGTGGCATCGGCAAGAGCTACCAGGTGACGTCGAACTCGTGGGAGTACACCGGCGACGGTCATGCGCTGGCCCTGCGTACTGGCGCCTCGCTGATCAACATGGAGTTCGTGCAGTTCCACCCGACCGGCATGGTCTGGCCGCCGTCCGTGCGCGGCATCCTCGTCACCGAGTCGGTGCGCGGCGACGGAGGGGTGCTCCGCAACTCCGAGGGCAAGCGGTTCATGTTCGACAACATCCCGGAGTTCTTCCGTGCCGAGACCGCGGACAACGAGGAGGAGGCGGACCGCTGGTACGACGACAAGCGCAACAACCGCCGTCCCCCGGAGCTGCTGCCCCGTGACGAGGTGGCACGGGCGATCAACTCGGAGATCAAGGCCGGTCGAGGGTCGCCGCACGGCGGGGTGTTCCTCGACATCGCGTCGCGCCGGGACGCCGCCTTCATCCGCCGCCGGCTGCCCTCGATGTACCACCAGTTCAAGGAGCTGGCCGACGTCGACATCACGGCCGAGCCGATGGAGGTCGGCCCGACCTGCCACTACGTGATGGGCGGGGTCGAGGTCGACGCCGACACCGGTGCGTCGACCGTCGAGGGCCTGTACGCCGCCGGCGAGGTCGCCGGCGGCATGCACGGCTCCAACCGGCTGGGCGGCAACTCACTGTCCGACCTGCTGGTGTTCGGCCGCCGGGCCGGCCTCAACGCCGCGTACCACGCCGGCCGGATGGGCTCGGCGCGGCCCGCGGTGTCCGACCAGGCGGTCAAGGCGGCCGCCGAGCACGCGCTGGCGCCGTTCACCGACGAGGGTGGCGAGAACCCGTACACGATCCAGAAGGACCTGCAGGACCTGATGCAGCGGCTGGTCGGCATCATCCGCAAGAAGGAGGAGCTCGAGGAGTCGCTGACCGAGCTGGAGTCCCTCAACCGGCGGGCCGAGAACCTCACCGTCGAGGGCCACCGGCAGTACAACCCCGGCTGGCACCTCGCCCTCGACCTGCCCAACATGCTCCGCGTCTCGGAGTGCATCGCGCGGGCCGCGCTGGTCCGCGAGGAGTCCCGCGGTGGGCATACCCGTGACGACTTTCCCAAGCCCAGCGAGGAATGGGGCACGCTCAACCTCGTACTGACCGAAAGCGGTGGCGAGATCTCGATCAAGGAACAGCCGTTGCCGGTGATGCCCGGCGAGCTCCGCCAACTGTTCGAGGAGAAGTAATGGGCTACGACCTCTCGATGCGCCTGTGGCGGGGCGACCGGAGCGGCGGAGAGCTGGCCGACTACGTCGTCGCCGTCGAGGAGGGCGAGGTGGTGCTCGACGCGATCCACCGCGTCCAGGCCACCCAGGCTGGCGACCTCGCCGTACGGTGGAACTGCAAGGCCGGCAAGTGCGGGTCCTGCTCGGCCGAGATCAACGGGCGGCCGCGGTTGCTGTGCATGACCCGGCTCTCCGACTTCGAGCCGGAGGAGACCATCACGGTCACCCCGATGCGCACGTTCCCGGTGATCCGTGACCTGGTCACCGACGTGTCGTACAACTACGAGAAGGCGAAAGAGGTGCCGGCGTTCGCGCCGACCCCACCCGACAAGGACGGCAACCGTCGGATGATGCAGGCCGACGTCGAGCGGGGCCAGGAGTTTCGCAAGTGCATCGAGTGCTTCCTGTGCCAAGACACCTGCCACGTCATCCGTGACCACGACGACAACAAGCCGTCGTTCGCCGGGCCACGCTTCTTCCTGCGCTACGCCGAGCTCGACATGCACCCGCTCGACACCAACGACCGGCGCCAGCTCGCCCAAGGCGCGGCCGGGCTGGGCATGTGCAACATCACCAAGTGCTGCACCGAGGTGTGCCCCGAGCACATCAAGATCACCGACAACGCGATCATCCCGATGAAGGAGCGCGTGGTGGACCGCAAGTACGACCCGGTGGTGTGGCTGGGGTCGAAGATCCTCCGCCGCGAGCAGCGCAAAGAGACGTGACCGACGAGCCGACCTTCGTCAGCGACATCCGCCTGGAGCGCTCCTCCGGGATGCGCGACCTGACCGACGAGCTGGCCGGCAACCTCGAGCGGGTCGGTGTCCAGGGTGTCCTCGGACGGCTGAACCGAGCCGCCGAGGCCTGCGCCGTACCCGGGCACGCGGCGGTCGAGGGCTTCGCCTGGTCGAAGGGCGACCGGCGCAACCTGGAGTGGTGGCCGCAGGGCATCACCTGGGCCGACTCCCCGGAAACCGGCGGCGTGGAAGGGCGCTCGGTGCTGGTGGCGAGCTGGTACGCGAAGAAGGGGGGCGGCCGGGTCGGGAAGGGCTGCCGGGTGTCGTTCGTCGACTACACCGACCCGTTGCGTCCGCGCTATCGACACGTGCTGCTGGTGGAGCCGTTCCGCGACGACGAGTCCGGTGAGGTCGACTACCGGCCGGTCCAGATCCACGCCGGCGGGATCGTATGGTTCGGCGGCTACCTGTACGTCGCCGGCACCCGAGGCGGCATCCGGGTGTTCGAGCTCGAGGACCTGATCGCCGTACCCGGGGGTGTCGACGACCGGGACCTGATCGGCCGGCAGGATGACGGCCACTACACCGCCTACGGGTACGCGTTCGTGCTGCCGCAGTCCTTCACGTACACCGCCTGGGCGACCGAGGGCTTCGAGCAGCTGCGGTACTCGTTCCTGTCGATGGACCGCACCGGGGACGCCCCGCACCTGATCGCCGGGGAGTACGGCCGCGACGGCGCGACGACCCGGCTGACCCGGTACGCGTTCGACGACGGCTCCAAGCTGCTCAGCACCCGCGAGGACGGCTACGCCTGGCCGCGGGAGCTGATCGCCGACCAGGTGGACCGGATGCAGGGCGCCACGCTCGTCCGGGGGACGTACGTCATCACCTCGAGCCAGGGCCGGACGTCGCGCGGTGACATGTACGTCGGTCCGCAGGGTGCCCTGACCCGGCACCGCGGGGTGCTGCCGATCGGGCCGGAGGACATCACCTACTGGTCGACCCGTCGGCAGCTGTGGTCACTGACCGAGTGGCCGACGCGCCGCTGGGTGTACGGCATGGACGCACGCCGCTGGGTCCCCGGCCTCGCCTGAGGGTCCCGCTCCCGTTGAGTGTGACGTTTTCGACGCGACACGCCGGCGTGTCTGTCGAAAAC
>JBOHDE010000304.1:0-4034 GCA_050699035.1 Nocardioidaceae bacterium | reverse complement strand
GCGGCGGGGATGTCGCCGGCCGAGACGGCCCGCTTCAGCCGGCTGGTGACCGAGCTGCCCGCCGAGGTCACCGTGCTGCTGGTCGAGCACGACCTCGACGTGGTCTTCGGACTGGCCGACACGGTGACGGTCCTGCACCTCGGCCGACACCTGCTGACCGGCTCGCCCACCGAGGTGCAGGCGTCGAGCGAGGTGCAGACGGCCTACCTGGGTGCGGTGGACTCCAGCGAGCTGTTCCCGGAGGCGACGCCGTGAGCGCGTTCCTCGCCATCCGCGGTCTGCGGTCCGGGTACGCCGGGTCGACCGTCCTGCACGGCGTCGACCTCGCGGTGGACGAGGGCGGCGTGGTAGCGCTGCTCGGCCGCAACGGCGTCGGCAAGTCGACGCTGGTGTCCACGACGATGGGCCTGCTCCGGCCGTACGACGGGTCGGTGGTGCTCGCCGGGCAGGAGCTGGCGGGTCGGCGGCCGGATGCGATCGCTCGGGCCGGCGTCGCGCTGGTGCCGCAGGGCCGTCGCATCTTCGCGCCGCTGACCGTGGCCGAGCACCTGCGACTGGCCGCCCGTACCGGCGCCGACGGTGAGTGGACCGAGGCCGGCGTACTCGAGCTGCTCCCCCGGCTCGGTGAGCGCCTCGGTCACCGCGGCGACCAGCTGTCCGGCGGCGAGCAGCAGATGCTGGCGATCGCCCGCGGGCTGCTGACGAATCCCCGGCTGATGCTGCTGGACGAGCCGTCCGACGGTCTCGCGCCGACCGTGGTCGCCCAGGTCGGCGACGTCGTCCGCACCATGTGCGCCGGTGGGATGTCGGTGCTCCTGGTCGAGCAGAACCTGCGGCTGGCGTTCTCGGTGGCCGACCGGGTCGCGGTGATGCAGAAAGGGCGGATCGTGCTCGACACGACGACCGCCGACTTCCGGTCCGACGCGCGGCGCGCCCACTCCCTCCTCGGCGTCGGCTAACCGCCCGCTTTTTTCTGGTACGGGGGCGCCCCGTTCCACTAGGTCTGGAACGGGGCGCCCCCGTACCAAACGGGGATTGGAACGGAGCCGCCCACCAGAAGGGTCAGGGGGCGGTGACCGAGGTGACGTGGTCGTGGGCCGGGCCGGCGAGGCGGCCGCGCAGGTCGGCGAACAGGTCGGCGGCCCGCACGCCGTGCCAGTCCGTCGGCAACAGCTCCGGCGCCAGCCCCGGGTCGAGGAACGGCAGCCGCCGCCACTCGGTAAGAGCACGCACGTAGTCGGCGAACGCCTCGGCGGTGTCGGGCGACCGACGGCGCCGCCAGCGGTCCAGCACCACCTGCTGGCTGACCACGAAGTCGTCGTACATCCGCTGCAGGCCGTCGAGGTCCCACCAGGTCTCGATCTCGTCCGCGACGTCGGCGAACCCCTGGTAGCTCGCCAAGAACAGGTCGACGTACGACGAGAGGCCGTGGCGCTCGAGCACGTCGCGGGTCTCCGCCTCCAGGTGTCCGGGCGCGATCCACACCCCGGCGGCGACGGTGCCGAACCCGAGCCAGGACAGCCGCGACCGCAGCATGTGCCGCTGCTGGCGCTCCGACTCGGGGACGCTGAACACCGCCAGCACCCAGCCGTCGGCGACCGTGGCGCGTGGACGTTCGAAGATCCGCCGGTCTCCCTCGTCCAGGATGGCCCGAGCCTGGTCGGAGAGGGCATAGCCGGCCGACCCGTCGACCCGCTCGGCCTCGAGGATGCCGCGTCGCTTCAGCCGGGAGATCGACGACCGGACCGCCGGCTCGTCGACGCCGAGGTCGGCCATCAGCCGGATCAGCGCGCCGACGCTCAGCCAGCCGCCCACCTCGCGCGCGTACAGGCCGTAGATCGTGACGATCAGTGCCCGTGGCCGAAGCCCACGCGAGTGGCTGACCTCCTCGGCCATGGCGGTGACGTCCACGACGACGAGACTATCGCGAACTCTTGACTGTCGTCACGCCCAGACCATACTGAGACCATGCAGCTCTCGCCGTCCGCCCACGTCGACACGTTCTGCCGGGACAACCTGCCGCCGCAGGACCAATGGCCCGAGTTCCTCTTCGACCTGCCGGACGTGCAGTACCCGGACCGGCTCAACTGCGGGACCGAGCTGCTCGACGCAGTCGTCGCCGAGCACGGTCCCGACCGGCCGTGCCTGCTCTCACCCGACGGCCCGCCCTGGAGCTACGGCGACCTGCTCCGCGTCGCCAACCAGGTCGCGCACGTCCTCGTGGACGACTACGACGTGGTCGCCGGCCAGCGGGTCCTGCTGCGCGGTCCCAACAACCCCTGGCTGGTGGCCTGCTGGTTCGGCGTGCTCAAGGCCGGCGCCGTGTTGGTCACCACGATGCCGTTGCTGCGCCCGGGCGAGCTCAGCACCATCGCCGAGATCGCCCGGGTCGACCTGGCACTGTGCGACCACCGGTTCGTCGACGACCTCGCCCGGGCAGAGATCCCCGGTCTGCGGATCGTCGAGTACGGGGGTACGGGCCCCGACGACCTGGCCCAGCGGGTCGGCGACAAGCCGGCCGAGTACGACGACGTACCCACTGCCGCCGACGACGTCGCGATGCTCGCCTTCACCTCCGGCACGACCGGCCGCCCCAAGGCGACGATGCACTTCCACCGCGACGTGCTCGCCAACGCCGACACGTTCTCCTTGCACGTGCTCGGGCCGCGGCCCGACGACGTCTTCACCGGCACGCCGCCGCTGGCATTCACGTTCGGGCTGGGCGGGCTCGTGGTGTTCCCGCTGCGCGTCGGTGCGTCCACGCTGCTGATCGAGAAGGCGTCGCCGAAGGAGCTGGCCGCGCACATCGCCGAGCACCGGGTGTCGGTCTGCTTCACCGCGCCCACGGCGTACCGCGCGATGATCGCCGCGGGCGACGCCCCTGCGCTGAGCACCTTGCGGCGGGCCGTCTCCGCGGGCGAGCATCTGCCCGAGGCGACCTGGCGAGCCTTCCACGAAGCCACCGGCGTCCGGCTGATCGACGGCATCGGCGCCACCGAGATGCTGCACATCTTCGTGTCGGCCGCGGACGACGACATCCGGCCCGGATCGACCGGTCGCGCCGTGCCCGGGTATGTCGCGACGGTGGTCGACGACGACTGCCGACCGGTCGCCGACGGCGTGATCGGCCGGCTGGCGGTGAAGGGTCCGACCGGCTGCCGCTACCTGGCCGACGAACGACAGACCGTGTACGTGCAGGACGGCTGGAACGTCACCGGCGACACGTTCGTACGTGACGCCGACGGCTACTTCTGGTACCAGGCGCGCAGCGACGACATGATCGTCTCCTCCGGCTATAACATCGCCGGCCCGGAGGTCGAGGAGGCCCTGCTCGGCCACGCCGACGTCGCCGAGTGCGGAGTGGTCGGGGCGCCGGACGAGGCCCGCGGCCAGCTGGTCACGGCGTACGTCGTCCTCGCGCCGGATGCCGTCGCGGGCGAAGCCAAGGCCCGCGAGCTGCAGGACTTCGTCAAGCAGCAGATCGCGCCGTACAAGTACCCGCGTGCCGTGAAGTTCGTCGACGAGCTGCCCAAGACGGCCACCGGCAAGCTGCAGCGGTTCCGGCTGCGCGAGACTGCCCGCGGCGCATGACGTCCTCGCCCCGGGTACGGATCGAGCGGACCGTCGAGTGGCCTGACACCGACGCGGCCGGGCATTACCACCACTCCGCGATCATCCGCTGGGTCGAGGCCGCCGAGGCCGAGCTGCACGCCGAGTTGGGGATGCTGGACCTGTTCGGCGTCGTCCCACGGGTGCACTACGAGGTCGACTACCTGGCCCGGCTCTGGTTCCGTGACGTGGTGTCGATCGAGCTCGCCGTCGCGGAGCTGGGTACGTCGTCGATCCGCTACACGTTCACCGTCCGGCGCGGTGACGAGCTCGCGGCGCAGGGCGTGATGGTCGCCGTACACGCGGACCCCGACACGGACGGACCCACTCCCTGGCCAGCGAACGTGCGCGAACGCCTCGCCCCCTCCCGGTGAGTGTGACGTTTTCGACGCGACACGCTGGCGTGTCTGTCTAAAACGTCACAC
>JBOHDE010000303.1:0-4120 GCA_050699035.1 Nocardioidaceae bacterium | reverse complement strand
TCGAGGTTGCGCGTGTGTCGGACCGTGGCGACTCACCCCCACGCGTACAGGATCATCCCCACGTCTGCAGGAGTGGGGATGGTCGGGAACGGCACGGGTCCGTGCCGTGCGGGGAGGGCCGGGGCTGGCGGACATTCGCGCAACCTCGGCGCGAGGTGCGGGCGCGACGCAACCTCGGCGCGAGGTGCGGGCGCAACGCGACGCGACGCGACACGACACGACACGACACGGGGTTCGCTGGTGCCGGAGAGTCGGGTGGGGCACAATAGGACCGGCGATGCGCCAGAGCACTCCGTACGCATCGAGCCCGCTGGGGAAGGCGTAGCTCGAGCAGAGGAGGTTCCGGTGAGCAGCCGTGCAGCAACCAGGGGCGTGCTCTACGTCCACTCCGCGCCGTCCGCGCTGTGCCCACATGTCGAGTGGGCCGCCGGCGGCGTCTTCGGCGTACCCGTCAACCTGTCCTGGATCCCGCAGCCCGCGGCGTCCGGGAGCTTCCGCGCGGAGTTCTCCTGGCAGGGCGAGCCGGGTACGGCGGCGCTGCTCGCCTCCGGCCTGCGCGGCTGGACCCATCTGCGCTTCGAGGTCACCGAGGAGCCGAGCCCCGGCTGTGAAGGCGCCCGGTTCTCCTACACGCCGGACCTCGGCATCTTCCACGCGGTCACCGGTGTGCACGGCGACATCATGATCCCCGAGGACCGGCTGAAGGCCGCCGTCCTCAAGGCCGCGATGGGGGAGACCACGGTCGAGCTCGAGCTGGACCGCCTGCTGGGCCGGCCGTGGGACGACGAGCTCGAGCCGTTCCGGCACGCCGGCGACGGCGCACCGGTCCGCTGGCTGCACCAGGTCGTCTGAGGAATCGGTACAGTCGCAGGCTTGGGGCACGAGTCGATCCGGCGAAACCGTACGCGCGCCGGCGCGCGGTGAGGTAGACCGGAACCTGCGAGGACCGTCGGGGGAGGAGAGTGCCCATGCAGATGGTCCGGCCGACCACCTGGCCAGCCGCGCTCGACGCGATCGCCGCGGAGCCCGGCCTGCTGCCGATCAGCGGCGGCACCGACGTCATGGTCGACGTCAACTTCGACCGTGAGCGACCCGCGGGGTTGCTCGACCTGACCCGCGTGCCCGAGCTCGCCGACTGGAGCCGCGACGGAGACCTGCTCCGGGTCGGCGCCAACGTCACGTACGCCCGGATCATCGACGAGCTCGCTGCCCTCCTGCCCGGCCTCGCGATGGCGTCGCGCACGGTCGGGTCGCCGCAGATCCGCAACCGCGGCACGGTCGGCGGCAACCTCGGGTCCGCCTCTCCCGCCGGTGACGCGCACCCGCCGCTGCTCGCCGGCCTGGCCGAAGTCGAGGTCGAGTCGGTACGCGGCAACCGCCGGATCCCGATCGACGAGTTCTTCGTCGGAGTCAAACGCAGCGACCTCGCGCCCGACGAGCTGATCGCGGCGTTCCACGCACCGGTGGCGCCCGGACCCCAGCAGTTCGCCAAGATCGGCACCCGCAACGCGATGGTGATCGCGGTGGCGTCGTTCGCGATCGAGCTGGACGGAGCCGCGCACCGGGTCGGCACCGGCATCGGCTCGGCGGCGGCGACGCCCCGACGCGCCGCGGACGCCGAGACGTTCCTCGCCGGCGAGATCACCGAGCGTGCGGCCTGGGACTCACCGACACCGCTCCCCGACGCCGTCGTGCAGCGGTTCGGCGAGCTGGTAGCGGCGGCTGCGTCCCCGATCGACGATGTGCGGGGTACGGCGGCCTACCGGCGACGAGCGCTCAGCGTCCTCGCTCGCCGTACCCTCGGCTGGTGCTGGGCCGACCTGGACGGCAGACAATGCGCGTAAACCTCAGGATCAACGGCCAGGAGCGGGTCGCCGACGACGTGTGGCCGGGCGAGAGCCTGCTCTACGTGCTGCGTGAGCGACTCGGCCTGCCGGGCGCCAAGAATGCTTGTGAACAAGGAGAGTGCGGCTCTTGCACGGTCTACCTCGACGGGCTCCCGGTGTGCTCCTGCCTGGTCGCGGCCGGCCAGGCGGAGGACCGCGACGTGGTGACGGTCGAGGGGCTCGCGACCGGCGACGCCCTCGACCCGGTGCAGCAGGCGTTCGTCGATGCCGGCGCGGTCCAGTGCGGTTTCTGCACCCCCGGCCTGATCGTCTCGGTGCACGACCTGCTGGAGCGTGATCCGGCACCGAGCGATGCCGACGTGCGCGAGGCGCTGGCCGGCAACCTCTGCCGCTGCACCGGGTACGAGATGATCCTCGGCGCGGTCCGGCTGGCCGCCGAGCGTCGAGTGGGTGGGTGAGGTCAGGTGCGGACCCTGATCACCGGTTGCGCGATCGCGACCGTCGACGCGCAGGGGACGGAGTACGACCACGGCCACGTCGTGGTCGAGGGCGACCGCATCGCCGCGGTCGGGCCGGGTTCCGCGCCGGCCAGCCTCGACGTCGACCAGACGGTCGAGGCCTCCGGCTGCCTGGTCACGCCCGGGCTGGTCAACACCCATCAGCACCTGTACCAGTGGGCCACCCGCGGTCTGGCCCAGCAGGAGAACCTGTTCGGCTGGCTGACTGCGCTGTACCCGACGTGGGCGCGGATCGACGCCGGGATCGTCGCCGACGCGTCCGCGGCCGCGCTCGGCTGGCTGGCCCGGACCGGCTGCACGACGACGACCGACCACCATTACGTCTTCCCGGCCCGCGGCGGTGACCTGCTCGCCGCCGAGATCGGGGCTGCCCGTCGGATCGGCCTGCGTTTCCAACCGTGTCGCGGGTCGATGGACCTCGGTGCGTCGCGCGGTGGGCTCCCGCCGGACGCGGTGGTCGAGGACCGTGACGTCGCGCTGGCGGCGACCGAGGAGGCGATCAACCGGTTCCACGACCCGGCGCCCGGCGCCCAGGTACGCATCTCGGTCGCGCCGTGCTCGCCGTTCTCCGCCAGCCGCGAGCTGATGGTCGAGTCGGCCGAGCTGGCCCGGCGCCACGGCGTACGCCTGCACACCCACCTCGCCGAGACGGCCGAGGAGGAGGCGTTCTGCCTGGAGACGTTCGGCTGCACCCCGACCGAGTACGTCGACAGCCTCGGCTGGCTCGCCGACGACGTCTGGCTCGCGCACTGTGTGCACCTCGACGACGCGGCCGTCGGCCGGCTGGCGGATACCGGGACCGCAGTCGCGCACTGTCCGACCAGCAACGCACGGCTCGGCTCCGGCATCGCGCGGGTCGCGGACCTGGTCGCGCGCGGCGTCCCGGTCGGTCTGGGCGTGGACGGTGCTGCGTCGAACGAGAAGGGGTCGCTGGCCGCCGAGCTGCACGCCGCCCTGATGGTGGCCCGGCTGCGCGGTGGGCCGGCTGCGCTGACGGCCCGGCAGGCGCTCGCGCTGGGGACCATGGGCGGTGCGCGCTGCCTCGGCTGGGATGACGAGATCGGCTCGGTCGAGGTGGGAAAGCTGGCCGACCTCGCGGTCTGGCGGCTCGACGGTGTCAGCCACCACGGCCTCGAGGATCCGGTCGCCGCGCTGGTGCTCGGCAGCCGCCCGCCACTGCGCCTGCTGCTGGTCGGCGGCCGTGCTGTCGTCGACCACGACGTGCTGCTCACCGCGTCCGAGCGGGACCTCGCCGCGCGGGCCGGCGAGGCCAGCCGCCGACTGTCCGAAGGCGGTTTCCGATGACCGTCCCGACCCGGGCTCCGGACCGGCTCAGCAGCCCGGTCAGCGCCGGCGTGGGGGAGAGCGCGGTGCGGCCGGACGGCACGCTCAAGGTCACCGGCGAGTTCGCGTACTCGTCCGATCTGTGGATGGACGGCATGCTCTGGGGAGCGACGCTGCGGAGTCCGCACGCGTACGCCCGGATCGTCCACCTGGACACCAGCCGGGCGCTCGCGGCGACCGGCGTGTTCGCCGTACTCACGCACGAGGACGTGCCGGGTCGCAACGCCTACGGCCTGGAGCACAAGGACCAGCCGGTGCTCGCGTCCGACCTGGTCCGCTACCAGGGCGAGCCGGTCGCCATCGTCGCCGCCGACCATCCGGAGACCGCGCGGCGGGCAGTGGCCCTGATCGACGTCGAGTACGACCTGCTCGACCCGGTCGTCGACTCGTCGACCGCACTCGACGAGGCGA
>JBOHDE010000302.1:0-4147 GCA_050699035.1 Nocardioidaceae bacterium | reverse complement strand
GGCGACTTCTTCAGCCCGAAGTCGACCAGCGTCACCTGACCGTCGTCGTCACGGAGTACGAACCCGTTGATCCAGTCGCCGAGCAGCCGCAGCCGCCACAGTCCGGGAGCCAGCTCAACAGCAGGTGGACGCGCCATACCTCTAGACCCTAGAGGCGGACGGGACTTACCCCACGTCGGGGGTCTGGCGTCCTCGCCGGCAGCCCGGGCGCCGCCGTTTGCCACGTGACCGTGGCAACTGGTCGCCTTCCTCGGGTAATTCGCCAAGGAGAGCGGCCAGCAGCCACGGTCACGTGGCAAATGGCGAGACGGTCGAGGGTCAGGACCAGCGGGGGGTACGGGACAGCAGGGCAGCGACCGCGGCGACGCCGGCCGTAGACGTGCGGAGTACGGACGGTCCGAGCCGCAGCGCCCGCCCCCCGGCCCGGTCGAACGCCGACACCTCGTCGTCGGTCAGCCCGCCCTCCGGCCCGACCACGACGACGACGTCCCCCACGGCCGGCACGATCAGCCCCGCCATCGGCACCTCGGCCGCCTCGTGCAGCACGACCGGCAGCGCCGCCGCCGTCAGCAACCCGCCGACGTCGGCGGTCGACACAAGGTCGCGTACGTCGGGGAACCACGCCCGTCGCGACTGCTTAGCGGCCTCGCGCGCCGTCGCCCGCCAGCGCGCCAGCGACTTCGCGGCACGCTCGCCCTGCCAGCGGGTCACGCAGCGCGCCGCCGCCCACGGCACGATCACGTCCACACCCACCTCGGTCAGCAGCTCGACCGCCAGCACGCCGCGGTCACCCTTGGCCAGGGCCTGGACGACGACGAGCCGCGGCGCCGGCGCGGTCTCCGTACGCCGTGACTCGACGGCGCAGGTCAGGCCGGTCTTCGACGTCGCGGTCACCCGGCACGACGCCATGCCGCCGAGGCCGTCGGTCAGGTCGACCTGCTCGCCCACCCGTACGCGACGCACGACTGCGGCGTGCCGCCCTTCGGCGCCGTCGAGGACGATCTCGTCGCCGACCAGCGACTCCGCCAGGAAGACCGGTGCGGTCACCGTTGGCCGAAGGCGTCACGCAGCCGGTTGAACACCGACTTGTGCGGACGGCCGAACGACCCCGTCGACTGCTCCTCGCCCCGGGCCACGGACAGCTCGCGCAGCAGCTCCTCCTGCCGCGGGTCGAGCCGGGTCGGCGTCTCCACCACGACGTGCACGACCAGGTCGCCTCGACCCGTGCCGCGCAGCCGAGGGACGCCACGCGCGGTCAGCACGACCGTCTCCCCGGACTGCGTACCCGGGTCGATGTCGATCGGCACGGAGGTCTCCAGCTCGTTGTCGCCCCCCGTGTCACCACCGAGGTCGGACTCGAGGGTCGGCAGGTCGACCTTGGTGCCGAGCGCGGCAGCGGTCATCGGCAGCGTGACCGTGCAGTGCAGGTCGTCACCCTCGCGAGTGAAGAGCGGATGCGTGACGACGTGGATCTCGACGTATAGGTCGCCGGCGGGACCACCGCCCGGACCGACCTCGCTCTCTCCGGTCAGCTGCACCCGGGTGCCGGTGTCGACGCCACCGGGGATCTTCACGTTGATGGTGCGCCGCGCCCGCACCCGACCGTCGCCGGCGCACTCGTTGCACGGGTCGGAGATCATCGTGCCGAATCCGCGGCAGGCCGGGCAGGGCCGCACTGTACGGATCTCGCCGAGGAACGACCGCTGCACATGGGACACCTCACCGCGGCCGTGGCAGGTCTCGCAGCTAACCGGACCCGAGCCCGGTGCGGCGCCGCTGCCCTGGCAGACCTGGCAGGCCACCGCGGTGTCCACCTTGAGCTCCCGGGTCACGCCGAAGGCCGCCTCGGCGAGGTCGATCTCGAGCGGAACGAGGGCGTCTTGGCCCCGGCGTACGCGAGACCGCGGACCGCGCGTCGCCGTCCCCTGCTGGCCGAAGAACGCGTCCATGATGTCGGTGAACGAGAAGCCCTGGCCGAAGCCACCGGCGGCGCCCGCCGCACCCGCCAACGGGTCGTGGCCCAGGTCGTACATCTCCCGCTTGCGCTGGTCCGACAGCACCTCGTAGGCGCGCGTGACGTCCTTGAACCGGTCGTGGGTCCCGGCGTCGGGGTTGACGTCCGGGTGCAGCTGGCGGGCCAGCCGGCGGTACGCCTTCTTGATCTCCTCGGGACTCGCGGTGCGGGACACCCCGAGGATCTCGTAGTAGTCCTGACTCATACTCCTGGCCATAGGTGGGGGACGGTCTTCCTTCTGGGCGGCGGTAGGACGGTCTCGAGCCGGGGCTCAGGAGTCGTCGAGGACGTTGCTGACGTAGCGGGCGACCGCACGGACAGCTGCGATCGTGCCGGGGTAGTCCATCCGGGTGGGACCGACGATGCCGAGCGTCGCGAGTGCCTCGTCGCCGGGACCGTAGCCGGTCGCGACGACACTCGTCGACGACAGCCGCTGGTACGGCTGCTCGTGCCCGATTCGGACGGTGAGCACGCTCGGCGTGGTCGCCTCGCCGAGCAGCTTGAGCAGGACGACATGCTCCTCGAGCGCCTCGAGCATCGGTTTGATCGACCGGTCGAAGTCGTCACCGAAGCGGCTGAGGTTTGCCGTGCCGCCGATCAGGACCCGCTCGTCGGAACGGTCGTCGGAGATGGTCTCGACGAGGGTGGCGACGACCAGCGACACCAGCGCGCGGTCGTCCTGGGGGAACGATCCGGTCAGCTCGCTGAGCCGGCTGGCCGCATCGGCCAGCCGCTGGCCCACCGCCGCCGCGTTGAGGCGGGCGCGCAGGTCGGCGAGCAGCACGTCGTCGAACGGCATCGGCAGCTCGACCACCCGTTGCTCCACCCGCCCGCTGGAGCTGATCAGCACCAGTAGCAGCCGCATCGGCGCCAACGACACCAGCTCGACGTGGCGCACCGTCGACCTCGACAGCGACGGGTACTGCACGATCGCGACCTGCCGGGTCAGCTGCGCCAGCATGCGTACGGTGCGCTGCACGACGTCATCGAGGTCGTGCGCACCCTCGAGGAACGTCGAGATGGCCCGCCGCTCGGCCGGACTCAGCGGCTTGACCGTGGTCAGCTTGTCGACGAACAGCCGGTAGCCCTTGTCGGTCGGGATGCGTCCCGCGCTGGTGTGGGGTTGGGTGATGAACCCCTCGTCCTCCAGCGCCGCCATGTCGTTGCGGACGGTGGCCGGCGAGACCCCCAGCTGGTGCCGGTCGACCAGGGCCTTCGACCCCACCGGCTCCTGGGTGGACACGTAGTCCTCGACGATCGCACGTAGTACGTCGAGCTTGCGGTCGTCGAGCATGTCCTGGCCTCCTCCACGGTCAGTCGTCCTTGGCACTCAGAAGTTTCGAGTGCCAGTCTACGCGGGCCGACCCGACCGTACCGATCGTCAGCGTGTGATCATCACCCGGTGAGCCCCGCGACGTACCCCTGGACCGAGATCGCCGACCGCTGCTGGGTCGCCCGCTACGCGGAGTGGGACGTCAACGTCGGCGTCGTCGCCGGTGCGGACGGCCTGCTGGTCGTCGACACCCGCGGCACCCACCGTCAGGGCGAGCGGCTGCGCGACGAGATCCGGCAGCTCGACCCGCGACCGGTGCGCTGGGTCGTCAACACCCACCAGCACTTCGACCACACGTTCGGCAACATCGCGTTCGACGACGTCACGATCTACGCGCACGAGGCGGCGGCAACGGGCCTCGAGGCGGCGGCGGAGCGCGTCTGGCGACTCTGCCACGAGGACGGCCCCGACGACCCGCTCAACGCCGAGGTGATCGCGACGCCGCTGCGCCATCCGGACACGACGTTCTCCTCGGTCACCGTGATCGAGCTCGGCGACCGGTACGTCGAGCTGCTGCATCCCGGGCGCGGACACACCGACGGCGACGCGGTCATCCGGGTGCCGGGCGCCGACGTCGTCTTCGCCGGTGATCTGGTCGAGGAGTCCGCGCCGCCCAGCTTCGGCCCGGACTGCTTCCCGCTGGAGTGGCCGGAGACGCTCGAGCTGGCGACCCAGGTGATGGGCGACGAGACCGTGGTCGTGCCGGGTCACGGCATGCCGGTCGACCGTGCGTACGTGATGGACCAGCGCGGCGACGTCGGTGAGGTCGCGACCGCGATCACCGGCATGGTCCAGGCCGG
>JBOHDE010000301.1:0-4156 GCA_050699035.1 Nocardioidaceae bacterium | reverse complement strand
ATCCCGGTGGTGACGATGATCGGCATCGACATCGGCGGGCTGATGGGCGGCGCCTTGATCACCGAGCGCATCTTCAACATGCCCGGGATCGGCGGGCTGATCTTCGGGTCGATCAGCCAGAAGGACAGCACCGTCGTGATCGCCGCCGTCACCTTGCTGACGCTGGTGTTCCTGACGGCGAACCTGATCGTCGACATCTTGTACGCCGTGCTCGACCCGCGGATCCGCTTCGACTGAGGGTCACGGCTCCCAGACAGCCGCGTCGTGGGCGAACATCACCCGCGCCGGGTCGAGGTCGAGCAGCCGCTCCATCCACTCCGGCGCGAGCGGGAGAGGCTCGGCGACACCGTCTCGTTTTGCCTGTACAGCAAGGACATCCGCGCTGAACGCTGATGCGCTGTCGTGCGACTGACCGGCCAGCACGACGGTGCCGTCGGCGCACCGGACCACGAGCGACTGATGGCCGTCGACATGACCAGGAGTGGGTACGAGGAGTACGTCGGGAAGCAGCTCGGCCTCACCGTCCAGCTCCTCGAACCGCGCGCCCGGATGTTCGACGAGGTCGACGACGGTGTAGTCGCCGGCCCGCGCCGTCGCCAGCTCGCGGCGCTGGGTGAAGACCGGCCGTCCCGCAAACAGCCGGTTGCCGCCGCAGTGGTCGAAGTGCAGATGGCAGTTCGCCACCAGGTCCACGTCGTCGAGGGCGACACCGACCCGGCCGAGCGCGTCCGGCAACGGGATGCGACGCGGTCGGTACCACGCCTCGGTCTCCGCATCGGCCGCCCCGATCCCGGTGTCCAGCAGCACCAGGCCGCGCTCGTGCCGCACGACGTACCCGAGGACCGTCTCGACCCGAGGCGCGCCGCCGGTCTCCTCCGCCGGCCGGACGAACGTCCCCAACGCGACCCGGGCGATGTCGTCGATCCGCACCATGCCGGCGAGCCTACGGCGGACGATTCCGGCAGGGTCGAATGCTGGTTCGGCACGGCCGGCCGGCCCGATGCTCTGCCCATGACAACCCTCGAGCAGCTGCAGCCGACGGGGACCGCGGTCCTGCCGCTCTCCGCCGGCCTCAGCCTGCTACCCCTGCCCGCCACGGCCCGCTGGCCGGGTGGTGTCCACGACGTCGAGCTGACCAGCTTCGGCACCGGCTCGTTGTCGGTCTTCGCGCCCCGGGAGGTCGACCATCAGGGTCCGCACGACGAGGACGAGGTGTACGTCGTGGTGGCCGGCTCCGCCGTGTTCGTCACACCATCCGAGCGCCGCCCCGTCACCCGGTCCGACGCGATCTTCGTACGCGCCCGCGAGCTCCACCACTTCGAGGAGATGTCGGACGACTTCGCCACCTGGGTGGTGTTCGTCGGTGCACCGAACCCGCTGGTCAGGCGTACCGCGGAGTTCGTCCGCGCCTGGGTCGACCGAGACGTCGAACGCGCCTGCTCGTTCCTGGCGGCCGACTGCCGTTACAGCACCACCGCGGGGACACTGCTGGTCGGCCTCGACGAGATCCGGGCCGCCTTCACCGAGATGCTCGCCGAGCCTGACGACGAGACGCGGTTCGGCCCGATCCACGCCGCCTCGGACACCGTGACGGTGGTCGAGTGGGAGGTCCGCGGCGCTGACGGCGAGTCGGTGTCGTCGCGGGGTTGCGACCTGCTGGTCTTCGACGGCGACCTGGTCGTACGAAAGGACGCGTTCCGCAAGCCCGGCCCTAGGATGACCCCGTGATCTCGCTGCGGATGAGCATCGACGGTCTGGGGCGTACGCGCTTCGCCTACTCGCCGCTGGCCGAGGTCGCCTGCAGCCTGCACATGCTGTCCACCCGCCGCCTGCAGCCGCTGCACCGGGGCTGGCTGCCGAGCGCACGCGCGGCACTACGCCAGGTCGACACCGACCTGCTCGCCGCCGTCGTACCCCCGCATCATCACCTGGCCGACTTCCTGTTCGCCGGCGCGCACGACCCGAGTACGACCATCGAGCAACAGCTCGGTCTCCTGGCGGCGCTGCCAACCGAGGAGCTGCGCAGCGATCTGGCCATGGTGTGGGGTGACAAGCCGATGCCGACGGTGCTGGAGCGGCTGCTCGCCGATGGTCCAGCCGGCGCCGAGCGGTTGGCCGACACCCTGCTGGAGTACTGGTCGCTGGCGATCGAGCCGCACTGGCGTCGGATCCGCTCGGTGCTCGACGACGACGTCGCCTACCGGGCCGGCCGGCTGACGTCGCTCGGCGTCAGCGGGCTGCTCAGCGACCTGCACCCGGAGGTCAGCATCGACGGCGACATCCTGCGCATCGACAAGCCGCAGCACACCGCCGAGGCCGACCTCGGTGGCGAGGGGCTGCTGCTCGTCCCGTCGGTGTTCGTCTGGCCGCATCTGATGGTGTCCGAGGCCACCTCCGACCACGCCGGCCTCACGTACGCGGCCAGGGCCGTCGGCACACTCTGGGAGCAGGACGCCCAGGAGGACACCGACGAGGACACCCTCGGCGCCCTGCTCGGCCGCAGCCGAGCCGCGATCGTCCGGCGGCTCGAGCTCCCGCTGTCCACCACCTCGCTCGCCACCGAGCTGCACCAGAGTGCTCCCGCGGTCAGCCAGCACCTCTCCGTACTGAAGCGCGCGGGCCTGGTCAGCTCGTGGCGGTCGGGCCGATCCGTGCTTTACCAGCGGACACCGCTGGCCACCAGCGTCGTCGCCGCCGCCGGCCGAGGTGGAGCGGGCAGCTCACGCGACCTCGCCTAGATGATCGAGTCCAACGGGTTCAGAGGTCGCGGGTGGCTGGTGATCTTCGGATGCTCGACCCGGACCGATCTCGGCGTGCCTGGGTGACTTCACCCCTCGAACCGCCACTTTCGGCCCCGATTCCGGGCTCAGAATGTCGGTTCGGAGGGTGACGTGGTGGCCGGCGGGCACGGGCGAACCGCCCGCGACGATGACACGCGACCGTGACGAGTCGAGAGGACACTGGTCCTCATGCGGACGACCGAGCTCACTGGCACCGGCCTGACCCCAGCATCCGCGGTGGCCCTGGGACGCAGCCAGGCGCCGCTCACCCTCGCCGCCGAAGCGCGGGACCGGATGCGGATCACGGCCGCCGCGGTCGGCGACCTGGCCGAGCATCAGCCGGTCTACGGGCGGACGACCGGGGTCGGCGCCAACCGTGACGTACTCACCAACGACCCTGAGCACGGCACCCGGCTGCTCGCCTCACATGCGACGACCGGCACCGTCGACTACCCCGCCGACGTCGCCCGGATCGGGCTGCTGATCAGGGTCAACCAGCTCGCCGCGGGTGGTTCGGGTCTGGACCCGGCGGTCGCCGACGCCATCCTCGACGTACTCAACACCGGACCGCTGCCGGTCCTGCACCGCGGAGGTGCGATCGGCACCGGTGACCTCGGTGCTCTGGCCGAGCTCGGGCTGGCCCTCGGTGACGTCGTCGACGGTCAGAGCGCACTGCCGCTGCTGTCCAGCAACGCGCTCACCCTGGCCGAGTGCTGCATCTTGCTCGGCGAGCTGACGTCGCTGATCGCCACGACCCCGATCGTCGGCGCGATCACCCACGTCGCGATGGGCGGCAACCCTGAGGCGTACGACGAACGGGTGCACGACGCGCGACCTCATCCGGGCCAGCGCCGGGTCGCGGAGCAGATGCGGGCGCTGCTGGATGGCCTGCCGCTGCTGCCGAGGCGCATCCAGGACCCGTTCGGCCTGCGTGCGTTCACCCAGGTCCTCGGGCCGGCCCACCACCATGCGTCGATGCTCGAGCAGGCCGTCACCGTCGACCTCAACGCCGCCGCAGAGAACCCGCTGGTGGTCCCCGATTCCGTGCTGCACAACGGAAACTGGCACTCTATGCCGCTGGCCCTGGCGCTCGACGCCGTCCGGCTCAGCCTGCACAGCGTGGCGACCCTGTCGACGTCGCGACTGGCCAACCTGGTCGACCCGGAGTTCACCGGGCTCAGCCGCTTCCTCGCGAGCGGGCATGAGGCGAACTCCGGCGTGATGATCATCGAGTACGTCGCTCACGACGCGCTCGCGGGAGTCCGTGCGGCCGCGCAGCCGGCAACACTAGGCACGGCGACACTGTCGCGTGGAGCCGAGCACCACGCCAGCTTCGCCCCGCAGGCGGCCGCACTCACCGCCGCCCTGGTCGACGA
>JBOHDE010000300.1:0-4160 GCA_050699035.1 Nocardioidaceae bacterium | reverse complement strand
CCGGTGCCGAGGCAGAAGAGGCCCATCCGGCGTTGCAGCGTCGTCGGGGTGAGGTACGTCGACCACCGATCGACGGCTCGTCCGGGCTGCGCTCGCACGTCCCGAAGAATCCAATACGGGCGCACCTTTGTCCATGGTCCGGTCCGTGCGCCGCGGGCAGGCTCGGCGGCGTGCTGACCTCCAACGGCCTGGCCTTGCGCGAGTCCCCGGACCGGCTCGGACCCCTCGAGCCGGTGCCGGTCGCGGTGCGGGGTGACCGGCCCGCGCTGTGGGAGCGGCTGCGGCGAGACGGTTATCTCTACTTGCCGCGCGCGCTCGACCCGGAGGCCGTGACGGCGTTCCGGCGGTACTACTTCTCGTCGCTGGCCGACGTGGGACTGGTGGCCGCGGGCTCAGATCCGACAGTCGGCCACGACAGCGGCCGGCCGCTTCGGCAGGAGGAGTTCCGGTCGGTTCTGTTCGGCAAGATCGTTCCGGGTGCGGCGTACGCAGAGTTCTGCGGGCAGCCGGCGATCCGCGACTGGTTCGCCTGGCTGTACGAGGACGCGACGTTTCTGCACCGCCGCAAGATCATCCGGCACGGACGTCCGGGCGAGATCGGCATCGGCACCGCCACCCAAGCGCACTACGACCTCGTGTACCTGCGCGAGGGAACGAACCACGTGCTGTCGTGCTGGATTCCGCTGGGCGACTGTCCGGTGAGGCGCGGCGGGCTCGTCTACCTCGAGCGAACGCACCACACCTACCTCGCCCGTGAGGCACGGGGAGCGCGCCTGCCGCCGGCGTCACTGGACGCTAACCTCGCCCGACTCGCCGACCAGCACGACGCCCGCTGGCTGGTCGCGGACTACACGGCCGGCGACATGGTCGTGCACTCGCCGTACATCGTGCATGCGTCACTCGACAACGTCGACCCGGACGGCATCCTCCGGCTCTCGACCGACATCCGCTACCAGCGGGCCGGCGACCCGATCGACTGGCGATGGCAACACGACTGGCACGACCGCGACGGTCTCTGACGCGGACCCCGAACCGACGACCGTCGAGCCGATCGACTAGGTGACCGAGCTCTTGACGTCCGGCCAGGGGTGTATACAGTTACGTACAATCATAGACAGGATAACGCGATGGCATACCACACGGCGGCGGAGCGGGTGGCCTCCCACCTGCGCCAGGAGATCCTGGTCGGCGACCTCGCCCCGGGCACGCCGCTCTCCCAGGTGCGGATCGCCGCGACCTTCGGGGTGAGCCGGATCCCGGTCCGTGACGCCCTGCAGGCGCTGGCCGCCGAGGGCCTGGTGCATCCGACCACCGGCGCGACCGCGTTGGTGACCGGGATGTCCGTGCCGGAGCTGCAGGAGCTGTACGAGATGCGCGAGGCGATCGAGCCGGTCGCGACCCAGATCGCGGTCCCGAACGTCGGGCGGGCCGAGATCCTCCGGATGCGTCGGCTCCTCCAGACGATGAGCGAGACCGACGAGACCAGGGCCTGGCTCAAGGCCAACGCCGAGTTCCACGCCGCTGTCTACCGGCAGGCCAACCGGCCCCGGATGGTGCAGGCGGTCGAGCAGCTACGTCTGCTCACCGACCGCTATCTGCACCTGCACCTGGAGGTGATCGGGAAGATCGAGCACCTCCACGTCGAGCACACGAACATCCTGCACGCCGTCGAGAGCGGCGACGCGGCGCGGACGGCGGCGCTGACCCGCGAGCACCTGGCCACCTCCCACGACTTCATCCTCCAGTACCTCCTCGAGAACTCCGAGGTCGACGACGCCGACCCGTTCGCCTCCCTGCACGACGGTCGCGGCGTCCCGCCCGGTCCTCCCGCACCCACGCGGCAGGACACCCAGCCGGAAGGAACCCTCCAGTGAGCACCCGAACCCGTCGAGTCGGTTGGACCTGCCTGGCCCTCGCCTCCGCGTTGACCGTCGCCGCTTGCGGTGCCGCCGGCGGCGGCAAGGCGGGCGGTGGTGGCGGCGGCGAGGAGAACACCATCCGGTTCACGTTCGCCCCCGATCCCGTGTGGGACTACCTCACCGACGAGGGAATCATCGCGGAGATGGAGAAGGAGAGCGGGATGCGGATCATCGCGTCCTCGACCTGGGACGAGTTCGGCGTCTTCGCCGGCGGTCACGCCGACGTGGTCTCCACCGCGAGCTACGAGATCCCGGTCCTCGAGAAGGAGACCGGCCGTGACACCGTCGCAATCGGCAAGTACAACAAGGATCGCAGCGTCATCATCACGCGCGCCGACAACCCGGCGAAGACGTTGGACGACCTCAAGGGTGAGGACATCTCGGTATTCACCGCCGTGTCGGCGACGCTGGTCTGGGGCGCGTACGCGAAGAAGCTGCACGACGTCGACTTCCGCACCGGTGGCGGCGACTACAACCTGGTCGTGGCCGACCCGCAGAACCAGGCCGAGCTGGTCGAGCGGGGCGAGGTCGCGGCCTGCGTCTGTCTCCCCGAGTTCGCCGTCCCCGGGCTGCGCAGCGGCAAGCTGAAGATCTTGTACGACGGCAAGGCCTCCTTCGACATCTACGGCGAGGAGGTCGCAAAGGGTCATGAGGGCCCGATGATCAATGTCTTCCTCGCCGGCAAGGACTGGGCGGAGGAGTTTCCCGAGGAGGCCGAGTTCTTCCTCGACGTGTGGCAGCGCGGGCTCGAGGAATGGTCCGCGAACCAAGAGAAGATCATCGAGTCCTACCCCCAGCACTTCGCGGTCGAGGACCCCAAGGACGTCGCCTACGTCCAGAAGTACATCGCCGACCACGACTGGTTCGTGGACGACATCCGCTTCGACGAGGCGTGGGTCGACGGCGAGTCGCAGATCTACGACCTGCTGAAGGAGACGGACTTCATGGACAAGGACCAGGAGGTCCCGAACTTCCGGGCCGCGAGCAAGTAGCCATGACGGCCACCAGCCTCGAGCGCACCAGCGGGCGCGGCTCGACCCGAGCGCGAAGGCTGCGCCGCGTCGGCCTGGTCGTCATCGGGTACCTGCTGCTGGTCGGCGTCTGGTCGTACTTCTCGACGTACTACTTCACGCCGTACATCTTCCCGCCGCCGTGGACGGTCGCCGAGGAGATGTGGCGGCTCCTGCTCGACGGCTCCGCGTTCACGCACTTCAGCTCGAGCATCGGCAAGATCACCGCCGGCTTCGCGATCGGAGCGGTGGCGGGGGCACCGATCGGCCTACTGATGGGGCGGAGCACGTACTGGAAGAACTTCTTCCAGCAACCTGTGCTCGTGCTCGGCAACGTCCCCGGACTCACGTACGCCGTCTTCGCGCTGGTCCTCTTCGGCATCGGAGCCGTCGGTCCGATCGTCGCGGTCGCCCTGGTGGCAATGCCCTATGTCGCGCTGAACGTCGCGGAGGGCGTGGAAGCGGTGGATCCGCATCTCGTGCACATGAGCACGGTGTACGGGCGCAGCCGAGCCGACGTGGTCCGCTCGGTCTTCCTGCCGTCGGTGATGCCGTTCCTGTTCGCGGCGCTGCGCTACGGCTTCGCGATGGCCTGGAAGGTCGAGGCGCTGACCGAGGTCTTCGGCGGGCGCAGCGGCATCGGGTTCATGATCCGGGCCGAGTACCAGGAGTTCTCGGTGACCGGTGTCCTCGCCTGGACCGGGTTCTTCGTCCTCTTCATCCTGATCGTCGAGCGGCTCTTCCTGGCCCAGCTCGAGAAGCGCATCTTCGCCTGGCGAGGGGGACGCTGACATGACGACCTCGACCGTACGCAGCTGGCTTGTCGGCCCGACCGGCGCCGCGGCCACCGCCGGGCTGATCTTCCTCGCAGTCTGGCAGGCGGCTGACCTGCTCGGCGACCGGCTGCCCGGCCCGATCGCGGTCACCGACGCGGCGCTGAGCGAGATCCGAGCCGGTGAGTTCGTCGCGAACTTCGCCGTCAGCATGCAGCGCTTCGGCATCGGGATCGTGCTGTCGATTCTGATCGGCACTGCGCTCGGGCTGGCGATCGGTTCCTCCCGGCTGCTCGACGACCTGCTCGGCGACGCGAACCTGGTCGGGCTCGCCATCCCCGCGGTGATCTGGGCGCTGCTGTGCACGATGTGGTTCGGGTTCGGCAACCTGGCTCCGGTCGTCACCATCGTGTTGTCGGGGGTCCCCTTCGTCGCGGTCAACGTCGCCGCCGGGGCCA
>JBOHDE010000299.1:0-4163 GCA_050699035.1 Nocardioidaceae bacterium | reverse complement strand
TCGGGGAGAAGACGACGATCGTGGCCGCGCAGAACGGCATCCCGTGGTGGTACTTCCACGGGCTGACCGGGCCGTACGAGGGCCGACGGATCGAGTCGGTCGACCCCGAGGGCGTCGTGACCCGCACCCTGCCACTCGACCGCGCCGTCGGCTGCGTTGTGTACTGCTCGACGGAGGTCGAGGGGCCGGGCCTGATCCGGCACCTCGAAGGCACCAGGTTCTCGATCGGCGAGCCGGCCGGCGGCATCACGCCCCGCTGCGAGGAGTTCAGCGCGGCGATGGTCGCCGGCGGCCTGAAGTGCCCGGTCGAGGAGGATGTCCGGAAGGACATCTGGATCAAGCTGCTCGGCAATGCGGCGTTCAACCCGATCAGTGCGCTGGCCCGCGCGACCATGGTCGAGATCGCCAAGCACACCGGCACCCGGGCGATGGTGCGTCTGATGATGGAGGAGACGCTCGAGATCGCGGCCGCCGTCGGCTGCCACCCCGGCATCTCCGTGGACAAACGGATCGACGGCGCTGAGCGGGTCGGCGAGCACAAGACGTCGATGCTGCAAGACCTCGAACGAGACAAGCCCCTCGAGCTCGACGTCATCTTGTCGGCAGTGGTCGAGCTCGCCGACCTGACCGGCACTCCGGCCCCGACGCTGCGTGCGGTGCACGCCGTCGCCGACCTGCTGGCCACCAAGGTCGGCGGGGGATCCACGGGTACGGGCGACGACGGATCGGGCGCCGAACCTGCGCCGGCGGCGGTATCGTGACGCCGCTTACGTCGACCTATCATGGCCGCAACCGCACATGAGGAGACTGCGATGAAGACCAGTGCGATGTCGTACACCCGCATCACCGAGCCGCTGGTACGCGACGACGGTGTCCTGCGTCCGGCTACCTGGGACGAGGCGCTGGACCGGGCCGCGGAGGGGTTCCGGCGCAACCTCGAGGCACGCGGCCCCAAGGCCTACGGGATGTTCTCCTGCTCCAAGGCGACCAACGAGATGAACTTCGTCGCGCAGAAGTTCGCCCGCTCGGTGATCGGGTCCAACAACATCGACTCGTGCAACCGCACTTGACACGCTCCTAGCGTCGCCGGTCTGGCGGCAGTGTTCGGTGCCGGGGGTGGCACCTCGTCGTACCAGGAGGTCGAGGACACGGACCTCGTCATCCTGTGGGGCTCCAACGCCCGCGAGACACACCCCATCTTCTTCCACCATCTGCTGAAGGCGGTGCACCGCGGAGCGCGGCTCTACGTGATCGACCCGCGCCGCACGACGTCCGCACAGTGGGCCGACCAGTGGCTCGGCCTCAACGTCGGCACCGACATCCCGCTGGCCCTCGCAGTGGCCCGCGAGATCATCCACTCGGGCCTCGCCAACCAGGCCTTCATCGACCGGGCGACGTCCGGGTACGAGGAGTTCGCGGCCCATGTCGAGCCGTGGACCCTGGAGGCCGCGGCGCTGGAGACCGGCGTCCCGGCCGAGGTGATCAAGGAGCTGGCGCACAACTACGCCCGTGCCGACCGGGCCCAGCTGTGCTGGACCCTCGGCATCACCGAGCACCACAACGCCACCGACAACGTGCGGGCGTTGATCAACCTGTCGCTGCTGACCGGGCACGTGGGCAAGTACGGTTCCGGCCTCAACCCACTGCGCGGCCAGAACAACGTGCAGGGCGGCGGCGACATGGGCGCCATCCCCAACCGGCTGCCCGGGTTCCAGGACACCCTCGACGACGAGGCCCGGGCGAAGTTCGACCGCCTGTGGGGCTCACAGATCCCGGCCGAGCACGGCATGCACCTGACCCAGATGCTCGAGGCGATGGACGAGGGCGAGCTGACCAGTGTGTACGTCATCGGCGAGAACCCCATGCAGTCGGAGGCCGACTCGACCCGTACCCGCGCTCGCCTCACCGGGCTCGACCACCTGGTCGTCCAGGACATCTTCCTGACCAAGACCGCCGAGCTGGCCGACGTCGTGCTCCCTGCGTCGGCCGCCTGGTGCGAGTCCGAGGGCACCGTCACGAACAGTGAGCGGCGGGTGCAGCGCGTACGCAAGGCACTCGAGGCACCGGAGGGTGCACGCGACGACATCGACATCCTGCGCGACCTGGCCGGGCGCCTCGGGCACGACTGGGAGGCGCAGACCGCCGAGCAGGTCTGGGACGAGCTCCGGTCGCTGTCGCCGCTGCACGCCGGCATGAGCTACCGCAGGCTGGAGGAGCTCGGCGGCATCCAGTGGCCGTGCTACAGCGAGGACCGGCTGGAGCCGACGTACCTGCATGGCCGCTTGTGGAACACGGATCCCGAGCAGCGCGGCACGCCGGCGCCGTTCGCACCGGTCGCGCACTCGCTGCCGGTCGACGTCCTCGACGACGACTTCCCCCTCCGGCTCACCACCGGGCGCCGGCTGAGCGAGTACAACACCGGTGTGCAGACCGGCGGCTATGCCTCGCCGCTGCGGCGTGGTGAGACGCTGGACCTGGGCCCGGAGGATGCGGAGGCGCTCGGCCTGTCGCCGGGAGAGGTCGTCCGGGTGTCGTCGCGCCGCGGCGCCGTGGTCGTGCGTACCCACCTCGACCACGGGCTGCGGCGTGGCCTGGTGTTCATGACCTGCCACTTCCCCGACGAGGTCGACACCAATGCGCTGACCATCGAGGCGACCGACCCCATCGCCGGGACCGCGGAGTACAAGGCGACCGCGGTGCGGGTGGAGCGGCTGACCGCCGACGAGCTCGCCGCGCTGGCGGCGGAGGGAGAGGTGGCCCGCGACGAGGTCGCTGCGCTCGCCACATCCGAGTGAGCCGTGACGGGACCACGCTCGCGGGCAGCTCGGGACTACTGTAGGTTGTATACAATCGTCGTTTAGAGGAGCTGTCCGTGGATCTCCGCCTCACCGGCATCGATCCGACCGAAGTCGAGCGCGCCGCGGTCGACAGCCGGCTCGGAGCACCCGACTCGGGCTGGACCGGTGGTGAGCGCTCGGATGCCCAGCTTCGCTCGGCCGGCGGCGGGCATCAGGCCAGGGCCGAGCGTGACCTGCTGCTGGAGGCGCTGCACGCCGTCAACGAGCGGGTGGGATGGCTCAGCCCGGAGGCCCTGAACTACATCGCGAAGCGGCTGACCGTTCCGCCGGCCGAGGTGTACGGCGTGGCGACGTTCTACGCGATGTTCTCCACGACGCCCCGGCAACCCCGCATCATGCACGTCTGCACCGACCTCGCCTGCCAGGCGCTGGGCGCCGACGCGTTGTGCCGCGAGGTCGAGGACCGGCTCGGCCCCGCCGGCAACGGCAGCGGCTGGCTGCGCAGTCCCTGCCTCGGTCTGTGCGAGCGAGCTCCAGCGGCTCTGGCCTTCGAGGCCGGCGACCCGGCGACCGAGCGGGTACACGCCCCGGCCACGATCGACGATGTCGTCGGGACCGTCGAGCGTGGGCTTCCGGACGAGGACACCGAGCCGCCGGCCGAGGACGCCGTTCCGCAGGCCGGTGACAGCGACCTGGTGCTGCTGCGCCGGATCGGCGTGGTCGACCCGGCGAGCCTCGACAGCTACCGCGCTCAGGGCGGGTATGCCGCGCTGCGCAACGCGTTCACGCTGGGCCCGGCCGGCGTGATCCGTGAGGTGCTCGACTCCAAGCTGGTCGGCCGTGGCGGCGCGGCGTTCCCCACCGGCCGCAAGTGGGAGGCCACGGCCGGGCAGCTCGAGCGCCCGCACTACCTCGTCTGCAACGCCGACGAGAGCGAGCCGGGTACGTTCAAGGACCGCGTCCTGATGGAGGGCGACCCGTACGCCGTGATCGAGTCGATGACGGTCGCGGCCTATGCCACCCGGTGCGAGCGGGGCTACCTCTACCTGCGCGGTGAGTACCCGCGCGCACTCCACCGGCTGCAGCACGCGATCGACGAGTGCCGTCGTCGTGGCTACCTCGGCGACAACATCCTCGGCCAGGGCTTCTCCTTCGACATCGAGATCAGGCGCGGCGCGGGCGCGTACATCTGTGGCGAGGAGACCGCGATCTTCAACTCGATCGAGGGCTTCCGCGGTGAGCCGCGGAGCAAGCCGCCGTTCCCGGTCGAGAAGGGGTTGTTCGGCAAGCCGACCGCGGTCAACAACGTCGAGACGCTGGTCAACGTGCTGCCGATCCTCGAGCACGGCGGCAAGGCGTTCGCCG
>JBOHDE010000298.1:0-4166 GCA_050699035.1 Nocardioidaceae bacterium | reverse complement strand
CCTTGCCGGTGTTGAGGTTGAGGAACCGCACCTCGGTGACCGGCTCGGTCACCTCCACCAGCCCCTCGTCGACGGCGAACGGGCCGACCGCCGAGGAGATGTTGCCGCAGTTGCCCCGCCGGTCGACCAGCGGGTGGTCGATACCGACCTGGCCGAAGTCGTACGTGACGTGGACGCCGTGCGCGGCACCGTCGCCGATCACGGCCACCTTGCTGGTGGTGGACGTCGCGCCGCCGAGCCCGTCGACCTGCCGACGGTAGGGGTCCGGGCTGCCGTACGCGGCCAGGATGAACCGGTCCCGAGCGGCGCCGGCGGGGGGCAGGTCGCGCTCGTGGAAGAACAGACCCTTGCTGGTCCCGCCCCGCATGATCACCGCTGGGATGCGCACTGCCCGTTCCTCCTGAAATCGCGTACGACCTATTGCATGCAATCTGAACCCGACGTGGGTGCCACCTTGTCGTGCCCCGGGCAGTTCACACAAGCGCGAATCTCTCAAGGCATACTTAAGCGATGCTAAAGGCGACGGGATGACCCTCGACGTCCACCGACTGCGCGTGCTGGCGGCGGTGGCGCAGCACGGCAGCATGTCCGGGGCCGCCGAGGCGCTCGGGTACACGGTCTCGGCGGTGTCGCAGCAGGTACGCAAGCTGGAGGCCGAGGTCGGCCAGCCCGTGCTCGAGCGGCACAGCCGGGGCGTCACCTTGACCGACGCGGGTCGGGCGGTGGCCGAGCACGCCGAGCTGATCGACCGGCAGCTGCACTCGTTGCGGGCGCGCCTCGACGACATCGCCGGGCTGAGAGCCGGGTCGCTGCGGCTGGGTACGTTCCCGACGGCCGGCTCGTCCTTGCTGCCGCTGGCGGTGACGCGGTTCCGGCAGGAGCACCCCGGCGTGCATCTGTCGGTCAGCAGCTCACGGCTGCGGGGCCTGCTGAACATGCTGGAGAGCCGCGCGGTCGAGCTGGCCCTGCTCTGGGACTACAACTGGTCGCGGATCGCCAACCCGGGCCTGAAGATCACCCATCTGCTCGACGACCCGACCGCGCTGATCGTCGCGGCGACGCACCCGCTCGCGGACCGGCGCGCCGTGCGCATCCCCGAGCTGGCCGACGAACCGTGGATCATCCGGGCCGACGGGCATCCGGTCGGCGAGCTGCTGCTGCGCAGCGCGCATACCGCCGGGTTCCAGCCCACTATCGCCTTCGAGGCCAACGACTACCAGGAGGCACAGGCCATGGTGGCCGTCGGGCTCGGCGTGGCGATGGTGCCGCGACTGGCCCTGGCCGGCCTCCGTGACGACGTCCGCGTGCTGTCGCTCGGCGCCCAGGTGCCGTCTCGGCGGGTGCTGCTCGCCCGGCTCGCCGGCCGCCGTCCGACCGACGCCGAGAGCCGGATGGGCCAGCTGCTGGTCGAGATCGCCAGGTCGCCGTCGTTGTTGCGCGGCAGCGGGTCGACGTGAACGGGTTGCTACCCCGGGTCGATCGGCCGCTCCATGGCAACCCCCGCGGCCGTCACACCGTCCGGCATCGACAGCACCAGCCGCTCCACCACGGTGAACCCGTACGCGCGGTACAGGGGCTCGCCGGGCAAGGTGGCCATCAGGGTCATCGACCGGAACCCCTCAGCACGAGCGGCTCGTTCGCAGGACTCCAGGATGGCCCGTCCCAGACCCCGCCGGGTCCAGTCGCCGCGGACGAACATCGCCCGGATCCGCGCCGACTCCGTACCGGGATCGAGCAGCCGGTCGTCGTCATCGCGACCGCCCGACCCGGTGTAGAGCTTGGCCCGCCGCGACCAGCCACCGCAGGCGACGATCTCACCGCGGGACTCGTGCACGAAGTACGTGCCGTCGTCGATCACCTGCTGGTCGAGGTGCGCGATGTACACCGCCGCGCTGGCCGTCTGGCGAGCGTCGTAGAAGTGCGGGAAGAGGTCCAGCACCGACGCACGCATCAGCGCGGCGATCCGCGGTGCGTCCGACGGCAGCGCGAGCCGTTGCCGCGGTAGCCGGCTGCCGGCGGCCGGCCGGACCTCGCCCGAGTCCGATGATCCCCGCACGGCTGATCCCTCCCCGGTCGGCGCCGCCCCAGCAGAGGCCCACCCCGACGACTCTAGGACCAGCCCCACTTCTGCAGGCGTGGGGATGGTCCCGAAACGGCACGGTTCCGTGCCGTTCGGGAAGGGTGAACCGGGACTGAACTTTCGGCGCTGGCCGTGTGATTGTCGGAGGCTTGGGTAATGATGGCTGCGACATGGCGATGGCTCTGAGTGGTGCTGCGGCCGGCGACGAGGACAGGGAGTCCTCGATGCCGATCTGCTCGCGGGACGACGCGGAGCGCTACGTCGCGATGGTCTGTTTCAAGCACGGTCCACCACGCCGGGTCGGCGTCGAGCTGGAGTGGACTGTGCACCACGCCGACGACCCCACCCGCCCGATCGAGCCGGCCGACCTGCAGCGGGCGCTCGGCGCGTACGCTCCGCCGACCCTGGCCCCTGACAGCCCGCATCTCCCGCTCCCCAGCGGCTCCGCGCTCACCGTGGAGCCCGGCGGCCAGGTAGAGATCTCGCCGCCGCCCCAGCAGTCCGTGGCCACCCTGCTGGCCTCCGTCGATGCCGACATCGCGGCGCTGACCGCGCTCCTGGCTCCCGACGACCTGGTGCTCGGCGAGCACGGCAGCGACGCCCACCGCCCACCCCGCCGCATCCTCGAGGTCGCCCGTTACGCCGCGATGCAGGATGCCTTCGACGCCCTCGGCCCGGCCGGCTCGCAGATGATGTGCAGCACCGCCGCCCTCCAGGTCTGTCTCGATGCCGGGGAGGCGGAGGCCGCCGCGGCGCGCTGGACCGCGCTGCACACCATCGGCCCCGCCCTCGTCGCCCTGTTCGCCAACTCCCGCCGGCTCGCCGGGCGCGACACCGGATGGGCCTCGTCCCGGGTCAGGTCCACGTTCGGCACCTGCCCACCTCAGACCGGTCCCCCGGCCCTCGACGGCGACCCCGCTCATCGATGGGCTGCCCTGGCGATGGAAGCGCCGGTGATCTGCCTGCGGCGCGACGGTGCCTCGTGGCACGCGCCACCCGGCCTGACGTTCGGCGCGTGGGCCGACGGCGCGCTCGGGCTCCGGCCGACCTTCGACGACCTCGACTACCACCTCTCGACGTTGTTCCCGCCGGTGCGCCCGCGGGGTTACCTCGAGGTGCGCTATCTCGACAGCCAGCCGGCCGACCGCTGGCGTGACCCGGTGCTGCTGCTGACCGCGCTGATGGCCGACCCGGCGACCGTCGACGCCGCGATCGACGCCGCCGAGCGGGCTGCGGACCGCTGGATCCCGGCGGCCCGGCAGGGGCTCGACGACGAGCCGGTGCTCGAGGCCGCCAGCGGGCTCGTCGAGCTGGGCTGCGCGGCGATGGCCGGGCTCGACGTCGACGCGGCCCAGGTCGCGCACACGACCGACTATCTGCAGCGCCGGATCGACGGCCACTCGATGAGGAGGCACTCCGCATGACCTCGCTACCCGACCTCACCCACGAGCAGCTGCGCAGCCGGGTGGCCGAGCAGCTGGTGCGGGCCCGCCGGCGCAGTGAGCTGTTGACCGACGCCGTCGACGACGACGACCTGGTCCGGCAACACTCCCGGCTGATGTCACCGCTGGTGTGGGACCTCGCCCACGTCGGCAACCAGGAGGAGCTGTGGCTCGTCCGCGACGTCGGGCACCGCGAGCCGGTCCGGCAGGACATCGACGAGCTGTACGACGCGTTCCAGCATGCCCGGGCCGACCGTCCGACACTGCCGCTGCTCAACCCCGCCGAGGCGCGCGGCTACGTCCGTGAGGTGCGCGACAAGGTGCTCGACGTGCTCGACCACACCCCGCTCGAGGGCCGCCAGCTGGTGCAGAGCGCGTTCGCGTTCGGCATGATCGCACAGCACGAGCAGCAGCACGACGAGACCATGCTCGCCACCCACCAGCTGCGCTCCGGCGGGCCGGTGCTGCACGCGCCCGACCCCCCGGCCGGTCGACGGCTGGCCGCGGCGGAGGCGCTCGTACCCGGCGGGCCGTTCACCATGGGCACCTCGACCGAGCCGTGGGCCCTCGACAACGAGCGCCCGGCGCACACCGCGCACACCGACCCGTACTTCATCGACTCCGCGCCGGTGACCAACGGCGAC
>JBOHDE010000297.1:0-4208 GCA_050699035.1 Nocardioidaceae bacterium | reverse complement strand
TGGGAGGACCCGGATGCGCGCCGCCCAGATCGACCGGCCAGGACAGCTCGTGGTCCTGGACCTCCCCGACCCCCTTCCGGGACCGGGTGAGGTCGTCGTCGAGGTGGCGGCGTGCGGGGTCTGCGGCACCGACCTGCATATCGCCGACGGCGAGTTCCCGCCCGCGCCGTACCCCTTGGTGCCGGGACACGAGTTCGCGGGCACGGTCGCCGCGGTCGGTGCGGAGGTGGGGACCGGGGTGGCGGTCGGGGATCGCGTGGCGGTCGACCCGTCGCTGTTCTGCGGTTATTGCGGGCCCTGCCGCGCCGGTCGCGGCAACCTCTGCGCCAACTGGGGTGCCATCGGCGACACGGTCTCCGGCGCGTTCGCCCAGCGGGTCGCGGTGCCGGCGGCCAACGCGTACCTGATGCCCGCCGACATGACGTTCGAGCAGGGCGCGCTGGTCGAGCCGCTGTCGTGCGCCGTGCATGGTGTGCGCCGGCTCGGCGTCGAGGTCGGCGAGTCGATCCTGGTGGTCGGCGCCGGGACGATGGGGCTGCTGCTGGTCCAGCTGCTGGCCCGGGCCGGTGCTCAGGTGAGCGCGGTCGATCGGGTCCCGAGCAAGGTCGAGCTGGCTCGGTCGATGGGTGCGAGACATGGGGGTACGTCGATCGGGGACGTTGCCGAGGACGGTTTCGACGCGGTCGTCGATGTGACCGGTGTGTCCGCGGCGATGGAGGAGGGCTTCGACGCCGTCCGCCGGGGTGGCCGCTTCATGGTGTTCGGCGTGGCTCCGGCGGAGGCGCGGGTGCGGCTGTCGCCGTTCCGTATCTACAACGACGAGATCACCGTGATCGGGTCGATGGCGGTGCTGCACAGCTTCGGCGCCGCGCTCGACCTGGTCGCGTCCGGCGCGGTCACGACCGACGGGCTGGTGTCGCACCGGCTGCCGATCGACGACTACCCGAAGGCACTCGACATCGTGCGTGCGGGGAGTGGCGTCAAGGTGCACGTGCTTCCCAACGGAGAGGGGCAGTGATGGCTGCCGTACGCCGGATTCGTGCCGTGGTCGGGATGACCGCGTGCGCCGCCCTCGCCGCCGGTTGCGCCGGCGCCGGAGCCCTGGGCGGTGGCAGCGACGGCACCCAGCTGGTCGTCGCGATCGTCGCCAACCCGCAGATGGAGGACGCGATCGAGCTGTCGGACCGGTTCGAGGAGGAGAACCCCGACATCGACCTGAAGTTCGTGTCACTGCCGGAGAACGAGGCGCGCGCCAAGATCACCGCGTCGGTCGCGACCGGCGGCGGCGAGTTCGACGTGGTGATGATCAGCAACTTCGAGACGCCGCAGTGGGCCGAGAACGGCTGGCTGGTCAACCTGCAGCCGCTGGTCGACCGGACCGAGGGGTACGACCCCGACGACCTCATCCCGTCGATCCGCGACGCGCTTTCGTACGAGGGCGACCTCTACTCCGTGCCGTTCTACGGCGAGTCTTCGTTCCTGGTCTACCGCAAGGACCTGTTCGATCAGGCCGGGCTGACGATGCCGGAGCAGCCGACCTGGGACGAGGTCCGCGAGCTCGCCAAGCAATTGCACGACCCGGACAACGGCATGACCGGGATCTGCCTGCGCGGGCTGCCCGGCTGGGGCGAGAACCTCGCGCCGATGAACACCGTCGTCAACACCTTCGGCGGTCGCTGGTTCGACGAGGACTGGAACGCCCAGCTGGAGTCGCCGAAGTTCAAGGAGGCAACGAAGTTCTACGTCGACATGGTGCAGGACTACGGCATCTCCGGAGCTGCCGCGGCGGGGTACGGCGAGTGCATCACGCGGTACAGCCAGGGCCAAGCGGCCATGTGGTATGACGCGACGGCGATGGTCAGCACGGTCGAGTCACCGGACGACAGCCTGGTCGTCGGCAAGAACGGCTACGTGCCGGCACCGGTGATGGAGACCGACGCCTCCGGCTGGCTCTACTCCTGGTCGCTGGCCATCCCCGAGAGCGCCGACGACCCCGAAGCGAGCTGGAAGTTCATGGATTGGGTCACCAACCAGGACTACATCAAGCTGGTCGGTGAGGAGTTCGGCTGGGAGCGCGTCCCGCCGGGCAGCCGGCTCTCGACGTACGAGCTGCCGGAGTACCGCGAGGTGGCCGAGGCGTACGCCGACCCGACCCTCGAGGCCTTGAACTCCGTCGACCAGTCCGACGCGACGGTCGACCCCGTTCCGTACACCGGGATCCAGTTCGTCGGCATCCCAGAGTTCCAGGACCTCGGCACCCGGGTCGGTCAGCAGATCTCGGCCGCGATCGCCGGCCAGATCACCGTCGACGAGGCCCTGGAGCAGTCGCAGAGGTACGCCCGCAGCGTCGGAGAGTCCTATCAGGAGGACGAGTGATGGCCACGCTCACCGCCCCGTCGCGGGTCGCCACCGAGCAGAAGAAGGCACAGCGTTCCGAGGGCTGGTCCCGCCGCGGTCCGCTGCTGCCCGCGCTGGTCTTCGCCATCATCGTCACGCAGCTGCCGTTCCTGCTGACCCTCTGGTACAGCCTGCAGTCGTGGAACCTCGTACGCCCGGGATCGGAGCAGTTCGTCGGTCTGCAGAACTATGCCGACGTGTTCTCGGACAGCACGTTCCGCAGCGCCGCGTGGCACACCATCCTGATCACCGGCGCCTGTGTGTTGATCGCGATGCTGCTCGGCATCGGCCTCGCCGTCCTGCTCGACCGTGAGTTCGTCGGTCGGAGCGTCGTCCGGACCCTGCTGATCACGCCGTTCCTGATCATGCCGGTGGCCGGTGCGCTGCTGTGGAAGTACATGATGTTCGACCCGATCTACGGGATCATCAACTGGGTCCTGGGGCCGCTGGGGGCGGGCGAGACCGACTGGGTGTCGCAGTTCCCGCTGTCGGCGATCGTGGTCGCGCTGGTCTGGCAGTGGACGCCCTTCATGATGCTGCTGGTGCTGGCCGGCCTGCAGGCGCAGCCGAAGGAGGTGCTTGAGGCCGCGCAGGTCGACGGTGCCACCGGGATCCGGACGTTCGTCTTCGTGACCTTGCCGCACCTGCGGCGCTACATCGAGCTGGCCGTGCTGCTCGGCGCGATCTACGTCGTCAACACGTTCGACCAGATCTACATGATGACGCAGGGCGGCCCGGGCACCGCGAGCGCCAACCTGCCGTTCTACATCTACCAGCGCGCCTTCCTCGGCTTCGACGTCGGGCAGGCGGCCGCGATGGGCGTCGTGGTGGTGGTCGGCACGATCATCGTGTCGACACTGGCCCTGCGGCTGATCTTCAAGAGCTTCGACATCGAGGAGGCGTGATGGCCACCGCCGTCGGCACCGCCCCGCAGCTCCGTCATCGCCGCCGTCCGGGCGGGACGGTCGCCACCATCGCCACTTGGGTGATCGGGTTCCTGTTCTTCTTCCCGGTCCTCTGGATGGTGGTCACCGCCTTCAAGCAGGAGGTCGACGCGTCGACGGACACGCCGAAGATCTTCTTCGCCCCGACGCTCGAGCAGTTCCGCGGCGTCTTCGACTCGGGCTTTTGGCCGTACGTCGGCAACTCCGTCTTCGCTACCGCGGTGTCGACCGCCCTGGTGCTGCTGCTCGCCGTCCCGGCCGCGTACGCCGTCTCGATCCGGCCGGTCGGCAAGACCCAGGACGTGCTGTTCTTCTTCATCTCGACCAAGATGCTGCCGGTGGTCGCGGTGATCGTGCCGTTGTACGTCATCGCCCAGAACGTCGGCATGCTCGACAACATCTGGTTCCTGGTCGTCCTGTTCACCTCGATGAACCTGCCGATCGCGGTCTGGATGCTGCGGTCGTTCATGGTCGAGGTGCCGGGGGAGGTGCTGGAGGCGGCCGAAGTCGACGGCGCCGGGATGTTCGCGTCGTTCCGCGAGGTGCTGCTGCCGATGCTCGCGCCCGGCATCGCCGCGACGGCGCTGATCTGCGTGATCTTCGCCTGGAACGAGTTCTTCTTCTCGGTCAACCTGACGGCGGCCCGGGCCGGGACGGTCCCGGTCTTCCTGGTCGGCTTCATCACGAGCGAGGGCCTGTTCTTCGCCCAGCTGTCGGCCGCGGCGACGATGGCGGCACTGCCGGTGGTGATCGCCGGCTGGGTGGCGCAGAAGCAGCTGGTCCGCGGTCTGTCGATGGGCGCCATCAAGTAGGCCGATCCCACCCTTTTCCCGCTGAGTGTGACGACCTGGCGCGACACGCCGGCGT
>JBOHDE010000296.1:0-4250 GCA_050699035.1 Nocardioidaceae bacterium | reverse complement strand
GCGTCGCCGTCACCGGTGACCACCCAGACCGACAGGTCGGAGCGGGTGGTGGCGAGACCCGTCGCGATGGCCGGCGCGCGCCCGTGGATCGAGTGCATGCCGTAGGTGTCGAGGTAGTACGGGAACCGGGCAGCGCAACCGATGCCCGACACGAACACGATGTTCTCGCGACGCAGGCCGAGGTCGGGCAGGAAGCCCTGCACGGCCGCGAGTACGGCGTAGTCACCGCAGCCGGGGCACCAGCGGACCTCCTGGTCGGAGGCGAAGTCCTTGCGGTTCTGCGGCTCGTCAGTGGTGGGTACGCCACCGAGCCCGGGGAACGGCAGGTCGGTCGTGGTCATCGGCGGGCCTCCTCCGTCGTCGAGGGTGCGGTGTCGAGGGCGGGGTCGAGGCTGGACACCAGGTCGGCGATCGCCTCCGCGAGCTCGGTCGACACGAACGGCAGGCCGCGTACGGCGTTGTAGCCGACCACGTCGACGAGGTACTTGGCGCGCAGCAGCAGGGAGAGCTGGCCGAGGTTCATCTCCGGGACCAGCACCCGCTCGTACCGGCCCAGCACGTCGCCGAGGTCCTTCGGGAACGGGTTGAGATGCCGGATGTGGGCCTGCGCCACCGAGCCGCCCGCGCCCCGGACCTGCCGGACCGCTGCGCCGATCGGCCCGTACGTCGAACCCCAGCCCAGCACCAGCACCCGGGCGTCGCCGTCCGGATCGTCGACCTCGGTCCGCGGGAGGGAGTCGGCGACCCGGTCGACCTTGGCCTGGCGGGTGCGCACCATCAGGTCGTGGTTGTTGGGGTCGTACGAGATGTTGCCGGTGCCGTCGGCCTTCTCGATGCCGCCGATCCGGTGCTCGAGACCGGCGGTGCCCGGCAGCGCCCACGGGCGAGCGAGGGTCTCGTCGTCGCGCTTGTACGGCCAGTACTCCTGCTTGCCGTCGGCCGTCTCGTGGTTGGTCTCGGTCGCGAAGCCGGGCTCGATCACCGGCAGTGCGTCGACCTCGGGCAGCAGCCACGGCTCGGAGCCGTTGGCGAGGTAGCCGTCGGACAGCAGCATCACCGGGGTGCGGTAGGTGACGGCGATCCGCGCGGCCTCGATCGCGGCGTCGAAGCAGTCCGACGGCGAGCGCGGCGCGACGATCGGCAGCGGGGACTCGCTGTTGCGGCCGTACATGGCCTGCAGCAGGTCGGCCTGCTCGGTCTTGGTGGGCAGCCCGGTGGACGGCCCACCACGCTGGATGTCGCACACGATCAACGGCAGCTCCATCATCACGGCGAGGCCGATCGTCTCCGCCTTCAGCGCGATGCCGGGTCCGGACGACGTCGTGACGCCGAGGGCGCCACCGAACGCGGCGCCCAGCGCGGCACCGACACCGGCGATCTCGTCCTCGGCCTGGAACGTCGTGACACCGAACTTCTTGTGCTTGCTCAGCTCGTGCAGGATGTCGGACGCCGGCGTGATCGGGTACGACCCGAGGAACAGCGGCAGACCGGAACGCTGCGACGCGGCGATCAGGCCGTACGCCAGGGCGAGGTTGCCGGTGATGTTGCGGTAGCGGCCGGGCGTCATCGGGGCCGGCTTGACCTCGTACGACACGGCGAACGTCTCGGTCGTCTCACCGAAGTTCCAGCCGGCCTTGAACGCCGTGAGGTTGGCGTCGCGAATGTCGGGGGCCTTGGCGAAGCGCCGCTCGAGGAAGCTGATCGTCGGATCGATGGGCCGGCCGTACAGCCACGACAGCATGCCGAGCGCGAACATGTTCTTGGCGCGGGACGCGTCCTTGCGCGACAGGCCGAAGTCCTTGACCGCCTCGACCGTCATCGACGTCAGGTCGACCTCGTGCACCGTGAACGCGTCGAGGCTGTCGTCCTCGAGCGGGTTCTCGAGGTAGCCGGCGCGAGTCAGGTTGCGGTTGGTGAAGTCGTGGGTGTCCACGATGATCGTGGCGGCCTTGGGCAGGTCGCCGATGTTGGCGCGAAGTGCCGCCGGGTTCATCGCCACCAGGACGTCCGGGGCGTCGCCCGGCGTCAGGATGTCGTGGTCGGCGAAGTGCACCTGGAACGACGAGACCCCCGGCAGCGTGCCGGCGGGGGCGCGGATCTCGGCGGGAAAGTTGGGCAGAGTAGACAGGTCGTTGCCGAACGACGCCGTCTCTTGGGTGAAGCGGTCCCCCGTGAGCTGCATGCCGTCGCCGGAGTCTCCGGCAAACCGAATGATCACCCGGTCGAGCTGCCGGACCTGTTTGGTCACCGTGCATCCTCTTTCCGGTGGGTCCCGTTGGGTGACGGGGCCCGTTCGCTGTGGTGATGTGCAGTTGGCGGTGCGTGACGTCCGCTCTCCTGTTCATGCTACGACTGTCACAACTTTGCCGTGCGGAGGTGTCCACATCCCGACGGGTGTGGCGTGACCCGATTGTTACGTTCGGTGGCATCGGCGACCCGGATTCCGCAGGCCGCACTGGTGGGCGGTTCTGTTCCAATCGTTTTCTGGTACGGGGGCGCCCCGTTCCAGACCTAGTGGAACGGGGCGCCCCCGTACCAGAAAACAGCGGGGGGAAACGGCTGTTCGACAGTGGTGGGGTGATGTCGGTAACCCCCTAGACTGCCGACCGTGGATGGCTACTACGCGTCGTACGCACCGGTGCTCGCCATCGTGGTCGGCGGCGTCGGGCTGGTCGCGTCGATCTTCGCCGCCAACCGCCTGCTGGCCCCGCGCCGGCAGAGCCCGGAGAAGCTGCTCACCTACGAGTCTGGGGTCGACCCGATCGGTGAGGGTTGGGCCCAGATCCACCTGCGCTACTACGTTTTCGCTTACCTGTATGTGATCTTCGCGGTCGACGCCGTCTTCCTGTTCCCATGGGCGACGGTGTTCGCCGGGCTCGGTTGGACCGTCGTCGGCGAGATGGCCGTGTTCATCGGGTTCATCGCCGTCGGGCTGCTCTACGCCTGGCGCAAGGGGGTGCTGACGTGGACCTGAGCACCACGGGAGCCACCCCGGTCGACCTCGGCATGCCGACCGCGGGTTCGGTGGGCATGCTGTCCAAGATCGCACCCCAACCGGCCAAGTTCGTCCTCAACTGGGGCCGGCGCTACTCCCTCTGGGTGTTCAACTTCGGCCTGGCCTGCTGTGCGATCGAGTTCATCGCCACCTCGATGGCGCGGCACGACTTCATCCGGCTCGGGGTGATCCCGTTCGCGCCCGGGCCGCGGCAGGCCGACCTGATGGTCGTGTCGGGCACCGTCACCGACAAGATGGCGCCGGCCGTGCGCCGTCTCTACGAGCAGATGCCGGAGCCGAAGTACGTCATCTCGTTCGGCTCCTGCTCCAACTCCGGCGGCCCGTACTGGGACTCGTACTGCGTCACCAAGGGTGTCGACCAGATCATCCCGGTCGACGTCTACGTGCCGGGCTGCCCGCCGCGCCCGGAGGCGCTGCTGCAGGGCATCCTCCATCTGCAGGACAAGATCGCCGCCGAGTCGCTCGGCGACCGCTACCCCGACCGGCGCAAGCGGCGGAAGGTGTCGTCCCTGCTGCGTCCGCGGGTCGACCAGGGCGGTGCCGATGACGTGGGATGAGCGCGTCACGGAGACGTTCGGTGCGTACGACGAGGGCTTCGGCCCGCTGACTGTCGACGTACCCGCCGACGCGTGGGTCGAGTCGGCGACCCGGGCCCGCGACGACCTCGGCTGCCGCTACTTCGACTGGCTGTCGGCCGTCGACGAGATGGCCGAGGGGTTCTCCGTCGTCTGCCACCTCGCCGCGCTGCGTGAGGGCGGTGTCGACCACCTGCTGCTACGTACGAAGGTCGGCCGCGAGCGGCCCGCCCTCCCGAGCCTGGTCGAGGTGTACGCCGGGGCGGGCTGGCACGAGCGGGAGACCGCGGAGATGTTCGGTATCGCGTTCGCCGACGGCCCGGCAGCAGACCCGACGGCCAGCCACCTGCTGTTGCCCGAGCAGTTCGAGGGACACCCGCTGCGCAAGGAGTTCGTGCTCGCCTCCCGCGTCGCCAAGCCCTGGCCGGGTGCCAAGGAGCCGGGTGAGTCCGACGCCACCCACGGTGCCTCGCCGTCTCGCCGCACGATGCGACCGCCCGGCGTCCCCGACCCGGAGCAGTGGGGTCCCCGTGAGCCGGGCAGCGACGCACCCGACCCGCTGGCGCACGCCGCCCCCGGGCCGGCCCGACCCCGCCGGACCGCCCGGGAGCGCCCGCCCGCTCCCGATGACCGTGACGTTTCCGACCGACACGCCGGCG
>JBOHDE010000295.1:0-4253 GCA_050699035.1 Nocardioidaceae bacterium | reverse complement strand
GCCGGCACATCGGTGGGGCGGTACGTGACGACCAGGCTGACACCGGGGTCGACCGCCGCCAGCATCAGCAGCAGCTCGAGCGTCGCCGCGTCCGCCCAATGGGCGTCCTCGACTACCAGCACGTCGACGCCCGAACGCTCGACCAGCTCGGTCATCGCCCGGAGCAGACGATGCCGGGTCCCCTTCGGGTCCTCCAACGGCTCCAACGCGGGCGGTAGCTCGTCCGCCCACTCGGGAAACAGCGGGCGCAGCGCCCCGGCCAGCGGGCTCAGCGCGAGGTCGCGGGCGACGAGCCGATGCAGCGCGTCGACGACCGCACCCAGCGGGAACGGCTCCGACAACGGCGGACAGACCACCTGCAGCACCCGCCGGTCGCGCAGCGGTGCCGACCCCAACGTCTCGCGCACCAGGCGGGTCTTGCCGATGCCGGCCTCGCCCTCGACGAGCAGCAGCGCGGGCGACTCGCTCAGCGCCGCGACGGCGCCAGCGAGCTCGCGCTCCCGGCCCACGAAGGCAGCGGCCGACAGCCCTCCGGGACGGGGGAGGCCCCGGGTGTGATCAGCCATCCGGCCTCCCCGCTCGTACTGCTGGTTCGACGAAGCCCGACGCGCACCCAGTCATCGATGCTCACTCGGGAGACTAACCGAGCACCTCGCCAGGCATTCCTCGCGCCGACGTTGCACAAATGTCGGCGGTTTTTCTGGGACGGGGGCGCCCCGTTCCAAACCTATTGGGACGGGGCGCCCCCGTACCAAACGGGGATTGGACCAGAGCCGCCCACCGGACGACATACGCGCAACCTCGGTGTGAAGAGTTGCGACATAGGCGCAACCTCGGCGCGAGTAGGTGGAACATTCGCGCAGCCTCGGTGTGAAGAGTTGCGACATAGGCGCAACCTCGACGCGAGGAAGAACCCGCCCTGGGGTCAGGTAAGCCCCCGGACACCGGCAATTGTTCAAGCCGACGGTCGGTGCGGCAGGTCATGCTGGGCAGATGACCGACCCGCTGCGCCGCCTGCGCCGCCGCCCGGAGTGGCAGTTCTTCGCCGTGCTGCCGCGGGCCGACCCGGTCTTGGCCACCTTGTGGTGGGCGCTCCTGCTGCTGCGCGGTGCGCTGCCCGCGGTGTTCGCGATCGCGATGGGTCTGCTGGTCGGTGCGGTCCAGCACGGCACCTCGCTGACCGGTCCGCTGACGCTGGTCGGGGTGACGTTCGTGCTGTTGCAGGTGCTGACGCCACTGCACCAGGCGGTCAGCGCCAACCTCGGTAGCCGGGTCGCCGCCTGGCTCAACGACGTGCTGGCCGACAGCTGTGTCGAACCGCCCGGCATTGGCCACCTGGAAGACCCCGAGCTGATCGAAGACCTCACCGTGGCCCGGGAGTTCGACCTCGGCCAGACCGGTCCGCCGATGTACCTGAACGTCGACTTCATCGCCGGCAGCATGGTCGAGCTGGTCGGCGGGATCGCCTCGGCGGTGGTGCTGTTCGGGTACACCTGGTGGGCGCCGCTGCTGCTCGCCGGGGCCTGGGGAGCAACGCACTGGCTGCTCCGCGAGAGCGGAGTCTGGAAGGACCGCAACACGGCCGAGGTCCGGTCGGCGCAACGGCACGCGGACTACGCCTACCGGATGGCGGTCGAGCCGACCGCGGCGAAGGAGCTGCGGCTGTTCGGCCTGGCCGACTGGACCGTGCAGCGGTTCACCGACCGCCGCCGCCGACTGTTCGAGCTGCAGTACCACGCCACCCGGCTGCGGGAGCGCCCGGTCGCCTGGAGCCTGCTGATCGTGGCGGTGGCGAACGGCCTGGTGTTCTGGTCGCTCGGCGCCGCCGCGGCCGACGGTCGGCTGCAGCTCGACCGGCTGGTGGTGTTCGCCCAGGTGGCGGTCGGGGTCAGCATGATCGCCTTCGGCGGCCTCAACTGGGCGCTCGACGGTGCGGCGGCACCGGTCGCCGCGGTGTTGCGGCTGCGGTCGGCGATGGCTCCGGCCGGCGCCCTCACCCCCGGCCACCGGTCGGCCGCCGGGATGCCCGCCGCCGGGATTCGGGTCCGCGCCCTTCACTTCCGCTACCCACGCACCGACCGTCCGGTGTTCGACGGCCTCGACCTCACCGTGCCGGCCGGCTCGTCCCTCGCGATCGTCGGCCAGAACGGCGCCGGCAAGACCACCCTCGCCAAGCTGCTCTGCCGTCTGTACGACCCCGACTCCGGGGCGATCGAGGTCGACGGCACCGACCTGCGTGACCTCGACGTCGATGACTGGCGGCGCCGGGTGACGGCGGTGTTCCAGGACTTCGTCCGGTTCGAGCGGTCCCTGCGCGACAACGTCGCACCCGCCGGCGCACCCGACGCCGACATCCTGGCCGCACTCGTCGACGCCGGTGCCGACCAGCTGGCCGACCTCGACACCCCGCTGGCCAAGGGGTACGAGGGCGGCACCGACCTGTCCGGCGGCCAGTGGCAGCGGGTCGCCCTCGCCCGCGCGCTGTGCGCCGTCCGCCAGGGCGCCGGCCTGGTGCTGCTGGACGAGCCGACCGCGCAGCTCGATGTCCGCGGCGAGGCGGCGATCTTCGACCGGATCCTCACCGCGACCCGAGGCACGACCACGATCTTGATCTCGCACCGGTTCTCCACGGTGCGGCACGCCGACCGGATCTGCGTGCTGGAGCACGGCCGCGTGGTCGAGCTGGGCAGCCACGACGAGCTGATCGCGCTGGGCGGGCGATACAGCACCATGTTCGACCTGCAGGCGCAGCGGTTCTCGGCCGAGACCGACGAGGAGGGGGTGACCTATGACGTCCTCTGACCAGGCTTCGGAGATGGATGTCGACGACCTGCCGCCGGCGCTGGCGGCGATGTGGCGAGTCTGCCGACTGGGCTACCAGCACGAGCCGGGGCTGCTGGTGTTCGCCTTCGTGATGACGCTGCTGGCGGCGCTGCCCGACGCGCTGCTCGCGCTGTGGCTGAAGCTGCTCGCCGACGGCGTGCTGAGCGACGACCGCGGCGCGGTGCTGCTGGCGACCGCCGGCCTGGCGCTGTCGGTGACGGCGACCTGGTTCCTGCGGACCGTCACCACCCGGCTGACCCGGCGGTTCCGGGACCGCGTCACGATCGTGCTGGAGGCCCACGTCGCGCAGCTGCAGGCGTCGGTCGCCACCATCGCGCACCACGAGCGCCGCGACTACCTCGACCGGCTCGCCGTCCTGCGCAACCAGGTGTTCGTGCTCGACCACATGTACATGTCGCTGTTCTCCACCTGCGGCTGGATCCTGCGGCTCGTCGTCACGGTCGGGCTGCTCGTCTCGATCCATCCGCTGCTCGCGCTGCTGGTCGTGTTCGCCGTGCCGACCGTGCTGAGCTCCACCTGGCGGCCCGGCGTCGAGCGGGCGGCCGAGGAGCGCAACGCACCGCACAGCCGGCTGGCCGACCACCTCTTCGGGGTCGCGACGACGGCAGCGGCGGGCAAGGAGGTGCGCGTCACCGGCATCGGCCGCGACCTGGTCGCCGGCCGACGACGCGCCTGGGAGCAGTGGTACGGGCCGATCGCGGGGACTCGCTGGGTCAGCGCGGGCTGGCATGGTGCCGCCTGGGCGGTGTTCGCCGCGGCGTACGTCGGTGCCGTCGCCCTGGTCGCGTCCCGCCTGCAGGGCAGCGTCGGCGATGTGCTGCTGATCCTGGCGGCGGGCGCCCGGCTCTCGGCCTACATCGGGGCGACTGTCGGCGAGATCGGCTTCCTCCGCGGGATCTGGATGGACGGGTCGCGGCGGCTGGTCTGGCTGGAGCGCTACGCGGCCGCGTCGGTCGCCGACGCCGATCTCCCCGTACCCGAGCGGCTGTCCGAGGGCATCCGGCTGGAGCAGGTCTCCTTCGCGTACCCGGGCACCGACCGGCTGGTGCTGGACGGCATCGACCTGGAGCTGCCCGCCGGGCGAGTGGTCGCGGTGGTCGGTGAGAACGGCGCCGGCAAGTCCACCCTGGTCAAGCTGCTCGGCAAGCTGTACGAGCCGACCAGCGGCCGGATTCTGCTGGACGGGCAGCCGCTCGGCCGGATGCCGGCCGACGACTGGCGGGCCCGGGTCGCCGGTGCGTTCCAGGACTTCTTCCGGTTCGAGCTGCGGGCTGACCACAGTGTCGGGCTGGGCGACCTGCCCCGGCTGGACGACCGGTCGGCGGTGACCGCAGCGGTCGGCCGGGCCGGCGCGGGCGACGTCGTGGACCGGCTCGAGCACGGCCTCGCCACCCAGCTGGGGCCGACCT
>JBOHDE010000294.1:0-4258 GCA_050699035.1 Nocardioidaceae bacterium | reverse complement strand
CGACGAAGTCGGCGCGCCAGTACCACTGGTGGCCGCGCGGGTACAGCTCGTCGAACAGTCCCTGCAACATCGGGAACGGCACCGGGCCGACCGCGTGCAGGAGCGGCTCCGGGAGCGCGTCGAGCAGTGGCGCGATCGCCTCTGCGGCGTCCTCCTCGCTGCCGACGTAGCACCAGACGACACCGCACACCTTCCGCAGGTGGAGCTCCTCCGGGAACATCGGGTCCGGCGCGACGGTCGCGAAGGCGAAGAACCCGTTCAGCTCGCGCGGCGCGTTCGGCAGGAAGTCCCGGTAGACCTTGAGGACCTCGGCGCCCTGCTCGACCGACCAGAAGGTCGGACCGGCGATCACCGTGTGGACGTCGTGCAGCCGGAACACGAACGACGTGACCACACCGAAGTTGCCGCCGCCGCCGCGGATCGCCCAGTACAGGTCCGGATGCTCGTCCTTGCTGGCATGCACGAGCTCCCCGCTCGCCAATACGACGTCGGCTTCCAGCAGGTTGTCGATCGCGAGACCGCAGTAGCGGGTCAGGTGCCCGAGACCGCCGCCGAGGGTCAGCCCGCCGACCCCGGTCGTCGAGATGATCCCGCTCGGCGTGGCCATGCCGTGCTCGTGCGTGGCGCGGTCGACCTCGCCCCAGGTGCAGCCACCACCGACGCGGACCGTACGGGCCTGCGGGTCGACGTGGATGTCCTTGAGTGGCGACAGGTCGACCACGACCCCTCCGTCGCACGTGCCGAGACCGGCGCCGTTGTGACCGCCGCCGCGGACCGCGAGCGGCAGCGCGTGCCGCCGGGCGAACGCGACGGCCAGCGCAACGTCCTCCGGTCCGGTGCAGCTGGCGATCAACGCCGGCCGCTTGTCGATGTACGCGTTGTAGACCTTGTGCTTCTCTGCGTAGTCGGCGTCCCCTGGTCCGGTCAACGTCCCCCCGAACTGGTCCAGCTCGTCGCGGGCGCTCTGCGCCGTCACCGTCGTCGTACTCATGTGTGCTCCTCCCACTGTGATGCGCCGTTCGGCGCCCCCCTGTCCTGTCTAGGCGCACCCACGGGCCGGCGATATCGGTAGAACCACGTAGATGTCTGGTGCTCGCCCGCTGGCGCCGGCCCGGACGCGTCGAAGATTGCCCAATTGGGCAAAATTCGACCTCGATCCGGCGTGAACCGGGTCGAACTTTGCCCAATTGGGCAAAGTTCTACGTCAGCGGGACAGCAGGCCGTGGCCGGCGGCCCACACGGCTACCTCGGACCGGCTGGCCGCGTCGAGCTTGACCATGATGTTGTGCACGTGCGCCTCCGCCGTGCGTCCGGCGATGCCCAGCGCGGTGCCGATCTGCTGGTTGGTGCGACCGGCGGCCACCAGCCCGGCGACCTGTCGCTCACGGGGAGTCAGCAGCGGGGTCGGCAGGACCGCATCGGCTGGCGCAGCAGCACCCCGGTGTAGGCCGGAGCCGACCTCGCGGCCCAGCGCGAGCGCGCCGGCCAGTGACATCGTCTGCCCGGAGTGCCGTTCCTGGTCGACCAGGTGGTCGCCGAGCGCCTGTCGGCAGGTGTCCGCGAGCCGATCGACCTCCGCGGCCTCCGCGGCCGGCAGCGGCGCCGACAGCGTCAGCCGCAGCCGGGCGGCGGCGCCGAGCAGCCGCGCACCCTCCCGATGGGCGGAGCGCTGCGTCGCCACTCCGGCAAGCGCCTCGAGGCAGCCGGCCACCCCGCGCTGGTCGCTCACCTCGTGGAAGCCGTGCAGGGCGGAGACGAGCAGCGACGACGCCTCGTCGAGCACGCCCCGACGCATCGCGACGGTGCCCAGTGCCCAGCTGGACCAGGCGATCGCCCACGGGTAGCCAATGTCGCGGAACCGCATCAGGCTCTCCCGCAGCAGCGCTCCGGCCGTGTCGAGGTCGCCGCGCTGCAACGCCAGCCGGCCGAGGTCGTAGCGGGCCCAGGCCGAGCCGCGGACGTTGCCCATCTGGTCCGACAGCCGGCCGGCCAGCTCGTGCCGCTGTGTCGCCTCTTCGAAGTCGCCCCGCTCGCGGGCGACGTGACCGAGGAAGGCGGAGGCGATGGCCGTACGCCGGATGTCGCCGGCCGCCACGCTCCGGTCGAGGGCGCGGCCGAGCAGGAGCCCGGCGCGTTCGCCGTCGCCCCGGCTCCAGGACAAGATCCCCGCCACCGTGTTCGCGCCGGCCAGCGTCGCGGCCGGGGGCTGCGCGGACGGGGCATCGACGGCGTCGGCGAGCTGGAGCACCTCGTCGAGGGTCGCCTGGCCCTCGCCCAGATAGCCCCGGGTGTACCAGTACCAGCCCATCGTGGTCGCCACGGAGAGGGCAGAGCTGATGTCGCCGCGGACGAGACAGCGCTCCAGCACGGCCCGCAGGTTGCCCTCCTGGCGGCCGATCCAGCTCCACCAGAACGTCTCGTCGTGGGTGCCGATGCCGGCCTCGGCCTCGACGCCGAGGGCGGTGAAGTACGCCGCGTGCCGGTCGGCGGTCCGGTCGGCCTCGCCGTGGGCGCGCAGCTGCTCGGCGGCGTACTCACGGATGCTCTCCAGCATCCCGAGCTCGGACTCGCCTGCCGCGACACCGACGCGGTACAGCAGGCTCTTGTCCACCAGCGAACCGACGACCTCGAGCACGTCCGTCCCGGCGTCGGCGCAGACCTGTTCGGCCGCCGCGAGGTTCCAGCCGCCGACGAAGACCGAGAGCCGACGCAGCAGTGCCCGCTCCGTGTCGTCGAGCAGGTCGTGGCTCCAGGAGATCGCGGCCCGCAGCGTCCGGTGTCGTGCGGGTACGTCGCTGACGCCGGCGTCGAGCAACACGAGCCGTTGGCGTAGCCGGGTGCAGATCTCGGCCGGCGTCAGCAGCTTGGTCCGGGCGGCGGCCAGCTCGAGGGCGAGCGGGAGCCCGTCGAGGCGGACGCAGATCTCCGCAACCGCGGCGGCGTTGTGCGCGCCGACGGTGAAGTCCGGCCGGACCGCCCGGGCCCGCTGCGCGAACAACGACACGGCGGCGTTGGCGTGCAGCCGCTCCAGGTCGTCGTACTCGTCGGGCTGCGGCATCGCCAGCGGTGGGACCGGGTACTCGTGCTCGAGCCGGAGGTGGAGGTTCTCCCGCCCGGTGACGAGCAGGTGCAGCCGGGGGCAGCCGGTGAGCAGGCCGACGAGCGCAGGCCCGATCCCGGGCACCTGCTCGACATTGTCGACGACCAGCAGCAGGTGGCGCGCGCCCAGCCACTGGTGCAGCCGTTCGAGGACGCGCTCGCCCGGCCCGCCGCCGAGGCCGACGCAGCGGGCCACCTCCGACATCGCCCGCTGCGGCTCGCGCACCGGTGACAGGTCGGCGAACGCGGCGCCGTGCGCGAACGTGTCGGCCAGCGATTCGGCCACCGCCGCCGCGAGCCGGGTCTTGCCGACGCCGGGCGGTCCGGTGAGGGTGAGCATGCGGACGCCGTTCCCGAGCATGCTCGTTACCGCCGTCAGCTCCGCGTCGCGCCCGATCAGCGGGGCACCCGGCGTGCCCAACCCTCCCACGCCGCCACAGTAGTCCCGGACGCACCGCTGCGCCGCGGTTACGGGCGTGGCCTAGGGTCGATGCATGGCTTCCTTGGCGCGCCGCGAACGCGCGGCGCTGTGCGACCTGCTCGACCAGGTCGGCCCGGACGCGCCGACCCTGTGCGGAGGCTGGTCGACCCACGACCTGACCGCACATCTGGTGCTCCGGGAGGCCTCGCCGCTCGCCGCCGTCGGCATTGTCGTGCCCCAGCTGGAACAGGTCGCCGACCGTGGCATGGAGCGGCTGAAGGAGGCGCGGCCGTACGGCGACCTAGTGCAGCGGGTGCGGGAGGGCCCGCCGTGGTACTCCCCGATGCGCCCGGGCAAGGTCGACCGGGCCGTCAACGCGATGGAGTTCTACGTCCACCACGAGGACGTCCGTCGGGCTGCTGCCCAGTGGTCGCCCCGCGAGCTGTCCGCGCGTGACCAGCACGCACTGTGGACACGGACCCGGCTGATGAGCCGGATGCTGGGGCGCGGGGCGACGGTCGGGATCGAGCTGGCGCGCACCGACGAGACCGCCTCGGCGCGACTGGCCGGGGGCGAGCCCACCCTCGTCGTCCGCGGCGTGCCGAGCGAGCTGGCGCTGTTCGCGTACGGCCGCGGCGCCGTGGCCGACGTCGAGCTGGCCGGGGACGCCGATGCCGTCGCGTCCTTCACCGACAGCCAGCTCGGCTTCTGACTATCCCCTCCCGTTGAGTGTGACGT
>JBOHDE010000293.1:0-4293 GCA_050699035.1 Nocardioidaceae bacterium | reverse complement strand
GCTCCGGGGCGACCGGTGCCGGGGCGGCCGGTGCCTGCTGCTGCGGGAGACTCATCGGGGGTTGCCGAGCGGCGCCGCTGGCCGCGCGTCGGCTGTGCGCGACCACCGTGCGCTGCGGCCGGCCGTACCGCCACCGGACGAGCCGGTAGTCGGGTGACCAGGTGCGCAGCAGGTCCTGCAGGTAGCCGTAGAGCTCGTCGGCGTCGATCTCGCCGTCGTGGTCGAGGTCGGCAGCGCCAGTGGTCAGGCCCGTCACCAGCCCTCGGGTGAGGGGCGACCTGCCGCGCGCGCGGTCCTCCAGCGGAGCCGCCGCGCCGATGACCAGCACGCCGTGGGCGCCGACCGGGTCGACGAGGTCGTGCGCCCAGTGCTCCGTACCCTCGATCAGCACGACCACCGCCTGCGCCTGCACGCCGGGCAGCCGGAACGCGATCTCCGGCAGCAAGGCGATGTCGCCACCGAGGTACAGCAGCACGATGTCGTCCCCGCGTGCCTCGTGGAACAACCGATCGACGTGCCCGAGGACCACCTCACGCCGGCGGTCGAGCAGCAGCTCGACGGCGAACCCACCGACCGCTGGGTCACCCAACAGGTCGGCGAGCGTCGTGGCGTCCTTCAGCGACGCCTGGTACAGATGGTTGGCCACGACGAGGGCGAGCCGCCTGCCGCTCCCCGGCTGCTCCTCGTTAGCCACCTCGGCAGGCTATCTGGGTACGCAGGGACCACGCGACAGTCACCCCAGTCGGGCCCGCAGCTCGTCGTTGATCGCCGGCACGATCTCGTGCAGGTCGCCGATCACGGCGTAGTGCGCCTTGGTGACCATCGGCGCGTCCGGGTCGGTGTTGATCGCCAGGATCGTCTTCGCGCTCTGGCAGCCGGCCCAGTGCTGGATCGCGCCGCTGATCCCGCACGGGATGTAGACGTCCGGCGCGATCCGGCTCCCGGTCTGGCCGACCTGCTCGTGGTGCGGGCGCCAGCCGAGGCTGGTCACGACCCGCGAGACGCCGAGCGCGCCGCCGAGCAGGTCGGTCAGCTCGAGCAGGTCCTTGAACCCGTCGGCCGAGCCGGCTCCGCGACCCGCACCCACGACTACTCGGGCCGAGGTCAGCGCCGCCGACTCGTCGGGCGCCGCCTCCTCCGTACGCGCGACCCGGGCCACCAGGTCGGTGTCGGTCAGCGTCGGTGCGTACGTCGTGACCTCCGGATGGCTCGGCGACTCGGCCGGCACCGGGTCACAGGCGTGGCCCGCCACCGACAGCACGGCTACGGCGTCGTCGAGCCGCATCTCCTCCAGCGCCGACCCGCCGACCACCTGCCGGGTCACCACCAGCGGGTCGACAGCGTCGACGTCGACCACGTTCGCCGCCATCGCGACACCGATCCGGGTCGCCACATGGGCCAGGATCTCGTTGCCCCGCGGCGTCCCGGCGGCCAGCACCATCCGGGCGGACGCGGACATCGCGGCGCCGACCACGGCCGCCGCCCAGGCCGCCGCGGCGTACGGAGACAGTCGATCGTCGACGGCACGATGCACCGTCACGACGCCCTGCTCCCCCAGCTGGGCCAGCAGCGCCGCCTCGTCGGGGGCCGGTCCCACCACCACGGCGTGCACGGGCGCGCCACCGGCTCGCCCGGCCAGCTTGCGCGCGAACGTCAGCGTCTCGCGCGACACCTCCGAGGCGCCCTGTGCCTCGGGCTCCACCAGCACGACGATCGCGTTCACCTGGCCACCACCCCGAGCCTGACCAGCAGGTCGACGACGGCCGGGGCGGCCTCTGGCCCCGACCCGAGGATCTCCACCTGGCTCGGCTGCTCCGGCGGCAGCGTGAGCCGCACCCGCCCGGATCCGACCGGCGCCCGGGAGTCGGTCAGTGTCTCGACCGGCGCCCGCTTGGCCTTCATCCGACCCGGGATCGACGGGTAGCGCGGCGATACACCGCCCTCCAGCACCGCCACCACGGCCGGCAGCGGCACCTCGAACACCTCCGGTCCGTCCGGGCCGTCGCCTCGGGCGACGACCGTGTCGCCGTCGACCTCGCAGGTCGAGATGCCGGTCAGCACCGGCCGCTCCAGCGCGTACGCGAGCCGCACGCCGACCTGGAAGTCGCCAGTGTCGGCCGCGTCGTTGCCGAGCAGCACCAGGTCGTACGTCGTACCCGCGGCCTCGTGCGCACGCACCACGTCGGCGATCGACGCGGCCACGTCAGCCGGTCCGAAGTGCTGGGTGTCCGCCTCCACGAGTACGGCACCGGCGCAGCCGACCGCCAGCGCGTCCCGCAGCTGCTCGAGCGCGTCGGCCGAGCCGACCGTGAGCACCGTCGCCGCACCACCGGTCGCCGCCGCCACCTGGATCGCCAGCTCGACGGCGCACTCCTCGTGCGGGCTGACCGTCCAGCCGACGTGGCGCGCGTCGACCGCCTGCTCGTCCTCGGTCAGCAGGATCTGCCCCGACGCCCCCGGCACCCGCTTGACGCAGACCAGCACGTTCGTCACGTCGCGCTACCCCCGGATCCGGTCGTTGGCGGGGTCGAACAGCGGCGTCGCGTCGCCGGCCGCGACCGTGACGGGATACCGCTGCTCCATGTAGCTGACCGCGAGCTGGGTACCGACGACTGCCTGGTCCGGCGGGAGGTACGCCATCAGCAGGTGCTTGCCGAGCGACGGCGCCGAGCCGGCCGAGGTGACATACGGCCGGTGGCCGTGTCCGTCGACCAGTGGCGACCCGTCACGACCGACGATCGGCTCGCCGCCGAGCATGTACCGCTGGGTGCCGTCGGCGGAGGTGTGGTCGTCGACGGTCAGCGTGCAGAGCACGGTGGCCGGGTCGTCGGCCCGCTGCTTGAGGTAGGCCTCCCGGCCGACGAAGTCGGCGTCCTTCACCTTCGGCCGCATCATCCCGGCCTCGACGATGGTGCGCTCGGCGTCCAGCTCGAAGCCGAACGCCCGGTAGCCCTTCTCCAACCGCCCGGTCGTGCCGTAGACGCCGATGCCCACCGGGACGGCACCGTGCTCGGCCCCGGCACCGTGCAGCAGGTCCCACAGCCGCGCACCCTGCTCCATCGGCACGTACAGCTCCCAGCCGAGCTCGCCGACGTACGAGATCCGCGACGCGAGCACGCCGAGCGACCCGACCTCGATGTCGCGGCAGCGGCCGAAGCCGAACGACTCGTGGCTGATGTCGGCGTCGGTGACCGAGCCGAGCAGGTCGCGGGCCTGCGGACCCCACACGCCGATCGTCGTGTACGTCGACGTCTGGTCGACCACGCTGGCGGTGCCGTCGGCGGGCATCCGGTCGGCGAACCACTTGAGGTCGACCATGCCGTGCGCGCCGCCGGTCACGACGCGGTAGTGGTCGTGGGCGAGCCGCATCACCGTGAGGTCGGACCGGAAGCCGCCGCGCTCGTCGATCACCGGCGTGTAGACGACCCGGCCGGGCGCGACGTCGGCCTGCGCGACGACGATGCCCTGCACCGCCGCCATCGCGCCCGGTCCGACGACGTCGAAGATCGCGAACGCCGACAGGTCGACGATGCCGGCGCGCTCCCGCATCGCGAGGTGCTCGGCGTTGATGATCGGCGACCACCAGCGGGCGTCCCACTCGTGTTCACGCGGCATCACCGCCTCGCCGTACTCACCGAGCAGGTGCTCGTTCGACGCGTACCAGAACGGCCGCTCCCAGCCGACCGCCTCGAAGAAGAACGCGCCCTGCTCACGCTGCCGGCCATGCATCGGCGCCAGCCGCTTGTCGCGGTCGCTGGCCCACTGCTCGCCCGGGTGCACGATGCCGTAGGTCTTGTTGAACGCCTCACCGGTGCGCGCCTTGATGTGCTCACGGGTGCGCTGGTGCGGGTAGAAGCGGGCGATGTCGGAGTTGCTGGCGTCGTACTCGGGCGTGCCGTCGGTCATCCACTCGGCCATCAGCCGGCCGACGCCCGGGCCCTCCTTGACCCAGACCGCCGCCGCGGACCACAGCCCCTTCACCTCGGGTGTCTCGCCCAGGATCGGCGCACCGTCGGGAGTGAGTGAGAGCAGCCCGTTGATCGCGTACCGGATCTCCACCTCGGGATTGCTGAGTACGTCGGGCATCAGCTCCAGAGCCTGCTCGAGCTGCGGGTCGAAGTCGTCGGCGGTGAACGGCATCTCGGTCGGCGACAGCTTGGCCTGCTCGATCGAGGGGATGTCCTCCGGGTCGTGCAGGATCGGGCGATGGGCGTACGAGCCGACCTCCATGTCGCCACCGTGCTGACGCTCGTAGCAGAAGGTGTCCATGTCCCGGATGATCGGGAACGAGAT
>JBOHDE010000292.1:0-4307 GCA_050699035.1 Nocardioidaceae bacterium | reverse complement strand
ACCTCTGTGAGGGAGTCATGCGGCCGGGCTACAAGCTCTACGGCCACACCGCACCTGGAGCCCTGGCGGAGTACGCGTTGCGGCCTCCGGTCGTGCTGCACCGGATTCCGCCGGAGATCTCCGACGTGGAGGCGGCGCTGATCAACCAAGGGGCGATGACCGTCCATGCGCTGCGCCGCGTCCAGTTCCGGGCCGGGTCATCGGTGGCGATCTTCGGTCCCGGGCTCTTGGGGATGCTCACCGCTGCGGTGGCGAGGGCGTCCGGTGCGACCGAGGTCATCGTGGTCGGCCGCGGTCACCGTCTCGACCTTGCGGACAAGATGGGTGCGACAGCGGTGGTCGACTACGAGCGGACCGAGCCGGTCGCCGGTGTGCGCGACCACACGCACGGCCTCGGCGTCGACTACGCCTTCGATTGCTCGGGCAACGTCGAGGTCCTGGGGCAGGCCCTCGACACCGTGCGTCGCGGCGGCAAGGTCGCGGTGCTCGGTCTGGCCGGGGGCCAGCTGGCGACCATGAGCCCCGACCGCCTCGTGCTCGACGAGATCGACCTCCTGGGCATCCGCTCCAGCCCCAACGCGTACGCGCCGATGATCGAGCTGATGGCATCGGGCTCCGTCGACGTCTCCCCCCTCGTCACCCACGTGTACGGCCTGGACGACGTGGCGTTGGCCTTCGATGCGCTGAGATCGCGGGCGGCGATTCGTCCCATCGTCCAGCTCCGATCATGACGTACGACGTCCACGCTCATGTCGTGCCCAGAAGCCTGCAAGAGCGTCTGGCGAAGGACGGTGGACGGTGTGGCGTCACCCTGGCCGACGAGAACGGTCGATGGCGGATCGGCGTCGGCGCCGCGGCATCCGGTCCGGTGCGTCCAGACCTGTTGGACGTGGACGCCCGGTTGTCCACGATGGACCGGGCCGGCGTCGACGTCCAGCTCCTGTCTGCCTGGATCGCGCTGACCGCCTACACGCTGCCCGACGAGCAGGGCGTGGCCTGGACCCGACTCTTCAACGAAGCGATGGCCGAGACGGTGGCCGGTCACCCGGATCGGTTCCTCGGCCTCTGCACCGTGCCGCTCCAGGCTCCGGACGAGGCCGCAACCGAGCTGCGGTACGCCGTTCAGCGCCTCGGCATAGTGGGCGTGCAGATCGCGACGACGGTGGCGGGCCGGGAGCTCGACGACCCCTCGTTCGCACCGTTCTGGGCGGTCGCGGAGCAGCTTCGCTGCATCGTCCTCGTCCACCCCGACCAGGTCTTGCCCGGTCGCGAGACGCCCCGATACGTACTCGGCAACTTCGTCGGCAATGCTGCCGAGACGACCATCGCGGCGGCACACCTCGTCTTCGGCGGTGTCCTCGAACGACACCCGGACCTTCGGGTTTGTCTGGTGCACGGGGGTGGATATGCCCCCTACCAGGCAGCCCGCATGGACCACGGCTACCAGGCGGAGCCCCGGCTGGTGGACAAGCGGCTGTCGCGGCCGCCGAGTCACTACCTGCGCAGGCTCTACTTCGACACCGTCACGCACTCGCCCGAGGTGCTGCGGTTCCTCGTCGACTTCGCCGGCGCTGGGCAGGTGGTGGTCGGCAGCGACTATCCGTTCGAGATGGGCGAGGCGGACCCCGTCGGCTCGGTCGAGCGGGTGCCCGGCCTGCACGAAAGCCAGCGACAGCAGATCCTCGAGACGAACGTCGGGCGGCTGGTCGCCGAGGTCCGCCACGAGGACCAGTCGTGACGCCGGGCCTGCCCGTCCTGATGGTGGACGGCCACCCGAGCTTCAGCGCGGAGGAGATGGCGCGCCGCCACGAGGCACTGCTCGACGCCTCCGGCGAGGCCGGCGTCTCCCGGGTCCTGGTCGTGGGCGCCCACCGGGCCGGCACTGCGGTGCAGTGGCTGACCGGCTGGCCGGTGACCAGGGAGGCCTACGTCATCACCGAGGCCGGGGAGCGCGACACGTTGTTCGTGGGGTTCTACAACCACGTGCCGCAGGCGCGCGAGCTCGCGCGTGACGCGGAGGTTCGCTGGGTCGGGCCAGCGCCGATCGGCACCCTGCTCGAGGAGGTCGCCGGGCGCGGCCACCAGGCGCAGCCGCTCGGCGTCGTGGGACCGCTGAGCGCCCAGCTCTACCGGGGACTGACCGAGGCCGGGATCGGGGTGGTCGACCTGAATCCGACGTACACGCGCCTTCGGCAGGTCAAGTCACCGGAGGAGGTCGAGTGGCTGAGGAAAGGGGCTGCTTTCTCCGATGCCGGGATAACGGCGCTCGCAACTTCACTCCACAGCGGTCTCACCGAGTACGAGCTGGGCGACCTCGTGGAGCGCGCCTACGTCCCCCGGGGCGGCACCACCCACATCCACTACTTCGGCGTCACCCCGATGGCGGCGCCGTCGCGCGCCAACCCCGCGCAGTACCCCTCGGCGCGCGCGGTGGCCGCGGGCGACGCCGTCGTGGTGGAGCTGAGCGCGGCGTTCGGCGGGTACGCAGGCCAGGTGTTGCGCTCGTTCAGTGTCGAAGCCGAGCCGACCGGCCTCTACCAGGAGCTGCACGATGTCGCCGAGGAGGCCTTCGGCGCGGTCAGCGCGGTGCTTCGGGACGGCACGACCGTGGCTGAGATCCAGGACGCCGCGTCCGTCATCGAGGACGCCGGCTTCACCACGCTCGACGACCTGGTGCACGGGTTCGGTGGCGGATATCTGCCCCCGGTGATGGGGTCGCGCAGTCGAGACCTGGATCCGGTCGGCGCCGAGTCGGTCAAGGCAGGCATGACGTTGGTTGTCCAGCCGAACGTGGTGACCCGAGACGCTCGGGCGGGTGTCCAGTTCGGGGAGCTGCTGCACGTGACCACGGACGGAGTCGAGCGGTTGCACGCGGCGCACCGAGGGATGCTCCGGGTCGGCTGACGCCCCTAGGCCAAGGCCCGCCACACCAACGCGACCGCCGCTACCAGCAGGCTCGCCATCACGATCCTCGAGAACGTCTCCGCCCGCATCCGGCGCGACAGCCGGGACCCTAGGGGCAGCATCACGGCGACGGGGAGGATCGCCAGGACCCCCTCGACGACCAGCGTCGCCGAGTAGGCGCCGACGGCGATCAGGGTGACCACCTGGGCGAGCGAGAAGATCAGGAACAGCGTGGAGACCGAGAAGATGTAGGCGGACGGCGCGAGCCCGAAGCTGTGCAGATAGGTCGACAGCAAGGGGCCGGACACGCCCGTCGATCCCTGCAGTGCCCCGGCGGCCAGGCCGACGGGCGGGGAGGCCCAGGCGCTGACCGAGGGACTGAGCACGGTCTCGGGCCTGCGCAGTCGGATGAGCACGTACGCGACGATCAGGCCCGCCAGGCCCACGGACAGCCACCGCCCGTCGACGGTGGTCAGGAGCACCGTGCCCACGACCGTCCCCAGCACGCCGGTGCCGACCAGCCCCGGAAGGTCCCGGGTCTCCGAGGCGGCTCGCACATGGTTCCTGATGAGCCACACGTTGGAGACCACCCCAGGGATGGACATGATGATCACGGCACGTTCGATCCCGATGAAGATCGTCATCACCGGGATCGCCAACACCGGCAGCCCGCTTCCGGTCATGCCCTTGACGAAGGCGCCCACCGCCAGAGCGGCGAAGACCACCACGAGCTCCACGAGCCCGACCTCCACAGCGATGGCGGACCTCCTGTCAGGCTCGGATCAGCTCGAGCGGGCCGTGATGCATGCAAGCCACTCCATCGTCGGTCACCCGGACGAGGTTGCCCATCTGGACGCCGGCCCGTCCGTCCGGTGTGGCGACGTTGGGCTGCAGGACCACCGTCATGTCCTGCTGGAACGTGAACGGCCGGTGGGTCGCGCCGGGCATCCGGACCGGCCGCGTCGGTGTACGCGGGTAGCCCTCGCTCGGCAGGGACGGCGGCAGGATGCCGATGCCGTACCCGTGGAGCAGCCCGTCGATGATGGCGTAGCCGCGCTCATCGATGAACGCGAGCGCCTCGAGTACGTCGGCGGTGGTGGCGCCCGGTCTGATGGTCGCGCACATCCGCCGGTACGCCTCGTCCGCCGCGGCGTACAGGTCGGTGAACAGGGCATTGGGCTCCCCGTCGAGCACGATGGTCCGGAGTGCCTGACCGGCGTACCCGTGAAAACCGATGCTGAGCTCGATGGCGATGATGTCGCCGCTCCGGAGCATCCGAGATCCGGGGGTCTGTGAGGGCACCGCCCGGTCGGGGCTGTCCTGTGCGGTCGAGCTGATGTAGTGCAGGTAGTCCTCGCCACCGTCGCGGCGGTATCCCTCGGCCAGCAGGAAGCCGAGCTCGT
>JBOHDE010000291.1:0-4319 GCA_050699035.1 Nocardioidaceae bacterium | reverse complement strand
GGGCGGCGCTGGGCGCGGTGGCCGGGTTCGGCGCCACGACGGTGGGCCTGCTGCTGCCGTTCGCGGTGCTCGCGCTCGTGGTGGCGGTTCCGGTCTGGTTCGTCGTACGCCGACTGCGCCGTGGCGCACCGCCAGCGGCGGCTCAGACGCCACCTGGCTGAGACGCGGTGTGCACCAGCTCGACGATCCGGGCGAGCACGTCCGGGTCGGTGGACGGCAGCACGCCGTGGCCGAGGTTGAACACGTGCCCGGGGGCCTGCCGGCCGGCGGCGAGCACGTCTCGCGTCTTGGCCTCGATGACGTCCCACGGTGCGAACACCAGCGCCGGGTCGAGGTTGCCCTGCACCGCGTACGACGGACCGATCCGGCGCGACGCCTCGTCCAGCGGCACCCGCCAGTCGACACCCACCACGTCGGCGCCGGCCGCACCCATCAGCGGCAGCAGCTCGCCGGTGCCGACCCCGAAGTGGATCCGGGGCACGTCGCCGACCCGCTCGAGCACCGCCCGCGAGTGCGGCTGGACGAGGTCGACATAGTCGGCCGGTGCCAGTGCACCGGCCCACGAGTCGAACAGCTGGACCGCCGAAGCCCCGGCCGCCACCTGCACCTCGAGGAACGCCGACGAGATCTCGGCGAGCCGGCCGGCCAGCGCATGCCAGACGTCGGGGGCGCCGTGCATCATCGCCTTGGTCTTGGCGTGGTCGCGCGACGGGCCGCCCTCGACGAGGTAGGACGCGAGCGTGAACGGCGCACCGGCGAACCCGATCAGCGGCGTGCCGCCGAGCTCGGAGGTCAGCGCCCGCACCGCCTCGGTCACGAAACCCACGTCGTCGGGCTCAAGCGGCCGGATCGACGCGACGTCGGCGATCGACTCGACCGGCTTGGCCACCACCGGGCCGACTCCCGGGACGATGTCGAGGTCGACTCCGACAGCCTTGAGCGGCAGCACGATGTCGGAGAACAAGATCGCGGCGTCGGTGCCGTACCGGCGCACCGGCTGCAGGGTGATCTCGACGACCAGCTCCGGACGCGTACAGGCGTCGAGCATCGTCACGCCCTCGCGCAGCGCACGGTACTCCGGCAGGGACCGCCCTGCCTGCCGCATGAACCACACCGGCGTGTGCGGCACGGGCTGCCGCCGACAGGCGCGCAGGAAGGCGGAGTCCGGGTCGATCGAGGGGGTCACGCGCAGATCCTACGGGCCGATGCCGGCTGCCGGGTCGGCGCGTCGTGCTGCGCAGTCGTGGACGGCGGCTTAGGCTGCGGGCATGGCCGCCCGCCAGGAGTTCGACGTGCCACCGAAGGCATTCCGCGCCGCTGTGGACCAGCTGCGCGCTGCGCCGCTCCGCCCCGAGCTGCACTGCGAGGAGATGCCCGCGCCGCAGCGCATCGCTCCGTACTCCGCGGCGCTGAGCGCCGACGTGATCGTTGACGGCGACGAGGTCGGCACCGGACGCCTGGTCCTGCTGCACGACCCGGCCGGCAACGACACCTGGCACGGCACGTTCCGGATCGTCGCGTACGCCCGCGCCGAGATCGAGCCCGAGATGGTGACCGACCCGCTGCTGTCGGCGGTCGGTTGGACTTGGCTCAACGACGCCCTGGTCGGTCACGGCGCGGCGTTCGTCGCGCCCAGCGGCACCGTCACCCGGGTCGCGTCCGAGAGCTTCGGCGGCATGTCCGACGAGCCGGCCAGCGCACACCTGGAGATCCGCGCGTCGTGGACGCCGTCCGGTGACCCCGCCACCGGCATCGCGGCCCATGTCGAGGCCTGGGGCGAGCTGTTGTGCACCGCTGCCGGGCTGCCCCCGGTGCCGGCCGGCGTGGTGTCGATGCCGAGCCGACGCGGGCAGCGCGGCCGGTGACTGAAGGCGAGACAGCCGACGAGCCGCTCGCTCCCTTCCTCGAGCTGGCCGAACCCCTCACCCCGGTGGTGGACACCCGGGAGGCGCTCGACGCGGCGCTGAGCGCGCTCGCGGCGGGCACCGGGCCGATCGCCGTCGACGCCGAGCGAGCGTCCGGCTACCGCTACTCCCAGCGCGCCTACCTGGTGCAGCTGCGCCGGACCGGGTCGGGCACCACCCTCGTCGACCCGATCGCGTTCGACGACCTCGCCGACCTCGGCGCGCTGATGGCCGACTCGGAGTGGATCTTGCATGCGGCCAGCCAGGACCTCCCCTGCCTCGCCGAGGTGCGGCTGCGTCCGCGCCGGCTGTTCGACACCGAGCTCGCCGGGCGGCTGCTCGACCTGCCACGGGTCGGGCTGGCCTCGATGGTCGAGGAGCTGCTCGGTCGCCGGCTCCGCAAGGAGCACTCGGCTGTGGACTGGTCCACCCGGCCGCTGCCCCAGCCGTGGCTCGAGTACGCCGCACTCGACGTCGAGGTGCTGGTGGAGCTCCGCGAGATCATCACCGACCGGCTGCGAGACGAGGGCAAGCTCGGCTGGGCCGAGGAGGAGTTCGCGGCGCTTGTGGTCGGTCGGACGGTCGAGCCTCGCCCCGACCCGTGGCGGCGTACGTCGGGGATCCATCGCGTCCGCGGTCGGCGGTCACTGGCCGCCGTGCGCGCGCTGTGGGAGGCCCGGGACGCGATCGCCCGCAAGCGCGACGTCACCCCGAGCCGGGTGCTTCCCGACGCGGCGATCATCGAGGCGGCCTCGGCGATGCCCCGCAACCGGCAGGCCCTGAGCGCCCTCGGCGCCTTTCGTACCCGGGGGGCGCAGCGCCACCTCAACCGTTTCGCCGACGCACTGGCGACCGCTCGCGGGCTGCCCGAAGCGGACCTGCCGCGGGTGGCCGCGCGCTACTCCGGCCCGCCGCCGGCCAAGGTGTGGGCCGACAAGGACCCGGCGGCCGCGGCCCGGCTGACCGCGGCCCGGTCCGCGGTCGGCGCGATCGCGGAGGAGCACCGGCTCCCGGTCGAGAACCTGCTGCAGCCCGACGCCGTACGCCGCCTGTGCTGGACACCGCCCGAGCCGGCCGACGTCGACGCCGTCGCGGTGTTTCTGCGCGACCACGCCGCCCGCGAGTGGCAGGTCGGTCTCACGGCCTCTGCGCTGGCCGATGCACTGGCTGAGTAGCCCGTCCCGGTCCCTTCAGGAACAGCCAGGTCACCACGACGACGAAGCCCCACCAGGCCACGGTCTGCTCGATCGACGGCCTCGGGTCCCAGCCGACCAGCGCGATCAAGAACCTGCCGACCTCCGACTCGCCGGTCAGCGCCGGGACCATCGTCAGGTTGTACACGGCGTCCCACGACAGCGGCAGGTCGTCGCTCGCCTGGAGCAGCCCGATCGCCCTCGACATCAGGCCGGCCGCGAAGACGATGAGCACGACGCCGGTCACGACGAAGAACTGCCGCATCGGCATCCTGCGCCCACCGACGACCACCATCCAGCCCAGCACGGCCGCCACGCCGAGACCGACCACCGCGCCGACCAGCAGCTGCCGGCCGTCCGCACCGGTCGACAGGGCGAGTAGGAACACGACCGCCTCGAAGCCCTCACGGAGGACGGCCAGGAACGCCGCCGCGACCACGGCCACCTTGACGTTGCCCGCGGCGTCGACCGCATGGGCCAGGTTGTCCTGGAGCTCGCCGCGGATCTTCGGCGCGTGCGCGCGCATCCAGAAGATCATCCAGGTCAGCACGACGACGGCGAGCAGCATCACGGCGGCGAAGGCCCGCATCCGCGCCGTGCCCGCAAGCTCGCCGACCCAGAGGTGGAGCGCAAGCCCGCCGGCACCGGCGATCAGGAACGCAGCGGCGACGCCGACCCACATCGGGCCGAGCAGGTCGCGACGGCCGGTGCGTAGGAGGTAGGCGTAGAGGATGGCGATGACCAGCGCGGCCTCGAAACCCTCCCGCAGCATGATCAGGAACGGTGCGAGCATCGGTCTACTTCGAGCCGGAGCCGGAGCCCGAGCCCGATCCTGAGCCGGAGCCGGAGCCGGAGCCGGTCGAGCCTGATCCCGAGCCGGAGCCGGACGACGTGCCGGCGCCGTCGTCGTCGGAGCAGCCGGCCAGGCCGAGGGTGAGCGTGAGTACGGCGGCGCCCGCGAGGGCGGTCAGTCGGGTACGGGACATGGTTCGTGCCTCTCCATCGATGGGGCGGTTCGGACAGGTTGCCGCGACAGCACCGCGACGGTGGCCGCGGCGCCGGCGAGCAGGATGCCGGTCCAGCAGACGTGGAGCAGGAGGTAGTGGTCGCTGGCGTAGTCGGGCAGCACCGGCCGCAGCAAGAAGTACGCCGGGGCGAGCGCGTTGGTGTGGTCGACCACCCAGGTGAGGTCGCCGCGGAGCCCTTGGACCAGCAGCGCCAT
>JBOHDE010000290.1:0-4339 GCA_050699035.1 Nocardioidaceae bacterium | reverse complement strand
CGGCAAGGTGCCGACGCGGAGCGGCGCGTCCTCGACGTGCACCCGCTCGGTCGCATCGGTACGCCGAAGGAGGTCGCGGAGGTGATCTGCTTTCTGGGAAGCGATGCGGCCGGCTTCGTCACCGGAGCGGACTGGGCCGTCGACGGCGGCCTGGGATGCCGGTTCGCGTCCTGACCCGCCTCAGGCCGGTTGGTCGGCTTCGGACTCGCGCGCCGAACGCAGCTCCAGGTCGTTGGCCAGCGGAGTGAGCAGCGCCCTCATCGCGGTCTCCGCTCGAGCGGAGTGCCCACCGCGGACCGCGGTGTAGACCTTGCGATGGCCGGCCACGGCGGCGGGGGAGATGTCGGCGTGGTGACTGATCAGGTCGGTCTCCCTGACCTCGAGCGACACCGCCGTCAGCTCGCTCAGCTTGTTGAACATGGCGTTCCCGGAGGCTGACAACAGACAGGCGTGGAAGGCCATGTCGGCGTCGGTGAAGGCTCGGACGTCGTGTTCGCGGGCAGCGGTCTGCATCGCCTCCCACGCCGTACCCAGCTCGTCGCGTACCCGGTCGGGGCTGTTCTTTGCGGCCAGCCGGGCCGCCACCGGCTCCACCGCGAGCCGGAGCTGGGCCAGCTCGCGCTCCTGGGCGGCGCGGTCTCCGGCCTCCCAGCGCCACCACACCAGCTCCGGATCCAGCGCCTGCCACTTGTCCGACGGCTGCACCTTCGTCCCGCTGTTGGGGCGGATCGACAACATGCCCTTGGACTCCAGCACCCGCAGCGCCTCGCGCACGGTGGGGCGGGAGGCCGAGAACTGGTGGCACAGCTCCTCCGGCACCAGCACCTCGCCGACCGCGATCGAGCCCAGGACGATCGCTCGTCCGAGCTCGTCGACCAGTGTTCCGTGCAGCCCCCGAGTCCTTCGAGCCACGCCGACTCCCTTCAAGGTCCAGTCATGCTAGCGATGGACGGTGGTTCTGATGCTCACACTACCGCTAAACAGGTAATCAAATGATCTAGACGAATAGACGTGGCTGCGCTAGCGTCACCCACACGCCCACGAAGTCCGTTGATCCGGCACTCCCGGTTCGAACGATAGGAGCGACCGATGAGGTCGTTGTCTTGGCAGGCCGCACTCCTCACCGTCATGCTGATGGCTTCACTCGCCGCTCCGCCGGCGCCGGCTGCAGCACAGCCCGTCGAGGGGGCAGATCCCATGACCGAAGAACTGCGGTCGGCGCGAGTGGCCGGCGACGAGTTCGAGAACGGTCTCGCCAAGACTCCGCCGATGGGGTGGAACGACTGGTACACGTTCTTCTGTGACATCGACGAGGAGATGATCAAGGAGACCGCCGATGCCATGGTCAGCAGCGGGATGCGTGATGCCGGCTACGAGTACGTCAACATCGACGACTGCTGGTCCGCCATGGAGCGGGGGCCGAACGGCGAGCTGGTCGCCGATCCGGAGCGGTTCCCGAGCGGTATCAAAGCGCTCGCCGACTACGTACATGCGCGTGGGCTGAAGCTCGGCATCTACACCGACGTCGGCACGAAGACCTGTGCGGGCTACCCCGGCGGCTACGGGCACGAGGCCCAGGACGTGAACACGTTCGCGGAGTGGGACGTGGACTTCGTCAAGATCGACTGGTGCAACGTGCCGTTCGCGGACTTCCCGGGCAAGAACAAGCAGGAGGTCGCGGTCGAGCTGTACAGCCGGTGGACCCGAGCCTTCGAGGACGCCGAGCGGACGATGGTCTTCAGCATCTGTGTGTGGGAGGAGGCAGTGAAGTCCTGGGAGTGGGCACCGGCACTCTCCAACATGTGGCGCACCAGCACCGACTACGGGCCGACCTGGCCGCAGATCCTGAAGAACGGCGACGATGTCGCTCCGTTGTGGGAGTACGCACGGCCGGGCCACTGGAACGACCCCGACATCCTGATGGTGGGGTTCGACCAGCTCACCGCGACCGAGCAGCAGTCGCACTTCTCCACCTGGGCGATGGCGGCGGCTCCGTTGCTGGCCGGCAACGACCTCCGCGACATGAGCGACCAGACCGTCGACATCCTGACCAACCGCGAGGTCCTCGCGGTCGACCAGGACCCACTCGGAGTCGCCGGCCGCAAGGTGCGCGCGACGAGCGAGGAGGACGTGTGGGTACGGCCGCTCGAGAATGGCGACACCGCCGTGCTGCTCGTGAACCGCACCGCGAAGGCCCGAATGGGGACGATCGCTGCCGATGAGGTCGGCGTGGACGGTCTGTTCGCGGTGCGCGACCTCTACCGGCACGAGACGACGAGTGCCCGCGGCAACCTCTCGGCATACCTCCCCGCGCATGGGTCCGCGATGTTCCGGCTGAGCGAGCAGGCCGACACGCCACCTGAGCCGCACGTGGCTTGGGGAATCGGGCTCGACGACACGACCAGCGGCCTGAGCAAGTCCGTCGTGTCCCCAGGCTCGCCGAACAGCATCCTCGGTCAGCTGCGTGTGGACGGCGTACCCCTGATCGAAGAGGCAACCGCGACGCTCGAGGTGCCGGACGGTTGGACGGTCCAACCCGACGCCGCGCAACCGGTGGACGTCAACCCGAGGAAGACGACGACCGCGCGGTGGACGGTGACGCCGCCGGCCGGCACGCCGGCAGGCGAGTATGACCTGGTGACCACGATTGACTACCTGGCGGCCGACGTCCCCGGTAGCACGTCGGGGAGCCTGACGGTGACCGTGCCTCAGGCGCCACCGGCCGGGACCTCCTCGCTCAGCGACGTCGACTGGGTGGAGGCGTCGAACGGCTACGGTCCGGTCCTGCTCGACCGGAACTACTACGGCAGCCCGCTGTCCATCGACGGAACGACGTACGAGAAGGGCGTGTGGACCCATGCGCCCTCGTCGCTCGGGTACTACGTCGGCGGCGACTGCTCACGGCTGACCGCGACGCTGGGGGTCGACGACGTCACCGAGAGCCGGGGATCGGTCACGTTCGAGGTCTGGGCGGACGGCGAGCGAGTCTTCGACAGCGGTCGGGTCGTGGGGGCGGACGCCGGGGTCCCGCTCGATGTCGACCTGAGCGGCAAGGACTGGCTGCGGCTGGTGTCTACCGACGCCGGCGACGGGATCGACTACGACCACTCCGTGTGGGCCGGCGCCACATTGACCTGTGCAGACGGGTGACCGCTGTCGAGCAGGTGACTGCTCCGCTGGCCGACCACGGCGAGGGACCGGTCTGGCACGACGGCTGGGGCGGCCTGCGCTGGGTCGACATGCTCGCCGGAGACGTCCTCGCGCTCGACCCCGCTACCGGTGAGGTGCGTCGGCACCACGTCGGAGAGGTCGTCGCGGCGGTGCGGCCGCGGGCGGCAGGTGGCGCCGTGCTGGCGCTGCAGCGCGGGTTCGCGCTGCTCGATGCCGCCGGTCTCGAGACGGGTGCGGCTTCGCAGTCTCTTGGCGAGGTCTGGTCGGACCCGACGGTGCGCTTCAACGAGGGAGGTTGCGACCCGCACGGTCGCTTCTACTGCGGCTCGATGGCATACGACGCGGCGCCGGGCCGTGGCGCGCTCTACCGGCTGGACATGGACGGCAGCGTGACGACCGTACTCACTGGTGCCGGCATCTCGAACGGGCTCGCCTGGAGCGCCGACGGCACGACGGCCTACTACGCCGATACGGCCACCCAGTGCGTCGACGCCTTCGACTACGACCAGGTCGCCGGGCTCACCGCGCGGCGCACGGTCGTCCGCGTGGACGATGCCGACGGCGGGCCCGACGGGCTGACGGTCGACGCCGACGGCTTTCTGTGGGTTGCGTTGTGGGGCGGTTCTGCGGTCCGGCGGTACGCACCGAGCGGCCGGCTCGACGGCGTCGTCGAGCTGCCGGTCAGCCAGGTGACGGCGTGCACGTTCGGCGGTCCTGAGCTCACTGTGCTGTACGTGACGACGTCGCGGCAGGGCATTGACCCGGCGACGCAGCCCGAGTCAGGAGCGCTCTTTCGCGCCGACGTCGGCGTCGGCGGTCTGCCCGTGCTGGCCTACGGGGGCTGAGCCGAGTCCAGCCGCAGGTTGCTCTCAATGGGTGGACGCTGAGGCGCGCGAGGCAGCCTCGACTTGTGGTTACATACGGTATGTAACCGGTTGCAAGTGTCCCTCGGGGGATCACTTTCAAGGCAGGCTCTCCATGGCTATCCACGTCAACGACGCCGAGTCGTTGCTGACTCCCGCCGAGGTTGCGGCAATGTTCCGGGTGGACCCGAAGACCGTGACCCGGTGGGCGACAGCAGGCAGGTTGAACTCGATCCGGACCCTCGGCGGTCACCGGCGTTATCGCGAGGCCGAAGTTCAGGCGTTGCTCACGCAGGATGTCCCCG
>JBOHDE010000289.1:0-4382 GCA_050699035.1 Nocardioidaceae bacterium | reverse complement strand
GTGCCCCGGCGTCGACGGCCGCACGTCGCACCTGACCGAGCAGCGGGTGCCCGTCCGGCAGCCGGGCCGACGCGAACACACCGCCCGGCCAGGTCACTTCCACGGGATGGTCGCGGAGCCAGTCATCGTCGGCGCAAGCCTCGGCGACGGCGTCCTGCAGCGCGCTCCGAGCCTGCTCGACGGTCTCGCCGGGCAGGACGCCGTACCTGCCCTCGGCGACCAGGAGGTCGGGGACCGTGCTGGCCCAGTCGCCGGATCGCACGCTGCCGACCGACAGCGGTGCCGCGAGGTCGAGGTGCGCGAACAGGGGGTCCGGATCGGTGTTGCGACGTTCCTCGAGCCGGCGCAGTACGGCATGCACCTGCTCGAACTTCTCGACTGCGCTGGTGCCTCGGGTGCGGGTCGACCCGTGTGCGGCGAGCCCGCGGACCGTGAGCCGGAAGGTCAGCGAGCCGGCGTTCGCCGGGATCACCTGACCCTCGGTCGGCTCGGCGATGACGCACGCGTCGCCATGGTGCCCCCGCTGCAGCGTGGCGAAGGCCCCGGCTCCGCCGTCCTCCTCCGCCATCACCGGATGCACGGCAAGCCCCCGTGACAGCGACACGCCGGAGCGGCGGACGGCGGCTACCGCCCCGATCACGGCGGCGATCCCGGCTTTCATGTCACAGCTGCCGCGGCCGAGCAGGACGCCGTCGACGATGCGACCGCTGAACGGGTCGCGTTCGGTCCAACGGTCGAAGTCGCCCGGTGGTACGACGTCGACGTGACCGCACAGAACCAGCGCCGGGTCCTCGTCGCGCGCCCCGGTCGTACCCACACAACCGGAGATGCGGTCGCGCGGAACCTCCATGCCTGGGAAGCCGTCGACCGCACTCAGACTGGCGACGTCCACCTCCCAGCTGTCGACTCTCATCCCCAGGGCGTCCAACCGGTTGGCGCACCACCGGACCGCCTCGTGCTCGGACGGGCTGCCGTCCACGCTTGGGACTCGCACCAGGGCTTGCAGATCCGCGACGATCTCGTCGTCGTCGACGGCCGCGAGTACGGCGCGTTCGAGGTCGCCCATCTCCGCAGTATGGCTGCCGATCGGCATGGCCGTAGATTGGGCGCCGTGATCGACGGACACAACGACCTGGCCTGGGCGATGCGCAAGCTCGCTGACTACGACCTCGACGCGGTGGACCTGCATGCCGGTGAGCCGCGGCTGCACACCGACCTGCCGCGGCTTCGTGCGGGCGGGGTGACCGGCCAGTTCTGGTCGGTCTTCGTGCCCTGCTCGCTGACCGGCGCGGATGCGGTGACCGCGACCCTCGAACAGGTGGACTTCGTCCGCCGGTTCGCCGCGCGCTATCACGACCAGCTGATGCTCGCCACCACTGCCGACGAGGTCGAGCAGGCTCACCGGGATGGTCGGCTGGCATCGCTGATGGGGATGGAGGGCGGTCACTCGATCGACGAGTCGCTCGGCACGCTGCGGATGATGCGCACGCTCGGCGTCCGGTACATGACGCTGACCCACAACGACAACGTGCCGTGGGCCGACTCCGCGACAGACGTACCGGTGCTCGGCGGTCTCAACGAGTTCGGCGAGGAGGTCGTCCGTGAGATGAACCGGATCGGCATGCTGGTCGACCTCTCCCACGTGTCGGCCGACGTGATGCGGCACGCACTGCGGGTCACCTCGGCGCCGGTGATGTTCAGCCACTCGTCGGCTCGGGCGGTCTGCGACGTACCCCGCAACGTGCCGGACGACGTACTCGGTGTGCTGAAGGACAATGACGGCGTCTGCATGGTGACGTTCGTGCCGAAGTTCGTGTCACCCGCGCACTCCGACTGGGTCGACGAGATCGCGGAGAACGCCGGGGTCGATGCGTCGGACTACGCCGCACTCATGCCGTTGCTACGCGAACGGGCCGAGCAGTCACCGCCGCCGGTCGCGACCATCGGCGACGTCGTCGCGCACGTCGAGCACGTACGTGACGTGGCGGGTGTCGACCATGTCGGCATCGGCGGCGACTTCGACGGGTCGGACTTCATGCCCGAGGGCTTGGAGGACGTGTCGGGCTATCCGCGACTGTTCGCGGCCCTCGCCGACAAGGGCTGGAGCGACGCCGACCTGGCCAAGCTGAAGACCGGCAACGCCCTCCGCGTACTCCGCGCTGCCGAGGAAGTCGCGGCCTGACGCACCGTCGGAGTGGTGATGGAACGGGTGCGTGCGACCTGCGCCATCTGCCACCACTCGGTGGATGCTTGCACGCGTCGGCAGATCCGTGGCGGGGTGAACATCCGCGCAACCTCGGCGCGAGTATTCGGGGGTTGGCGCCGCACCGGTGTCCGGGGAAATGGTTGCCTGTGCCCGCCGGCCACGACGTCACCCTCCGAACCGACATTCTGAGCCCGGAATCGGGGCCGAAAGTGACGGTTCGAGGGGTGAAGTCACCCAGGCATGCCGAGATCGGTTCGGGTCGTCGTCTGCCGACAGGTGTCCGCAGAATGCAGGCGGGTCCGGCCGTCGGCACCCAGTCACCGCGCCCAGTCCCGTGTCGTCGTCCCGGCGGCGTCAGGCCCACCACATGACACGCGACTGACCGGATCCCAAGGCGACCGCTGGGCTCATTTCTTCCCTGGGATCCCGACATACGCGCAACCTCGGCGCGAGTATTCGGGGGTTCCCGCGTCAGGCGGTCGAACTCGTACAACGGTTGGGAAAGCGTGACGTATGTGTCACGCTTCCCCGGCCGTTATCACGGGTGCGCTGATGCCGCTGGCTCGAAGTACCCGACATACGCGCAACCTCGGCGGGAAGATCTGCGACATACGCGCAACCTCGGCGCGAGGATCTGGTCGATCGTGGCTACGGTGGCGGGGTGACCGTCGCTGGGTTGGTGCTCGCCGCAGGTGCGGGCCGCCGGATGGGCGGGCCGAAGGCGCTCGTACGCGACGGCGACGGCACGCCTTGGGTCGTCCGGGCCGCGCGCACCCTGGTCGACGGCGGTTGCTCGCCGGTGCTGGTGGTGGTCGGAGCCGACGCGGCCGAGGTGGGCCGGCAGTTGGACGACGAGTCGGTCACCGTCGTCGAGGCCGCCGACTGGGCCGTCGGCATGGGCGCGTCGCTGCGCGCCGGCCTCGGCGCCCTCTCCCAGCACAGCAACGTGAACGCGGTCGTCATCACGCCGGTCGATGTCCCCAGTCTCGGCCCCGACGTCGTACGCCGCACGGCGGCCGGGGCCACGGCGAGCTCCCTCGTGCGGGCGAGCTACCACGGCCGCCCGGGTCACCCGGTGCTGATCGGCCGCCAGCACTGGGCGGGTGTGCGTGACCTCGCCACCGGCGACCAGGGAGCGCGCGCCTACCTCTCCGCCCACCCACCGGTCGACGTCGAGTGCGCCGACCTGACCGACGGTCTTGACATCGACACGCTGGACGCGCTTCCGCCGGGCCACCACTTCTGACCGGTCTCCTTGGCCTGACGACAGCGGTAGGCGATGCTGGATAGATGAATGTGGTCGGATCGCCTGCGGAGCTCGCCGAGCGGCTGGCCGCTACCGGCTACCTCTCCGACGACGGGTTGGCCACGGTCGGCTACCTCGCGCTGAGCCTCAACCGGCCGTTGCTGCTCGAGGGTGAGCCCGGAACCGGCAAGACGGCGCTCGCCGAGGCACTGTCGGAGGCGCTGGCGGTCCCGCTGATTCGGCTGCAGTGCTACGAGGGGATCGACGCGTCGCAGGCGCTGTACGACTGGGACTTTCCGCGCCAGATCCTGCACCTGCGCACGATCGAGGCGACCAGCACCGACGCCGACGTCGAAGAGGTCGAGAAGTCGCTGTTCGACGAACGGTTCCTGCTCGCCCGCCCGGTGCTGCGCGCGTTGCGGGAGAGCCCAGCCGTACTCCTGGTCGACGAGGTCGACCGGGCCGACGACGAGTTCGAGGCGTTCCTGCTCGAGGTGCTGTCGACGCACCAGGTGACGATCCCGGAGCTGGGTACGGTAACGGCCGCGGTGCCGCCGATCGTCGTCCTCACGTCCAACCGCACCCGCGAGGTGCACGACGCCCTCAAGCGCCGCTGCCTGTACCACTGGATCGACCATCCGGGCCTGGAGCGGGAGGTCGAGATCGTCCGGACCCGGCTGCCCGACGTGTCGCAGCGGCTGGCCGAGCAGGTGACCCACGCGGTGCAGCGGATGCGCACCGACCTGGACCTGCTGAAGCCACCGGGCGTCGCGGAGACGCTGGACTGGAGCCACGCCCTCACTGCGCTCGGCTCCGACCACCTCGACGTGCAGACGGCCGCGGCGACGCTCGGCGCCGTGCTCAAGTACCGCGAGGACGCCGACCGGGTCCGCGACTCGCTCGACCGGCTGTTGGCCAGCTGATGTCCGT
>JBOHDE010000288.1:0-4405 GCA_050699035.1 Nocardioidaceae bacterium | reverse complement strand
GGACGGCGTCCCGACGTCGAGCCAGTACGCCGGGTCGCGGTGGCCGATCAGGTGGGCGCCGCGGCGTAGCAGCTCGGGGAACGTCTCCCGCTCGACCGAGACCGGCCGGCCGGCCGGGATCTCGTCGAGCAGGTGGCGGCTGAACACGTAACAGCCGGCGTTGACCTGCTGCGTCAACGGGTCGGGAGACTTCTCCAGGAACGCCAGCACCCGGCCTTCGGAGTCGGTCGGCACGCAGCCGTACGCGCGGGCGTCGGCGACGTCGACCAGGTGCAGGGTCACGTCGGCACCGGCCTGCTCGTGCCGCTTGATCTGCGCCGCGATGTCGTGGCCCGAAAGGATGTCGCCGTTGAGCACCAGCACCGGGTCGTCGGTTCCAGCAGTCAGGGCGTCGGTGACGTTGCGCAGCGCTCCCGCCGTACCCAGCAGCTCGGTCTCGGTGACGTAGACCAGCGCGACGCCGAATGCGGACCCGTCCCCGAACGTCGGCTCGAAGGCATCGGCGTGGTAGGACGTGGCGAGCACGACCCGCTCGACGCCGCTCTGCGCGAGCTTGCCGATCTGATGGGCCAGGATCGGCACACCCGCAACGGGCAGCAGGTGCTTGGGCCGGTCGTCGGTGAGCGGCCGCAGCCGGGTGCCGAGCCCGCCGGCCACCACGATCGCCTCCACGGCCGCCACCCTAGTGCGCCCATCCTCCCGCCGAGGTTGCGCGTATGTCGGGACCTTCGCGCCGAGGTTGCGCGTTTGTCGAGACCAGTCGCCGGTCCACGGCGAGTGGAATTTTGCCCAATTGGGCGAAATTCGACCCGGTTCACGCGGATCGAGGTCGAACTTTGCCCAATTGGGCAAAATTCCACCTCGGTCGGGAAGTGCTCCGCCGGGTACGCGCCGACTGCAGCGGCCTAGGCTTGGCCGTCGTGAGCCTCGCCCGAACCGTCCCCCAGCTGCTGACCGAGCAGCTCGCCACCGACCCCACCCGCCCACTCGTCACGTACTACGACGACGCGGCCGGTGAGCGGATCGAGCTGTCGGTGGTGTCGTTCGAGAACGCGGTGGCCAAGACCGCGAACTTGCTGCACGATGAGCTCGGCGCCGACCCCGGCGACCGGGTCGCGCTGCTGCTGCCGCCGCACTGGCAAGGTGCCGTCTGGGCGGTGGCGGTGGCGTGCTGCGCCGGGCGCCTGGTCGCCGACCCGGCGGTGGCCGAGGTCGTCGTCTGCGGCCCGGACACGTTGGACGAGGCCGTCGCCGCCGATGCCCGCGACGTGATCGCGATGGCGCTCCGGCCGCTCGGCGGACCGTTCCCGACCCCACTCCCGGCGGGCGTGCTCGACCACGGAGTCGAGGTGCCCGCACAGTCCGACCGGTTCTTGGCAATCGACCCGCCGACCCCCGAGACGCCGTTCCTCGGCGACGAGCCGCAAGGATCGGTGCTCGACCGGGCCCGCGACAGCGCGCATGAGCTCGGTCTCGCCGACGGCGGGCGGCTGCTGACCGACCTGTCCCCCGCCGACCCCGACGGCCTCGTCGACGGCCTGCTCGCGGCACTGGCCAGCAGCGGCTCGGTCGTCCTCGTACGCAACCTCGACCCCGCCGCGGTGGCGAAGCGGGCCGAACAGGAGCAAGTCACCACGACCCGCTGGCAGCGCGGATAAAGTGAGCGCGACCATCCCCGAAGCTCGGTAAGGACGTCCATGACCTGGCTCGTCACCGGCGGCGCGGGCTACATCGGGTCGCACGTCGTGCGTGCGTTCCGCGCGGCCGGCACCGACGTCGTCGTGCTCGACTCGCTCGCCAGCGGGCACCCGCAGTTCGTCCCGGACGACGTGCCGCTGGTGGAGGCCAGCGTCCTCGACGCCGACGTCGTGCTGCGCACGTTGACCGACCACGACGTCCGCGGCGTCGTCCACCTGGCCGGCTTCAAGTACGCCGGGGTGTCGGTCGAGCGGCCGCTGCTGACCTACCAGGAGAACGTCAACGGCACCGTGGTGCTGCTGCAGCAGATGCAGACGGCCGGAGTCGAGCAGATCGTGTTCTCGTCGTCGGCCGCGACGTACGGCACCCCCGACGTCGACATCGTGACCGAGCAGTCACCGGTCGCGCCGGAGTCGCCGTACGGAGAGAGCAAGCTGGTCGGCGAATGGTTGCTGCGCGACCAGGCCCGCGCGACCGGGCTCCGCCACACCTCGTTGCGGTACTTCAACGTGGTCGGGTCGGCGGCCAGGCACCTGTACGACACCAGCCCGCACAACCTGTTCCCGGTCGTGCTCGACCTGCTCGCCGAGGGCCGGACGCCGCACATCAACGGCGACGACTACCCCACGCCCGACGGGACCTGCGTGCGCGACTACCTGCATGTCGCCGACCTGGCGCTGTCCCATGTGGCGGCGGCCGAAGCGCTCGAGCAGGGCCGACCGCTCGAGCCGGTCTACAACCTCGGCAGCGGCACCGGCGTGTCGGTGCGGGAGATCATGACCGCGGTCGCCGACGTGACGGGCATCGACTTCGAGCCGGTGATCGCACCGCGCCGGCCCGGTGACCCGGCCCGCATCGTCGCCTCCGGTGACCTCGCCGCCCGCGACCTCGACTGGAAGATGCGGCACAGCCTGGCCGACATGGTGGCCAGCGCCTGGGCCGCCCGGCAGTACGCCGGCACGCTCAGCCGCTGAACTCGCCGGCTCGCCCGGGGGGTGTCCAGGTGGCGGCGCCACGCCCGGAGCCGTACTCCCGCTTGCGCACCTCCTCGCGCATCTGCTCGATGTTCTCCCGCAGCACGTCGGAGATCAGCTCGTCGGTGCGTGGGTCGCTCAGCACCTCGAAGATCACCCGCAGCGTGGTCTCGGTGACCGTGTCGACCACGCGATGGTGGAACGGCAGCAGCGAGATCCGGCCGGCCAGCGGGTCGGCCTCGAGCTTCTCCAGCACCATCGCCTTCAGCTCGCCGCGGTTCTCCTCCAGCGCGTTCGCCAGGTTCTGGGTGTAGGCGCCGGTCTGCAGCACCAGGGCCACCTCGTCGAGCACGGCGACGGTGATCGGGTGCTTGACGGTCTCGACGACCGCGTGGGTGGCCCGCGTCGTGATCGCGGCCGTGACCCGCTCCCCCACCAGCCGATCGGCGGCCCGGCCGACCCGGGCCAGCACGACCACCACCCACAGCGCGATGGTCCAGCCACGCTCGAGGAAGACCGGGTGCGCGACCGGGATCATGCCGAGCACCTCGTACCAGTTCCGTAACCAGAAACCCGGCCGCCACCCGGACCGCCGCCACGACCCGACGAACTCGGCCAGGAAGAGTACGCACACGCCGACGTCGACCCAGAACACCGTCAGCTGCTGACCGTCATCCAGGGAGCCGAAGGCGGTGAGACCGAGCAGTGCGACCGACACCAGCGCGAGCACGACGACGCCGACATCGGTGATCCGTCGAGAACGATCCATGTCCCGAGCATGGCGGACTACCGTGTGGATGTGGGTCGGCGGCTGTTCGTCGCGTGTGTCGTGGTTGGTCTGGCGCTCGCCACGGCCGCCGTGCTGAGCGGAGTCGGACGGTCCGCCGACCGCACGACCGACCTCGGCGTCGAGCCGGCCGCCTCGCCGTCGGCGTCCGGCCTGCCGTCGGCCACGCCCGGCCCCGAGCTGCTGCTCCCGAACCTGCGCAGCCTGCCGGCTCGTGACTTCCAGCTGCGACCGACCGATGGACGCACCGAGCTGCGCTTCGAGGCCGTGCTGGCGAACCTCGGCCCGGGGCCGTTGATCGCCCAGCCCGGCAGCGGCCCGCCCTGCCCCGCCGGTCAGGTCGGCGCCGCCCAGGTCGTGTACGTCGACGTGGACCGTGACGGCCGTTTCAGCCGCACCACCGACCGCCGTACCCAAAGCGTCCCGGCCGGCTGCATGCTCGACCATCCGACGCACGACCACTGGCACTTCGACGCGATGGCGGGCTACTCGTTGCACCGCACCGACGGCACGCGGTTGTCCGGGCGCGACAAGGTGAGCTTCTGCCTGCGTGACAACCGACGGGTACGGGTCGGATCCACGGCCCGCCGGCACTACGGCGACTGCTCCCGCGACACCATCCAGGGCATCTCGCCGGGCTGGGTCGACGTGTACGACGTGGAGACCGACGGCCAGTTCGTGGTCCTCCCACCGGCCCTGCCGGACGGGATCTACTGCCTGCGTACGGCGGCCGACCCGGGCAACCTGCTCGACGAGACCGACGAGTCCGACAACGCCGCGGTGGTCCGGCTGCGGCTGACCGCCGACGGCGTGACCGCCCTCGGGACCAGCGGCTGCGCTCGGGCGCTCGACTGAGGTCAGCCGCAGGCGGCGGACAGGTCGGCCGCCTTGTTGGCCTGCTTGTGCTGCTGCTCCTGCTCGCTGGGTTGATCCCCGGGCTGGCCGC
>JBOHDE010000287.1:0-4440 GCA_050699035.1 Nocardioidaceae bacterium | reverse complement strand
TCACGGCAGCGGCCCGGAGCCCACGGCCCATCACGTCGCCGATCACCAGGGCGACCCGGTCCTGCTCCAGTGGGATGACGTCGTACCAGTCACCGCCCACGTGTGCTCCCACTGCCCCCGGCAGGTAACGCCAGGCGAACGCCAGCCCCGCGATGCGTGGTATCCGCTGCGGCAGCAGGCTGCGCTGCAGGGTCACCGCGGCGTCTCGCTCTCGGCGGAACTGCTCGGCGTTGTCCACCGCCACGGCCGCCCGGGCGGCCACCTCCTCCGCCAGCCGGAGGTCGTCGTCGCTGAACGGCTGGCCCCCGGTGCGGGCGAGCGCGACGGCGCCGAGGATGCGCCCACGGGCCACCAGCGCGACCCCGATACCGCTGCTCGGCCGCAGCGCCTCCGCGTGCTGCTCGTCCGGCACGTGCTCGGTGGTCCGCGACTGGAGGTGCTCGGGCAACGTCCCGTACCGGATGCTCTGCCCGGTCCGCAGCACCTGGCCGAGCCCGCCCTCGACCTCCATCTTGATCGGCTGGTCGGCTTGCAGTCGGCGGATCACGCTGGTCAGCTCGGGGTCGCGATGCATGGCGCCCTGCACGATCGGGTGGCCCGACGGATCCGTCAGGTAGACCACCGCCCAGTCGGCCATACTTGGCACCACGAGCGACAGGATCTGGCGTACGGTCTCCGTGGGCTCGAGCGACGACGACACCTGGGCCGTGGCCTTGGCGAGGAACGTGGAGCGCTGCCGCGCATCCCGCTCCGCCTGCAGCAGGCGGGCCCGCTCGAAGGCCAGGACGCACTGGTGTCCGATCGTGCCGAGCATCTCCAGCTCGGCGTCGTCCACCACGTGCTCCGGCGGGAAGCTCAACGCCAGCGCCCCGAACCTGTTCTCGCCCGCCGACAGCGGCAGCGTGACCAGAATGCGCTCGACGCTGCTCTGCCCGACCAGGACGGGATACCGCTCCTCGAGCTCGGCCACCGAACGAAGGACGACCGGCTGGTTCGTCCGTACGACCTCGCTGGCCGGGACATCGGTCGCGAGCGGGAACGTCCCCCACCGCTGCTCCGACCCGGGGCTCGCACCTCGCATTCGCAGCGTCCGCATCGTCGCGTCGTCTTCCAGCACGCACAGCGCCGACAAGGTCGCGCCGAGCGTCTGCTCGGCCTCGGTCGCGACGACGGCCGCGATCTGCTCGAGGTCACTGGTCTCCGCCAATGACGCGGTGATGCGGTTCAGCCGGGTCAGTCGCTGAGCCGCCCGCTCCGCGTCGTCGCGGGCCTGTCGCTCGGCGGCATAGAGGGCGCTGCGATCCAACGCCTGCGTGGCGTGCGCGGCGAACGCCAGCACGAAGCCACGTTCGTCCTCGTCGAACAGCCGTGGAGAGTCGAAGCTGAAGCGCAGCGCACCGAGCACCCGCTCTCTCTGAACCAGGGGTACGACGCACATCGACTCGGTGTGCGGCTCGAGCTCGTGGAGACCGGGGAAGTCCGCGTCACGCTGCTCACGGGCCTCCATCCAGACCGGGTCGCCGGTGCGGATGGCACGCGCCGCCGGCAGTCGGGCCGCGTAGCCGGCGGCGGCGATGCGCTCGATCAGCGGCTCGGTGTAGCCGACCTGGGCACGCACGACGAGCTCGCCGTCAGTGAGAGCCAGCAGGGCTCCCGCCGAAGCACCCAGCGCCTCGGTCCCGACGGTGAGCACGGTGTGGTCGACGTCGTCGGAGGTCGCGGCGACGGCCAGGGCCGCGGTGCAGGCCTGCAGCCGCGCCGAGCGGCCGGCCGACCGCTCGGCGGCCGCCACGATCGCCACCTCTTCGAGCAGGTGCTGCTCGAACGACACCGGCGGCGCGGGCTCGTCGCCCCGGCCGTGGGCGCGGAGCTGGGCAACCAGCGAGCGCACGTACCACTGGCGGAACGAGCGATGCGGTGCCGGGGTCTCGAGGGTGAGCAGCCGGGCGGCGCGCGCGTACGCGTCGGCCTCGTCGAGCGCGGCGAGGTACTCCTCGCCGGCGTCGGCTGCTCCCACCGGCAGAGTCAGGACCAGCGAGGTCCGGACCCGCCCGGCCGCCGCCGACTCCTGCGCCTTCGCCTTGACCGCCTGCCGTGCCACGGCGAACCGAGTCGTCACCGTGTCGACCAGCGCCTCGAAGTGGTGCGAGACGCCGCCGCTCTGGCCGCTCGCGGCTCCGGCCCTGGCGAGCGTGAGCTCACGTACGACGTTGTCGACATGCGCCTTCGCGCCGACCAGGAGGTCGGTCGGTACGTCGCCCAGCTCGATGGTGAACCGCTCCTTCGTCGGCCCCGGCGCCTCGACCTCGGCGCGGACGTCCGCTCCGGGGCGGATGGCCGAGGCGGTCGCCTCGGTGCTCTCACCCAGCTCCGCCCAGACCACCTTGCCGTCGGGCACCGTCGCCACGCCCCACTGGTGGCTCATAGCGTCGACGACCAGCAGGCCCCGGCCGGTCATCCCGTCTGGCGGCCCGACCGGCGTCACCGGGAGCACGGGGGACGCGTCGGCCACCTCGACCCGGACTACGTCGCCGTTCACCTGCACGGCAACCGAAACGGGAGCGGCGCCGTGCAGCGTCGCGTTGGTGACCAGCTCGGTGGCGATCAGGGCAGCGTCGCCAGTCCGATCAGCAGCCGAGGTGGAGCCGAGTCGCTCCGCGACGAAGGCGCGCGCGATCCGTACCGCGTCCGCCCGATCCGGGAGCTCGAGGCGTTCATCCACTCGGTCGGTCTACCACGAGAAGGCCCCCGCCCGCGCCCATCCCGGTGGGCACAGTCAGCCCTCGACGATCTCGGTCGGGGCTCCGTGCACAGCCGGGATCTCTCCGAAGCGGCCGCCCTGGTAGTCGTCGAAGGCCTGCATCACCTCGGCCTTGGTGTTCATCACGAACGGACCGGCCCAGGCAACCGGCTCACGGATCGGCCTGCCGCCGAGGACCAGCACCTCCAGCGACGGCGACCGGCCCTCCTGGACGGCCGACGCCTCGACCGTCACGACGTCACCGGCTCCGAGCACGGCGAGCTGACCCGTGCGCAGCGGGCGACGCTCCCCGCCCACCGAACCGTTGCCCGCAAGCACGTAGACCAGCGCGTTGAAATCGGCGCGCCACGGCAGCTCGAGCTGAGCGGTCGGGGCGAGGGACGCGTGCACCATCGTCATCGGGGTATTCGTCGACCCGGGACCGGCGTGACCTCCGACGTCACCCGCGATGATGCGTACGAGTGCGCCGGCATCGGCCGTGGTCACCATCGCGACGTCCGGACCGCGCAGGTCCTGGTAGCGAGGCGTGGCCAGCTTTTGGGCCCGCGGCAGGTTGACCCACAGCTGCAGGCCGTGGAACAGACCGCCGGCCTGCACCAGCCACTCCGGCGGCTTCTCGATGTGCAGGATCCCGGCACCTGCGGTCATCCACTGGGTGTCACCGTTGGTGATCGTGCCACCGCCGCCGTGGTTGTCCTGATGGTCGAAGACACCGTCCAGCATGTAGGTGACGGTCTCGAACCCACGGTGCGGGTGCCACGGCGTACCCTTCGGCTCGCCGGGTGCGTACTCCACCTCGCCCATCTGGTCCATGTGAACGAACGGGTCGAGCACCGACAGGTCGACCCCGGCGAACGCGCGGCGTACGGGGAACCCCTCGCCCTCGAAACCCTGCGGTGCGGTCACGATCTGGACCACCGCGCGGCGGTCGGCAGTCGTTTCCACGGCGGGGATGCGTGGAAGGACGGTGAGGTCGTCAACGGTGATCGCCGGCATGGCACTCAACCTCCTGGGGCTTGTGCTCGTCTCAACGCTAGTTGAACCGGTAAATATTTCGCCAGGCCGGTCGGTTACGGTGCGGCCATGACGGCCGACTCCGAGCGCTTCGACGTGGTCATCGTGGGCGGCGGCCACAACGCTCTGGTGGCGGCGGCTTACCTCGGCCGGGCGGGTCTCGACACTGTGGTGCTCGAGCGGCTGCCGCAGACGGGTGGCGCCGCGGTCAGCACCCGGGCGTTCCCCGGCATCGAGGCACGGCTGTCGCGCTACTCGTACCTCGTCAGCCTGCTGCCCGACCAGATCGTGCGTGACCTTGGACTCCTGCTGGACCTGCGCTCACGGCGGACGGCGTCCTACACGCCGGTCCGGCGCGACGGCTGCGACCGTGGGTTGCTGGTGGAGCGGCCGGAGGGCAGCGCGACCAGGGACTCGTTTCGTGACCTGACCGGTTCGGAGCGCGAGTACGACGCCTGGCGGCTGTTCTTCGGTGCGGTCGGCGAGCTGGCCACCGTGGTCGCGCCGACGCTGCTCGAGCCGCTGCCGCGAACCGCCGACCTGGCCAAGCGCTGCGGCCCGATCTGGGGCGACGTCGTGGAGCGGCCCATCGGCGAGGTGGTCGAGAGCCGGTTCGCCGACGACACCGTCCGGGGCGTCGTGCTGACCGACGCCCTGATCGGCAC
>JBOHDE010000286.1:0-4472 GCA_050699035.1 Nocardioidaceae bacterium | reverse complement strand
CGCTGGCGAACCGTCAGCTCGACTCGTACGAGCGCAACGGGTTCGGCCGGCTGCCGGTCTGCATCGCGAAGACCCACCTGTCGATCTCGTCCGACCCGACGCTGAAGGGCGCACCCACCGGCTGGACGCTGCCGGTGCGCGAGGTCCGGGCGTCAGTCGGGGCGGGCTTCGTCTACCCGATCTGCGGGGACATGCGCACGATGCCCGGACTCGGCAAGCAGCCCGCGGCCTACAGCATCCGGCTCGGCGACGACGGCGAGATCGTCGGCCTGTCCTAACCGGCCCACCCGTTCCGGCGGTGTACGTGGGAAGTGGTGGCGCCTCGGAGCCTGAGTCAGGTCGGCGGGACGAACCCGTCGCGCGTGGTCCGGGCCGTGTCCGGCGATGCGGGGGCCGGCGGCGTCGGCGGATTGACCGGCGGCGCGGGTGGCTCTCCCACGGTCGGATGCCCCGCCGCGGCCCGGGCTCGTGCCCGCTCCGCCAGCCGTACCTCGTCGCGCCGGCGGCGTTCGGCCAGGACCGCGGCGAGATAGGCGTACGGCGGGACGCCCGGAGGCGGCGGGGGAGCGACCCGCGTGCCGACCTCGGCGGCGATCCGTACGCCCATCTCCTGCTGGATCTGTGGCGACAGCGACGGCCATCGAGTGAGGTACTGCCGGGCGGCGTTGGCCAAGTCGGCCGGCAGCTGGGAGAGCTCCAGCGTGGTCGCCCAGGCGGCCAGCTGGGGTGGCATCTGCGGTGGCGGGGGCTGCCTGGGGCCGCGGTCGCTGATCACGATGGTGCCGGCGAACAGGTCACCGAGCCGCTTGCCCTGCGGCGCGACCAGCGCGCAGATCAGCGCCGGCGCGCCGAACAGGAACCAGATCTCCAGGACTCCGGCCAGCCCGCGAAACAGCGCCTGCCGGAAGCGTTCCGGGCTGCCGTCGTCACCGACGACGCGGAGTCCGAGGGCCAGCTTGCCGAGGCTGCGGCCTCGCGTGGTCGTCTCGTACGCCACCGGGTAACCGACGATCACGAGGACGACCAACAGGATCGACAGCGCCGTCGCCAGTGACGAGTCGACGGCGAAGGACGCGGTGGTGACGACCAGCACGACCGCGACCAGCGCGACGCCCTGGACGACGAGGTCGATCAGCAGGGCTGCGGCGCGGCTCGGCACCTGGGCGATCCGGACCGAGAGGACGACGGCCTCTCCGGTCACGACGTCGGCCATGCCCGCACCCTACTGGCGTCCCGTGATGACGCCCGCCGCCTACGCCCGCCGATCGTTACGCTCGGCGCGTGGACATGGACGCCTTCGTCGCGGCGCACGAGCCGACCTGGCAGCGCCTCGACTGGCTGGTCCGCCACCGCCGTCGGCTGGACGGGCCCGAGGTGGACGAGCTGGTCGAGCTGTACCAGCAGACGCTGACCCACCTGTCCACCGTCCGGTCCGCGTCGACGGACCTCTTGCTGGTCGGGCGGCTGTCGGGCCTGACCGCTCGCGCGCGCTCGGCCGTCACCGGAGCCAACGCGCCGGCCCGCCGTGAACTGGTCCGGTTCTTCGCCGTGTCGTTCCCGGCGGCCGCGTACCACGCCCGGCGCTGGTGGCTCGGCGCGGCGCTGGCGTCGATCGTGGTCGGGTACGTCGTGGGCGTGTGGGTGGCGACCAACCCGGAGGTACAGGCAGCCATCGGAACACCCGACGAGATCAAGCAGCTGGTGGAGCGGGACTTCGCCGACTACTACTCCCAGGCGCCGGCGGCGTCGTTCGCCGGCCAGGTCTGGGTCAACAACGTCTGGGTATCAGCGCAGGTGATCGTCTCGGCGATCCTGCTCGGCCTGCCCATCCCGTACATCCTCTTCCAGAACGCCGCGAACGCCGGGGTGATCGGCGGGCTGATGGCCGCGAACGGCAAGGCCGACGTGTTCTGGGGGCTGATCGTCCCGCACGGGCTGCTCGAGCTCACCGCGGTGTTTCTCGCGGCCGGGGCCGGCCTGCGGCTCGGCTGGCTCGCGGTCGACCCGGGGCCACGCCGCCGCGTCGACGTGCTCGCCGAGCAGGGCCGGGCGGTGATGAGCATCGCGCTGGGGCTGGTCGTCGTGCTGCTGGTGGCGGGAGTCATCGAGGCCGTCGTCACGCCGTCGGGGCTGCCCACCTGGGCGCGCATCGGCGTGGGTGTCATGGCCGAGCTGGTGTTCCTGGCGTACGTCCTGGTGCTCGGTCGCCGAGCAGTCGCGCGGCAGGAGACCGGCGACATCGACGCCGCGCCCGACCTGGCGCCGACCGTCGGCTAGTCGGGCGGCACCCTTAGGTCCGTACCAGCCCTCGTCGACTGGCGCGTTGCGTAGGCCTGGTGTCCGGTTTGTCCCTAGGCAACGCGCCAGTCGATGACGGTGGCCAGCGACGCTACCGGCGGGACGCCCAGGAGCGATCGGTCAGCACGACCAGTCCAGCGGCGCCCGCCAGCCCCGCGGCGCACAGGTAGGCACCCGCCACCGAGGTGGCGCCGGCGAGTGGCCCGAAGGCGAGGGGTGCGGCGAACTGCGCGGCGAAGGTGGTGGTGGCCAGCAGCGCGGTGGCCTGAGCGCGAAGGTCGACCGGAGCGCGGTCGACCGCGAGGACGGTCAGCGCCGGTACGGCCAGTCCCATGCCGACGCCGAACAGCGCAGGGCCGACGATCATCCAGACCGGCGTGGGGCCGAGGCCGAGGCAGAGGAAGGCGGCCAGCCACAACCCGAAAGCCGCGGCCAGCAGAGCGCGGTAGCCGAGTCGTCGCAGCACCTGCGCGTACGTCAGCCCGACGATGCTCATGGTGACCGACAAGACGACCGTGAACACCGCCACCAGCAGGCTGTGGGTGATGCCGAGCTCGGCCAGCCGCGCGGGGAGGAACACGACGACGCAGTACAGCAGGACCGTGGCGACCAGCTGCAGGAAGTAGACGACCAGCAGCCGAGAACGCGGTCGCACGAGCACGCCCAGGTGCTGACCGCCGCGCCCGGCTCCGGGTCGTGGGAGGCCGCGGGAGGGGAGTACGCGAAGGACTGCCACCCCCAACGGCAGACCCACCAGGTACGCCCCGAACGACGCGTGCCAGGACAGCGCGCCCAGCGCGCCGCCGACCAGCGGCCACCCGACTCCACCCAGGCTGATGGCGGTCGTCCGCCACCCCATCACGCGTTGCTTCGCCGCCGGGCCGGCAAGGTCGAGGAGGGCGACGGTCGTACCCACGAAAACGGCGGCCGCGCCGACACCGAAGACCACCCGCGAGGCCACCAGCATCGGGTAGCTGGTCAGCACCAGCCCGGCGCCACCCGCGACCCCGTACGTGGCCAGGCCGGCGGCGAGCGTCCAGCGGACGCCCCACCGGTCGATCGTCCACCCGACGAACGGGCCGGTGATCGCCAGCGACAGGCCGTGCGCGGTGAGGACGAGTCCGGCGGCCGTCCTGGTGAGGTCGAGGTCGTCGCGGAGCAGCTCGACCACAGGTGCGAGCACGGTGCCGGCCATCACGGTCAGCGTCGAGGCCAGCAGCATCACGGTCAGGGCCGGGCGGTTCGCCCCGTCCGTACCCTCGCCTGGACGGAAGTCGCTCGTACGACCTGGGTCGACCGTACTCATCGAGCTCGCACCGAGGCGAGCGCGTCACTCCACACGACCACTTCGCCCACCATCTTTCGGAGAGCGACCGCGTGGTGGGGCGCCGGCCGGACACAGTCGCCCGCGAAGTCGGTGAACAGGGAGAGCCCGACGGCCGTTCGTACGTCGGCGACATGCAGCTCTGCCAGCACGGCGCGGAGGTGGTCACTCGCTCGCCAGCCGCCCTGGACGCCGTAGCTCACGAAACCGGCGGCCTTGTGGTTCCACTCGGTGAAGAGGTAGTCGATGGCGTTCTTCAGCGCCGCCGAGGTGGAGTGGTTGTACTCCGGCGTCACGAAGACGAAGCCGTCGCAGCGGCTGACGGCCCGAGCCCAGGTACGAGTAGCGGCGTTGCGGTAGTCGCCTTCGGCGGCCGGCCTCGGTTCGTCGAGCAGCGGCAGCTCGAAGTCGGCCAGGTCCAGCACCTCGAACCGCGCCGCGTTGACGTGGGCCGTTGCCTCGCCGTGGACCCAGCGGGCGACGGCTTCGGCGCGACGGCCCGGGCGGGTGCTGCCCACGATGATGCCGATGTGGGACCGCTCAACATCGCGCATGACCGCAGTCTGGTACCTCGACATTACTTGAGGTAAAGCCCGTACCATCGGTTCGTGCCCAAACCGCGTCCGGATGCGCCCGAGCTCACCGTCGGCGAGGTCGCGACTCGTACGGGAGTCGCCGTCAGCGCCCTGCACTTCTACGAGGACAAGGGACTCATCCGCAGCCGGCGGACCACCGGCAACCAGCGGCGGTTCGCCCGCGACACGCTGCGCCGGGTGTCTTTCATCCGGGTCGCCCAGCGGGTGGGCATCCCGCTGAGGTTGATCGCCGAGGCGCTCGACCGGCTCCCGCA
>JBOHDE010000285.1:0-4479 GCA_050699035.1 Nocardioidaceae bacterium | reverse complement strand
GGTCACCCGACTCGTTCTACGTCGGCCCGGGGACAGGACTACCGGCGCAGCGCCTTGAACAGCGCGCCGAGGGCGACCATCAGCACGACGTACAGCGCGATCCCCCAGACCCACGGCGCAGACATCGCAACGAACGTCGTCGCCGGGGCCGCGACGACCAGCAGCACGGTCTGTGCGATCGGCCGGATGGTGAGTGCCAGCAGACCCCACGCCAGCAGCGCGACGATCACCAGGAGGATGACCACCGTCTCCTGGTCGGACTCGCCGAAGGTGTACATGCCGAGGCCGGCGCCGGCCAGCCCGAGCACTACCACGACCGCCATCACGCCGATGCCGGCCCCGGTGCTCGCGAGGCTCTTGCGGAGGTCGGCGTTCGGGTCCATCGGTCCATCCTCCCGCATCAACCGGCCCGGAGCGGAACCGGCGCGGCGTCGACCGCGTCCGACCCACAAGACACGGATGCTCGACAGGACGGTGGGACATGAAGCGCGCAGCGACGTGGGCGACGAGGACCGGGATCGTGGCGGTCGGTGCCGGGCTGGTGGCGGTCGGTGTGACGGTGAGCGCTTCGGCGCCGGCCGCCGCGGCCGACGGGCTGCGCACGTTCGACGACTGCGACGCGCTCCGCGACTGGTACGTCGCGGCGGCGCTGCCGCAGGTCACGCCGTACGGCTTGGGCGGCGCACACCCGTACGTGATGCAGGACTCGATACAGAGAAACGGGCCGGCGTCGGGCGCGGCGGAGATGGCGGCGCCCCAGGCGCGGTCCTCGTCCGCAGACGCGGCCGTCGGCAACGGTGCGACCGGCACCAACGTCCAGGAGGCCGGCGTCGACGAGCCCGACCTGGTCAAGACCGACGGCCGCTACGTCGTGACCGTCCGCAACGGGACGCTGCACGTCGAGGACACCGTCGGCGAGACCCCCGCCGAGGTTGGCCGGGTACGGCTGTCGGAGGCCGGCGGCGACCAGTTCAACGAGCTGCTACTGGTCGGCGACCGCGCCGTGGTGTCCGGCACCCGGCTGCCGCAGCTGGACCAGCCGAACCAGCCGGACGCGCGGCTGTCCGACTGGTCCTGGCCGGAGTACAACGACACCGTCGTCAGCACCGTCGACCTGTCCGACCGGGACGACCCGACGCTCGTCCGCACCGAGCAGCTGGACGGCCGGCTGGTCTCGGCACGGGAGCACGACGGCGTCGTCCGGCTCGTACTCTCCCACTCCCCCAACCTGCCGTTCGCCCAGCCGGACCGGACGACCAGCGAGGCGCAGGCGCTGGCCGAGAACCGCCGGCTGATCCGCTCGTCGACCGCCCAGGACTGGCTGCCACAGCGAGGCGACGAGCAGCTGCTCGACTGCTCCGACGTGCGGCACCCCAAGCGCGGCGCCGGGCTCGGCACGGTCACCGTGGTGACGATGAGCCCGCGGCTGCCGTCCGCGCTGGACGCTGTCGGCGTGTCCGCGAGCGGCGACCTGGTCTACTCGTCCACCGACCGGCTCTACGTCGCGACGACCGACGGCGGCTTCGTGCCGATGGCCGAGGGTGGGATGCCGACCAGCGACGTGGTCGGGACGCCGCCGCACCGCGAGCCCTCGACCGAGGTGCACGCGTTCACGCTGGACGGCGCCGCCACGACGTACACCGCGTCCGGCAAGGTCCCCGGCATGGTGCACGACCGGTGGGCGTTCTCCGAGCACGGCGGGCTGCTGCGAATCGCCAGCATGCAGGGCGGTAGCGACCGGCCGCAGGAGAGCGGGATCACCGTGCTCGAGGAGGCGGGCGGTGACCTCAAGGAGGTCGGGTCCGTCGGCGGGATGGGGCGCAACGAGCAGATCCGCGCCGTCCGCTGGTTCGGCGACCTCGCCGTCGTGGTGACGTTCCGGCAGACCGACCCGCTGTACACGGTCGACCTGTCCGAGCCGACCCGGCCGCGGGTGCGTGGCGAGCTGAAGATCCCCGGCTACTCGGCGTACCTGCACCCGATCGGCGACGATCTGCTGCTCGGCGTCGGGCAGGACGCCACCCTGGAGGGCCAGGTGACGGGTGTGCAGGTGTCCAGCTTCGACTTGCGCCGGCTGGACCGGCCGACCCGCGTCGACACCGCCGACCTCGGGGCGCAGAGCTACACGCCGGTCGAGCAGGACTCACGGGCGTTCAGCTACCTGCCGGAGCGTCGGCTGGCACTGGTGCCCGTGACCGACTGGGCGGCCGGCGGGCAGCGGATGCAGGTGGTCGCGGTGAGCACCGACGGTGCCCTCAGCCAGGTCGACGAGGTCGAGCTACCCCGGCGCGGCGGAGAGCAGGTGCGGGCCCTGCCGCTGGACGACGGCCGGGTCGCGATCGCCGGGTACGACGGGGTGGTCGAGCTCATCGACGTACCCGGGCAGCCATAAGCGCACACTTTTCGCCGATCACCGAACGGCCCAGGGTGGTCACGCGCTGCGAGCCGGGTTAGCGTGTCGTGGGGACCTTGTGATGCCATGACCGACTCAGACGACGCGACCACAGCAGCCATCGGGGGAGTACGCCCGATCCGCGCCGTTTTGACCCGTCTGTCGTCGTCGCTGCGCCGGCGGCGCGCAGCTCTGAAGACCACCGCGGTCGCGCTGATGCTGCCGTTGCCGTTGGCGTTCTCGGCCCCGCCGGCCGACCTGCTGGGCCGGTTCGACGCGTCGACCGGTGCGCTGTCCGACCTGGTCCGGCCGTTCACGTCACTGTTGAAGGGCGCCGAGGAGTCCGCGGAAGCCGACGATGGGGTCCGGCAGGTGCCGATGGACCTCGGCTCCAAGCTCGACTCCCCACGCATCGACTCGGGCCTCGGCGGTGACCTGCGCCGACCGATCAGCGGAATCAACAGCTTCGACATGCCCGCCCCGGTGATGCGCGCCTACCGGGCGGCGGCGGCCACGCTCGCCCGTACGGACCCGTCCTGCCGGATCGACTGGGCCCTGCTCGCGGGCATCGGGCGGGTCGAGTCCAACCACGGCCAGTTCGGCGGGTCGACCGTGCAGCCGAACGGCTCGACCGCGCCGCACATCATCGGGCTGCCGCTGAACGGCGCCCCCGGCGTCGCCACGATTAGGGACTCCGACGGTGGCCGGCTGGACAATGACAAGGTCTGGGACCGTGCCGTCGGCCCGATGCAGTTCATCCCGACGACATGGGCGTCGGTCGCGGCCGACGGTGACAACGACGGCGTCCGCGACCCGCACGACATCGACGACGCCGCCCTGGCCGCCGGTGCGTACCTGTGCGCGGGCAGGGGTGACCTGAGTACGCGCGAGGGCGCCGAGGCCGCGGTGTTCCGCTACAACCACTCCGAGTCGTACGTCTCGCTGGTGCTCGCGATCGCCGAGAAGTACCGCAACGGCGTGGCCGTCGTGCCGGCCGGTCCGCCGCCGGTCGGCAACGGCAAGGCACCGAACCTCTCGACCCCGCCGGCGACGACGCCGAGCGGCGACAGCGGTTCGACCTGGCGACCCAAGAAGAAGAGCGGCGGCGGCTCGACGACGCCGGGCGGCACGCCGACGAGCCCGCCGACCGGCGATCCGAGTGACCCTCCTTCCAGCGACCCGAGCGATCCGCCGACCACCGAACCGCCGCCGTCGCAACCGCCGAAGCCGAAGCTCACGACCTGCGCGGGCGGATGGTGCTACGGAGGCGACACGATCAGCTTGGGGCTGGCCCACTCGGCACTGCTCGACCAGCCGGAGGACGCCAACTACGACGGCGCGTCCAGCACCCAGACGCTGCGTGAGGAGCTCAACTTCCTCGTGACGCACAACCCGACGGTGGCGGTCGGTCTCGGCGCCAACGGAGCCCTCGAGTCGATCAACGGCAAGGCGTACAGCGCCCCGCAGCCGAAGAAGCTGACCGGCAAGCTGCAGAACTCCGGCGGTCTCGGGCTGTTCGTCGGCGACAAGACCTGGCGCTTCGCTCCGTTGAGCAGTGACCTGCCGGCCCGCGACTACAACGAGAACAACTGCCAGGCGTCGGTGACCGTCGAGCTCGAGCAGCTTGCCGCCAAGGAAGGCGAGCTCTCCATCCTCGCGGTCGTCGACGAAGGCAGCACCGCGATCGTCACCGACATCGTGACCGTGCCGGCCTCGAAGGACGAGGTCCCCGCTTGTGGTTCGGACGGTCAGCCGGTGCCGGCGCCGTCGGAGGAGCCGTCGCCGACGCCGAGTGAAGAGGAGTCGACGCCCCCCGAGTGACTGAGCAGGGAGTTTGCGTGTAATGGCAGGGGGAGCGTGACAAATACTTCACGCTTGCCTAGCCGTTATGCGACGGCGGGGCGTCGTGAACGGAGTGCCTGCTCGACCTGACCCATGAACTCGTCCTCCATCAGCCGCAGCCCCAACAGCGGGATGCGGAGCACCATGTCACGCTGCAGGGAGAGTGCGTTCTGGCGCAACGCGTCGTCGAGCTGGGTCGCTCCCGCACCGTGGCGGATGCCCTCGATCTCGACGACGACACCGAG
>JBOHDE010000284.1:0-4488 GCA_050699035.1 Nocardioidaceae bacterium | reverse complement strand
TCAGGACAGGCCGGTGACGCGCAGGGTGACATTGAGCCGGCCCGTCGACAGACCGGTCGCCGGGTCGGCGGTGCCCGGGTAGACCTTGGGCACGCCGTGGAACGCGAACCGCGACGGCCCGCCGAAGACCAGCAGGTCTCCGGAGGCTAGGTCGAGGTCGGTGTACGGCCGGCCACGGTTCTCGGTGTTGCCGAACCGGAACCGACAGGTGTCGCCGACGCTCAACGACACCACCGGTTCGGACACCTTCTCGTCCTTGTCCTGATGCATGCCCATCCTGGCGTCCGCATCGTAGAAGTTCACCAGGGCCGTGTCCGGCGAGTACCCGTCACCGGCGTGCGAGTCCTCGTACGCCTCGACCAGTGCCCGCCGGCCCCAATCGACCAGCCATCCCGGGAGGTCGGCCACCCGGCCACCGCCGGCGTCGTCGGCCGTGCGGGTGTACTTGTACGGCTGCCAGTGCCAGCCCAGACAGACGGTCAGCACCGACATCTGGTGGCCGCCGGGAAGCGTCGCCGCGCGCATCGGAACGGGGCCCTGCGCCCATCGGCGGCAGGCCTCGACCAGGTCACGCTGCTGCTCGGCGGACAGCCAGCCGGGTACGTGCACCGCACCGGGCGCGAGCTGCTGCCGGCCGGAGGGGAACAGCCCGGTCACGCGGCCGCCGTCTCCAGGGTGAGCAGGGTGCGCTTGGCCTCCGGACCGCCGACGTACCCACCGAACGTGCCGTCGGCGCGGACGACCCGGTGGCAGGGCACGACGACCGGCAACGGGTTGGTCGCACAGGCGGTCCCGACCGCGCGGACCGCCTTCGGGTTGCCGGTGGCCGCGGCGACCTGAGCGTAGCTCTCGGTCTGCCCGTACGCGATCCTCGGCAGGTGCCCGAGCACACCGAGCCGGAATCCCCTTGCCAGCTGGAGATCCAGCGGTACGTCGAAGATCCGGCGCTCGCCGGCGAAGTACTCGTCCAGCTCACGCGCGACCACGTCCAGCCGGGCGGGTGACTCGAGGATGCGCGGGCTGACCTTGCCGGCCAGCGTGGTGAGCACCGCGTCGAGGTCCTCGCGGGCGTACGCGACCCGGACCAGGCCCTGCTCGGTCGCGGCCAGCAGCAGGACGCCGACCGGGCTGTCGATGGTGCGGTAGGCGACGTCGAGGACACCCTCGGCGGCGGCGGCCTCGACCAGCCGGGCATGGAGACGGTGCTGCGTCTCGTCGTCGATCGCCGGCTGGGCGGCGAACATCTCGTCGGCTGTCGGCTCGGTGGTGGCGTTCATCGGTTGTCTCCTTGGTGCGCGGTGGCGTAGGTCCTTCTCAGGGCGGCGATGCCGTCCGCGGCGGATCGCCGGGCGGCGGCCTCGGTGCCGCCCACGATCTCGGCGACCTGTCGGTGCGGCAGGCCGGCGAGGTAGTGGTACGCGACGGTGTGGCGCTGCTTGGTGGGCAGCGCCTTCAGCGCGGTCCAGAGGTCGTCGTCGCGGGCCTCGGGATCGCGGTGGGGCGCAGCCTCGGGTACGTCCTCGACCGGCAACGCACGCCGGGCCTCGGCGCGGGTGACGTCGATCGCCTTCCGGTGCGCGATCGTCACCAGCCAGGCCTCGACGTTGGACCCTGGCTCGAGGTCGGGGTACGCCTTGAGTGCGGACAGGAACGTCTCGGACCAGGCGTCGTCGGCGTCGACCGGGCCGAGCACTGCCCGGCAGACACGTAGCACGGTCGGGCCGTACTCGGCGACGATCTGCTCGAACGGTTTCACGTCAGGTAAACGTCCCAACTCGCCAGGATGTGAGGTGCCACCTGTGCAGTCTGCCGCGAGGACGACCCGTACGGCACCATGGCGACATGACGCATCAGCTGATCACCTTCGGTTCACCGTTCGAGGCCCGGATCGGCTTCTCCCGTGCCGTCCGCGTCGGCTCCATGGTCGCCGTGGCCGGCACCGCGGCGATCGGCGACGACGGGTCGACCGTGGGTCCTGGCGACGTGTACGCGCAGACGGTGCGGTGTCTCGACCTGGCCGAGCGAGCGCTCGCCGCCGCCGGTGCGACGATCGCCGACGTCACCCGCACCCGCGTCATGCTGACCGACGCGACGCGGTGGGAGGACGCTGCACGCGCCCACCGCGAGCGGTTCGCCGACGTCCGACCCGCCTCCACGTTCGTCGAGGTGTCGCAGTTCCTCGACCCGGCGTGGCTGGTCGAGATCGAGGTCGACGCCGTGGTCGAAGGCTGATCGGCACCGAGCCTCAGAGCAGCTGTTCGAGGCGGCCTGTGTCGACGTCATAGAGGAACCCGCCGATCGCCACGGACTCGGGGATCAGCGGGTGTGCGCGTACCCGGGCGACGTCGTCGCGCAGGGCAGCCACCTGGTCCTCGATGGCACCGAACGTCGCCCACGACGCGTCCTGACCGCTGGCCCGGCCGACCTGCTCGCGGAGCTCGGCCTCGCTCGCCATCGCCATCGCGCACCGGGTGTGCGGCACGACCAGCACCCGCTCGACGCCGAGCAGGTTGACCCCGAGTACGAGAGCGCGTAGCGCCTGGTCGGTCACCCGGCCGCCCGGGTTGCGCAGCATCTTGGCGTCACCCGGGCGAAGGCCGAGCATGCCGAGCGGGTCGATCCGCGAGTCCATGCAGGTCACGACGGCGACGCCGGCGTGCGCGACCCCGTCGAAACCGGCGAGCGCGAAGCTGTCGGCATAGCGGGCGTTGGCGGCCAGCAGGTCGTCGAAGTCACCGTTCACGTCCCAGACGCTAGCCGCCTGTGCCCCACTCTTCGCGCCGAGGTTGCGCGTATGTCGGGATCCTGGGAAGAAGTGAGCCTGGCGATCGCTTGCCGGTTCCCGCCATCGGGCGGGCGTGCATTCTGCCGACACATGTCCGCAGAATGCACGTGGGGCCGCCGACGGCGTGCGATCTGCCGACATGTGTCCGCAGACTGCATGCCGGTCCGGCGCCGTTGCATCATTTGCCACCACTCGGCGCAAGAAGGTGCAAGGTCGAGCGGCGCCACCACAGTCAGGTGGTGACCGGCGGGCACTGACAATCCATTTCCTCGGACACGGATGCGGCGGCACGACGTCCGAAGCCTGGGGCCCTCCAAGGGTCTGTTCTTCGGACGTCCCGGCAGTGAGCTCCCGGGCGGCAAGGCGTCGGCGAGACCGCAGGCGCCGTGGTCGGGGCCGGCGTCTCCGGCGTCAACATCGAGGATGCGCTGCGTGGCGGGGAAACACCGCTGCAACCCATCGGACCGGTTGCCGGAGACGCTGACCTGTGCGGCCGCGTACCTTGAGGCAGGCGCTGACGGCGTCTTCGTACCCGGGATGATCGACCGGTCGACCATCGCCCGATGGTCGACGGCATCGACGCGCCGGTCAACGTCATGGTCGGGCCAGCAGCACGTACGACACGATCGACGGCGGGCTGGACTTCGTCACGTTCACCGACGAGAGGGCGCAAGCAAGTCTGTAAGATTTGACTTACGTAGGCTCGCCCTTACATACTCGGACACGTGCTCGTCTTCAGCGCCCTCGCCGACCCGACCCGGCGCCGCATCGTGGAGCTGCTCGCCCAGGGCGAGCTCTCGGCCGGTGAGGTGGCCGCGCGGTTCGCGATGAGCCGTCCCGCGGTGTCACAGCACCTCAGGGTGCTCCGTGACGCCGGTCTGGTCCGGTCGCGAGCCGAGGCCCAGCGTCGCGTCTACAGCATCGACCCGGCCGGCCTGGCCGAGGTGGACGACTGGGTGGTGCGGCAGCGGGAGTTCTGGGCGGCACGTCTGAGCACGCTCGAGGAGGCCGTGCGCAGCAGCACGGACAAGACAAGGAGACGCACATGATCGACCTCGGCACCTTCCTGGACTCCGGCACCGTGCAGCTGAACGTCGTACTCCCGGCGACCGCGGAGCGCGTCTGGCAGTTTCTGACCACGCCCGAAGGTCTGCGCACCTGGCTGGCCGAAGGCTCCATCGACCCGCAGCGCGCCCACCTCCAGTTCGGTGACACCGGCGACGTCATCGACGCACCGGTGCTTCGGTGGGAGCCGCCGTTTGTCCTGGAGTTCGAGTGGGTCGGCGGGTCGAGCCAGGCCAGTGGCAGCTACGTCCGCTTCGAGCTGGTCAGCGACGGCGACGTGACCACGCTGACCCTCACTCACACGAAGGCGGCCGGTGACGCGTCCGGCGAGTTCGCGGCCGGTTGGCACCGCCATCTCGACCTACTCGATGCGCGCGTACGAGGCGAGGATCCCGCGCCCAACCGGCCGACGTACGACGCCCTGCTCGAGCGCTACGCCGGTCGGCGATCTGACGCATGACCGTGCGCCGAACAACGGCGACTCCATGACCTGCAGTATCCGCCGCCACCCTGGGTTTCAGTACCGAAATGCGTGCTGGCACGGATCCGCCCCGACCTTCGCGAACCGAGACTGAAGACAGATCGCACCACCCGACCCAGCGAGGGGACCGACATGCACGCGCAGCTCAGCTACTTCG
>JBOHDE010000283.1:0-4498 GCA_050699035.1 Nocardioidaceae bacterium | reverse complement strand
GACCAGCCAGCTGGCCACGCTGGCCGGCCGGGTCGCGGACTTCGACGTGGTGGTGATGAACGCCGGCGTCTCGAGCACGAACCTGCCGTTGTTCGGCCAGGTCGTCGACGCGGCGGCGCAGGCCGAGGTGTCGGTGCTGTTCGCCGGCCAGTGGGGCGGCGGCGCCATCGGCAGCCTGAACGACCTGCGGGGTGACCCGGAGACGATCGAGTCGAGCTTCGTGCCGAGCCCGGTCGCGTACGTGCCGTCGTCCGCGCACCCGATCTTCGCGGGCTTCGCGGTCGGCGAGCCGGTCGAGCTGATGCGCCACCCGACCGGTGGCAACCAGCAGTACCTCAGCTTCGACGGCTACCGCGGTACGACGATCGGCGGCCTGCGGTCGACGGCCGACGGCGCCGACCTCGGGTCCGGCGTCGGCTACACGTTCAGCTCGAAGGGCAGCGTCGAGGTCGTGCTCGCGACGCTGGCCGCGGCCACCTACGGCTATCCGGGTGAGCGGTGGACCGGCGACGCGGAGCGGATCTACCTGAACGCCGTCGCCTGGGCCGCCGACGCCGAGCAGGGCTCGGTGACCGGCACCGTCACGAGCGACGGGGCGCCGGTCGAGCGCGCGACCGTCACTGCGGTCGAGCTGGGCGCGAGCACGCCGACCGCCGAGGACGGCACCTACGCCCTCGGGCTCCCGGACGGCACGCACACGGTCCGGGTCGAGGCGGCCGGCTTCGGCACCGAGGAGCGGTCCGTCACCGTCAGCGACGCCGGTCAGGTCACGCTCGACGTGGAGCTGACGGCGTTGCCGCGCGGCGACGTGTCGGGGCTGGTCAGCGGTCCCGACGGGACACCCGTCGCGGGCGCCGTACTCACGGCCACCGGACCACAGAAGTGGGAGGTCACCACCGATGCCGACGGTCGCTACGCGCAGGCCGACCTGCTCGAGGGCGACTACCAGGTCTCGGTGACCGCCGACGGCTACCTGCCCGGCGCGGTCGAGGCGACCGTGGTCGAGGGCACGCCGGCGGTCGTCGACGTGACCCTGCGGCCCCTCGACGTCGGCGTGCTCGGTGACGCCGACGGTGCGCTGGTGGGCTTCCTGCGTGACCACGGCGTGGCCGCGGGCGAGGTCGCGTGGGCGGCCGAGCCCGACCTCGCGGCGTACGACGTGGTCGTCGTCAACGGGCCAGGCCCGCGGGCGAGCGCTCCGGACCGGGCCGCGTTCGACGCGCTGGTCGCCGAGGCGGACGCCGAGCAGGTCAGCGTCGTCTACACCGGCACCTGGGGTGTCGGACAGGGCGGCGTGCGCCTGCTCGAGCAGTTCTCCGACCGGGTCGACGTCGGAGCACAGGGGTACGGCGAGGGGTCGTTGCAGCTGACCGGCTTCGACGGTGCGCATCCGCTGTTCGGCGCGCTCACCGACCCGTCGACGATCGTGTCGAAGGGTGGCTACTACAGCGTGCTCACGGCGTACGACGGGGCGCCACTGGCGCAGCTGGCCGTCGCCCGCGAGGACGCCGACCCGCGGACCGGTCTCGCCGCGGCGTACTCCTGGCGCACGACCGGCAGCATCGAGCTGGTGCTGTCGGCCAGCGCGGTGACCGGCTCCCAGGGTCCGGGTCTCGGCTGGACCGAGGACGGTGGACGGCTCGTGCTCAACGCCGTCGAGTGGGCGCGGGACGCCGCGCTCGCGGCTCCGGCCGTGCCGACGCTCACCACCGACGAGACGCTCACCACGGCGGACTCCGTGCTGGCCTCCGGCACGGCGGACTGGCCGTCGACGGTCAGCGTGCGGCGTGGCGGCACCGAGGTCGGCACCGCCGAGACCGGGGTCGACGGCAGCTGGTCGGTGCGCGTCCCGCTGGTCGAGGGCGACAACGCGCTGACCGCGGTCGCGGCGAACGCGGCGGGCGGGTCGGCGTCGACCGAGGCCGTCTCGGTGGTCCGCGACACGACCGGTCCGGACCTCGACTGGCAGCAGCCCGCGGACCTCAGCGGCACGTTCGAGTCGTCGGTGACCCTGTCGGGCCTGGTGACCGACGAGTTCGCCGGCGTCGCCGAGCTGCGGCTGGGCGACAGCACGGTCACGGTCGCCGAGGATGGCAGCTTCTCCGTCGACGTACCCCTGGCCGAGGGCGAGAACGTCCTCGCGCTGACCGCGGTCGACCTGCTCGGCAACCAGACCACGGTGAGCCGCACCGTGCTGCGCCGCGACTGGTCGCCTCGCTGGCAGGTTCCCGGCAACGCCAGCACCCGCCCGGTCCTGCTCTGGCTGGAGGGTGCGCCCACCGGTGAGCCAGCCGCGTCGGCGGAGCTGGTCGTCACCGCGGCCGACGGATCGCTGGTGGACCGCCTGCCGCTGACCTGGCGGGACGACCACTACTACGCCACCGTGAAGCGGCTGCCCCGAGGCGAGCACGACCTGACTGCCGTCCTGATGGTCGACGGGTACCGGATCGCGACGCAGGGGCCACGGATCCGGGTCCGTTAGGTGGGGTTGTCAGGCGGTTCGTGCGCTCCTCCGCACGAACCGCCTGACACGTATCCCGATTGCCGCCGAGTCCGCATGACTGCGAGGATCCGACCCATGACTGACGCCGGGGGAGAGGTCGACCCGGAGGAGCAGGAGTTCCTCCGGCTGTACGGGCCGTGGCAGCCGTGGGAGGTGGCCGAGGCGGTCGACGCGCTCAAGGGGATCGACTCGCCGTGGTGGGTCGCCGGCGGTCACGCGATCGAGGCGTTCACCGGCGTCGGCCGCCCGCATGACGACATCGATGTGGCGATGTTCGTCGACGACCTCCCCGCGTTGCGCAGCCACTTCGCCGGTCGCTTCGACCTCTGGTCGGCCGGCGGCGGCGCGCTGCGGCCGGTGACCGACAGGTGGCCGGACCTGCACGAGCACGCGCAGCAGGTGTGGCTGCGGGAGCACGCCGGTGCGCCGTGGGTCGCCGACCTCGTCATGTCCGAGCGCCGAGACGGCGCCTGGGTCTTCGCGCGTGACCCGGACTACGCCGTGCCGCTGGGGGATGCGACGTGGGTGGACGACGCCGGCGTCCGGTTCCTCAAACCGGAGATCGTCCTTGCGTACAAGGCAAAGCTGACCCGCCCGAAGGACGACGACGACTTCGCCGCGACCTGGCCGCTGCTCGACGAGAGGGCCCGCGGCTGGCTGCGCGACGTGCTCACTCGCCTCTATCCCGACCATCCCTGGCACCACCGGATGTCCGCACCCGCCGAGCCCGTGGGGCGGGCCGGGCGGCTGGTGCGGCTGCGGGAGGCGACGCTCGCGGACGCGGCCCTCGTCGACGCCTGGGACAAGCCGGCCGCGCAGAGCCAGTTCAACGACTTCGGCCTGCCGCCGCCCGACCCGCTGGCCGAGCAGCTCGCGCACGGCCGCCGGATGGTCGGCTCGACGAAGGGCAAGCTGCTGGTCGAGCGCTGCGCGGACGGCGTACTCCTCGGCGATGTCGGCTGGCACCAGGTGAGCTACGGCCCCAACCCTGAGTCGAAGGCGGTCAACATCGGCATCTCGCTGGTTCGGGAGGTCCGGGGCCAGGGGTACGGCGCCGAGGCGCAGCGGCTGCTGGCCGCCCTGCTGTTCGATCTCTACCGCGATGTGGTCCGCGTCGAGGCGAGCACCGACGTCGAGAACCTCCCCGAGCAGCGGGCGCTGGAGAAGGCCGGGTTCACCCGCGACGGCGTCATCCGGCAGGCGCAGTTCCGACGCGGCGGCTACCACGACCTGGTCGTCTACTCCGTGATCCGAGACGACCTGCCGAGGGGCTGACCGGGCCCGACTACCCTGGAGCGGCTATGACCGTGCCGACTCCGCCCCTGATCACGTACCTCGACCACGCCGCGACGACCCCGATGCTGGCCGAGTCGCTGGCCGTGACGACCGAGCTGATGAGCCAGCTCGGCAACGCCTCCTCGCTGCACGCCGCCGGTCGCGAGGCTCGTCGCCTGGTCGAGGAGGCCCGCGAGCAGGTGGCGGCCGCGCTGGGCGCCCGGCCCAGCGACGTGGTATTCACCTCCGGGGGTACGGAGTCCGACAACCTCGCGGTGAAGGGCCTGTACTGGACCCGCCGCGCGGCCGACCCACGCAGGCGCCGGATCCTGACCACCGCGATCGAGCATCACGCCGTGCTCGACACGGCCGAGTGGCTGGCCGGCGCCGAGGGTGCCGAGGTCGAGCACCTGCCGGTCGACCGGTTCGGGCGGCTCGATGTCGACGCGCTGCGCGCCACCGTCGACCGCGACCCGGAATCGGTGGCGCTGGTCTCCGTCATGTGGGCCAACAACGAGGTCGGCACGGTGCAGCCGGTGGCCGAGGTCGTGGCGGTCGCCGCCCCGCACGGCATCCCTGTTCACACCGACGCCGTCCAGGCGCTCGGCCAGGTGCCGGTCGACTTCGCGGCGAGCGGGGTCGACGCCATGACGGTGACCGGTCACAAGATCGGCGGACCGGTGGGTGTCGGCGCCCTCGTCGTACGCCGCGAGACCGACC
>JBOHDE010000282.1:0-4543 GCA_050699035.1 Nocardioidaceae bacterium | reverse complement strand
CTGCTGCCAGGTCCGGGTCCCGCGAGCCGCGTCGGACTGGTTCAGGTTGAGTCCGGCACGGTAGGCGCGGCCGGCCTTGCCGGGGATCCGGACCGGCAGGAAGGGCCGGCGCTTGCCGCGGGCGGCGAGGTAGCTGCGGGTCAGGTCGGCCAGCGTGTGCACCTCGGGGCCGGCGAGGTCGGCCACCCGCCCGGCCGGGTGACCGAGGGTGAGCTCAGCCAGCCGGGCTGCCACCTCGCGGGAGTCGACCGGCTGCCAGCGGAGCCCGCCCGGTGCCGGCACGACCGGCATCGCGCCCATCTTCTGCGCCACCATCAGCGTCAGGTCGTGGAACTGGGCCGCCCGCAGGATGCTGTGGGGGATCTCCGACTCGACTACCGCCTGCTCGGCGCCGGCCTTGGCCCGGAAGTAGCCGAGCGGGATCGTGTCGCTCCCGATCACCGAGATCAGCACGACGTGCCCGACGCCGGCCGGCGCGGCCGCCTGCATCAGCGCCTGGGTGGCGCGGTCGTCGTCCTTGGGCCCGCCGGCCAGGTGCAGCACGGTCTCGACGCCCTCCGTGGCGACCTCGAGGCCGGTACCCGCGAGCAGGTCGCCGGCGACGTACTCCACCCCCGGCTCGGGGTCGCGCGGGTTCCGGCTGAGCACGCGTACGTTGCGGCCGGCCGCACGCAGCAGCGGCACGACGTGCCGCCCCAGGGTGCCGGTGCCGCCGGTCACCAGGATGGGTGTGGTCATGGGGTCTCCTTCCTCGGCCGGGACAGCTCGCTGTCACATCGGCCCGTCCTGTGGGGTCACCTGTATGACCCCGGCGACACCGCCGATGTGACAGCAGACGTCAGGAGGAGAGGATGGGCATGATGACCGACGAGGAGTTCCTGGGCAGCCGCTTCGAGTCCGAGCGGCCGCGGTTGCGGCAGGTGGCCTACCGGATGCTGGGCTCGTCGACCGAGGCCGACGACGCGGTGCAGGAGGCGTGGCTCCGGCTGAGCCGGTCCGACGCCGGGTCCGTGGAGGACCTGCCCGCGTGGCTGACCACCGTGGTCGCCCGGGTGTGCCTGAACATGCTCCGGACACGGCGGTCCCGCGACGAGCGGCCGCTCGACGACGCGGTCGGGCGGGCCCCGTCGGACGGCCATCGGGTCGACCCCGAGCAGGAGGCGGTGCTCGCCGACTCGGTCGGGCTCGCGCTGCTGGTCGTCCTCGACTCGCTTTCGCCCGCCGAGCGGCTGGCGTTCGTGCTGCACGACATGTTCGACCTGCCGTTCGACGAGATCGCGCCGATCGTGGGCCGCTCGTCGCAGGCCACCCGCCAGCTCGCGAGCCGCGCGCGGCGACGCGTCCGCGGAGCAGCGGTGCCCGAGCGGGACCAGGCCCGGCAGCGGCGCGTGGTCGACGCCTACCTGGCCGCCACCCGGGAGGGCGACTTCGAGGGCCTGATGGCGGTCCTCGACCCCGACGTGGTGCTCCGCTCCGACGCCGAGGCGATGCCGGGCGGGCTGCCGGTCCTGCTGCGTGGCGCCCGCGACGTCGCCGCGGCGGCGATGGCCTCGGCGCCGCGGGCGTGGCGGAGCGAGGTGGCCCTGATCGACGGGTCCGCCGGCATCCTGATGGCGCCGCGCGGCCGGCTACAGGTGGCGCTGCTGTTCGAGATCGCCGGCGACCGGGTCACGAGCATTGACGTGGTCGCGGCTCCCGACCGGCTGGCCGCGCTCGAGATCGCCCTCCCCTGAGAGCTCTCGCGGACGGGTGGGGCCTTCTGGACCGATACCACGCAATGGGGTCGGCCACCGACACCTGGACGCTGGAGGTCCGGCGGTCCTGGAAGCCCAGGGCAGGAGGTCGTCGCGGCGCCGGCCGCAGCTTCCAGGCCCCGGACACGCTCACGACGTACGTCGTGGTCTACTGACCGACCGCGATCCGGATATCGGGCGATCCCCCGTTTGACATTGACGCGACGTCAAGGTTTTGGATGAGGCCATGCGGATCGGGGAGTTGGCGGAGGCAGCGGGAGTGAGCACCCGCACGGTGCGGCACTACCACCACGTCGGCGTGCTGCCTGAGCCGGAGCGGAGCCCGTCGGGATACCGCGAGTACGCGCTGCGCGACCTGGTCCGGCTCAGCCACGCCCGGCGGCTGGTAGAGCTCGGCCTCAGCCTCGACGAAGTCCGCGACGTGCTTGCCGACGAGGAAGGGCGCGACCTCGGGGAGATCATCGAGGCGATGGACGTCGAGCTCGCGACGCAGCAGGAGCGGCTGGCGATCCAGCGGCGCCGGCTCGCCGAGCTTCGCGCCCGGGTCCACGGCGGCCAGCTCGGCGTCGACGACCTGCCGGAGCCGGACCTGGTGGAGTTCTTCAAGAAAGTCGAGGCCGCCGGCGCCACCGGCCGCACGGCCCGCCTCGACCACGACCTGCTCGCCTTCGTTCCCGCCGAGGAGAGGACCCGGGCTGGCGCTGGTCGCGGTGGCTGTCGGCTGTGCTCTCCTCGGGTTCGTCGGCTTCCGTCGCCGCGACATCAGCTGACCCGGGGCGGCGCGGCCGGCGGCGGTTTCCCCGCTTACGCGGGGAACCGGTCACCTACTGGGGGAAGCAACGACGATCAGTGGATCCACAGACCATACAGATCCGACACCGAAGGGCGGCAACTGCCGATGTACCGACTGACCGTGGTCTACGACGAGCCGGCCGACAAGGAGGCCTTCGACCGCCGCTACACCGACGAGCACGTCCCCCTCGTCAAGGCCGTGCCCGGGCTGGGCAGCTTCCAGCTCAGCCACCCGCAGGGCGGCACGCCGTATCTCGTCGCCGACCTGTTCTGGCCCAGTGAGGACGCCTATACGGCCTCGGCCGCGAGCCCTGAGATGGCCGAGACCCGCAAGCACGCTGAGGGCTGCGGCACGACGTACACGGTCTACACCGGCGACGTCGCCGAGGTCTGACCGACCGCACTAGGTAGATCTTGACATTGACAACCAGTTGTCAACCTTCGCTGCATGTCGACAACGTGGCCTAACCGTGGGCCATATCGACGAAGCGGGAGTAGTGGCCCTGGAACGCGACCACGACGTCCTTGGTCGGCCCGTTGCGGTGCTTGGCGACGATCAGGTCGGCCTCGCCGGGGCGCAGCGACTCCTTCTCATAGGCGTCATCGCGATGCAGCAGAATCACCAGATCTGAGTCCTGCTCGATGGAGTTGTGGGCGGCGACGCCGTCGGCGATGAAGTTGTGGGTCTCCTTGACGGTGGCGTCGTAAACGGGCTGCTCCCCGAGCGGCTCGATCCCGACGACCTTGTCCCAGAACACGTCATCCGTGGCGTACTCGCGGAGCAGGTCTGACTGCAGCGCCTCTGCACAGCGGAGCATGCGCTCCCGGGACAGCCCGGACTTGTACAGGGCCGAACCGCAGTAGCGCGTCTCGATCGCAGCCTGGAACTGCCGCTCGGTGAGCCCCACCCGGAGTCGCTCCGCGCGGACGACATCCCATGCCTCCGGGGGCAACGTGTCGACGTTGGTGTTGACGGCCCGGTCCTCGATCGCCGCGAGGAGCAGCCGGGCCGTCTCACCGCGGCTGCCGTGCACGCCGATCTCTCGGCAGAACGTTCGCAGGCTCGGACCGTCGGTGACCACCACGTGGTAGCCGGGGCCGTACCCCTCATTGTGCACCTCCTTCAGCCGGGCGATGATGCCGAACCGGGAGAGCAGCCGCATCACGCCATCGGCCAGCGCGCGACTCGAGCTGGAGTAGTACGCCTTCGCCGCTGAGCTGCGCCCCGGTCGCGGCACCCAGACACACCCGTCGGTCGCCCACAGGTGCCGCAGGAACACGGCCAGCTCGGCGTTGCTCGCCGAGTGCAGCACATCGGGGATCCGCTTCTGATGGGACCGGAGGTCGTCGATGCCCAGCTCCCGGAACCACTCGTGCAGCGGGTTGAGCCGCCCGGGCGCGCACTGGAAGGGCGCCGGCAGGTAGACGTGCCACCAGCTTTCTTGCGGCACGCGTCGCGGCGTGATGCCGAACTCGGCCACGGCCGCCTCGACGAAGGCGAGGTTGCCCTCGTCCGCAGAGGTGTAGTGCACCGGCTGCTTGCGCAGGACGCACCCGTCGCCGATCAGATGCGCGAGCAACCCCAGTCGACGGTCCGACCAGCCGAGCCCGGCGTTGACCGGCGCAGGCGTACGACGCGGGATCGCGAGGCGTGCCCCGACCGTCAACGAGTCGAGGGACGCCCAGCCACCGAAGGTGAGGAACGGGTGGTTGCCGGTCGCCTTCACCTCACGACCGGAGGCCAGCCTCAACCGGTAGACCTGCTTGACGCCGGAGGGGAAGACGTCGGTGATCGGTGACGCTGTCAGCTGCCGCTGCTCGTCGAACGACCAGACCAGGACGCCGTCGTGGCCGTTGGCGAGGAGATCGGTGAAGGAGATCGGCACCCCGGTGTCGGCGCGGAGCAAGGTCGTGTCCGCAGTCAGGCAGCCGGACTCGCGAAGGTCGGACAGCATCGGGCGCTTGTCGGAACGCTGCTCGGCGCCACGGTTGAGCTG
>JBOHDE010000281.1:0-4551 GCA_050699035.1 Nocardioidaceae bacterium | reverse complement strand
CGGGGGAGTGGAGTCGTCGTGTCGGCGTGTGACGCGTGTGACTGATGTGGTAATCGCGTAGATTCGCCAGCATGGCGACCCGCACGTCTTCCCCACCGCGGTCGCGGAGCACCGGCAAGAAGTCCGGTAGTTCTCGACCGCGGTCGTCCGGTAGCCAGGCCCGACGCCCCGCGTCGAAGGGTCGCTCGCCCGCGAAGAAGCGGACGCAGTCGGCCCGTCGACCGCGCCGTTCCGGACCTGGTCCCTTCGGCCTGCTCGCCACTGGCATCGGCACCGCGATCGTCGCCACCTGGCTCGGCATCGCCCACGTCATCGGCGCGATCGTCCGGCAGGTCGGATCCACCGCGCGTGACCTCGCACCGGAGCACCGTCGCGACGGCGTCGGGCTCGGTCTGATCGGCCTCGCGTTCGTCACCGCCGCCGCGACCTGGTGGCAGATGCCCACCGCGGTCGGCGAAGGCATCCGCACGGTCACCACCGGGTCGGTCGGGTCGCTCGGCTGGGCGATCCCGCTGCTGCTCACTGGCATCGCCTGGCGCACCCTGCGGCACCCCGACCGCAACGGCCCGCCCGGCCGCCAGGTGATCGGCTGGCTGTCGGTCCTGTTCGGCGTGCTGGGCCTGGTGCACATCGCCCACGACCTGCCCCGCCCCGGCGACCCGGCCGCGATGCGCGAGGCCGGCGGCGCCATCGGGTACGTCATGTCCTCGCTGCTCGCCGACCTGTTCCGCAGCACGTACGTCGCCGTGCCGCTGCTCGTGCTGCTGGTGGCGTTCGGGGTGCTGGTCGTCACCGGCACGCCGGTGCACGCGGTCCCGAGCCGGCTCGGCGCGGTACGCGACAGGCTGCTCGGGCGGCAGCCGGCGGAAGCGGAGGACACCGACAAGACCACCGCCCTCGGTCGGCGCGGCAAGCGCCGGCCGGGTGCCGACATCGAGGACGAGTACGCCAACGACTCGCTGGCCGACAACATCGCGATCGAGGGCCGTGACGTCGGTCGGCGGCGCGGCCGCAAGCAGAGCGCGACTGAAGACACCGCCGAGGTCCCCACCGTCGGCTCGGCCGCGGCCGGCCTCGCCGGCCAGGACGGCACCACCGACGGTCCGCTCGAACCGCCCCCGCACACGCCGCTGCCGCAGCGGGTCGAACAGCTCAGCCTGTCCGGCGACATCACGTACACGTTGCCGGGCAACGAGATGCTGAAGCCGGGCAGTGCGCACAAGTCGCGGTCGAAGGCGTCGGATGCGGTGGTGGAGCGGCTCACCGAGGTGCTGGAGCAGTTCGACGTCGACGCGCAGGTGACCGGCTACTCGCGCGGCCCCACCGTGACCCGCTACGAGGTCGAGCTGGGGCCGGCGATCAAGGTCGAGCGGGTCACGGCGCTGAGCAAGAACATCTCGTACGCCGTGGCGAGCGCCGACGTCCGCATCCTGTCGCCGATCCCCGGCAAGTCGGCGATCGGCATCGAGATCCCCAACGTCGACCGCGAGGAGGTCAGCCTCGGCGATGTCCTCCGTGCGCCGATCGCCCGCAACGACCACCACCCGATGGTGATTGGGGTCGGCAAGGACGTCGAGGGCCACTTCATCTGCGCCAACCTGGGCAAGATGCCGCACCTGCTGGTCGCCGGCGCCACCGGCTCCGGCAAGTCGAGCTTCATCAACTCGATGATCAGCTCGGTCCTGATGCGTTCGACCCCGGACGAGGTACGGATGATCCTGGTCGACCCGAAGCGGGTCGAGCTGACGATCTACGAGGGCGTCCCGCACCTGATCACGCCGATCATCACCAGCCCGAAGAAGGCGGCCGAGTCGCTGAACTGGGTGGTGCGCGAGATGGACGCGCGCTACGACGACCTGGCGGCGTTCGGCTTCCGGCACGTCGACGACTTCAACAAGGCGGTCCGGGCCGGCAAGGTCAAAGTCCCACCGGGTAGCGAGCGAGTGCTCGCGCCTTACCCGTACCTGCTGATTGTCGTCGACGAGCTCGCCGACCTGATGATGGTCGCCCCCCGAGACGTCGAGGACGCGGTGGTCCGGATCACCCAGCTGGCGCGGGCCGCGGGCATCCATCTGGTGCTCGCGACCCAGCGGCCGAGCGTCGACGTGGTCACTGGGCTGATCAAGGCCAACGTGCCGAGCCGGTTCGCGTTCGCGACCTCGTCGCTGGCCGACAGCAGGGTCATCCTCGACCAGCCGGGCGCGGAGAAGCTGGTCGGCAAGGGCGACGGCCTGTTCCTGCCGATGGGGTCGAGCAAGCCGGTCCGGGTGCAGGGCGCCTGGGTGACCGAGTCCGAGATCCGGCAGGTCGTCGACCACTGCAAGAGCCAGCTGCAGCCGACATACCGCGAGGACGTGACCGCGGCACCGAAGAGCAGCCGCGAGCTCGACGACGACATTGGCGACGACCTCGACCTGGTGGTCGCGGCCGTCGAGTTGGTGGTGTCGACGCAGTTCGGCTCGACCTCGATGCTGCAACGCAAGCTGCGGGTCGGGTTCGCCAAGGCCGGCCGGCTGATGGACATTCTCGAGTCGCGCGGCATCGTCGGCCCGTCGGAGGGCTCGAAGGCGCGCGACGTACTCATCAAACCTGACGATCTCGACCAAGTGCTGGAGTCGCTGAGGGGAGCGGAATGAGCTCAGGGACGAACACCGTGATTCCCGCCGGCCCGAACCGGGCCGGCGAGCGTGAGCCCGTCGTCGTACGTCGGCGCGCCGTCATCTCCGCGTCCATCGGGCTCACCGCGGCGCTGCTGGCGGCGCTGTATCTCTGGCGGGCGGTCGGCGACGGCGGCACCACCCAATGGGTGGTCGGCGGCGTGCTCGTCCTGCTGGCCGGCTATCACCTGGTCGAGTGGATCGACGCCCGGATCCCGTTGCTGGTCGCCGACGAGATCGGCATCAGGCTGCGGATCGACGACGAGTGGCATGGCCTGGTGTGGACCGACGTCGACCGGATCACCGTCAAGCCGCGCGGCGGGCTGCTGCACGACGGTCATGTCGCCGTGCAGCCGGTGGACGCGTCGGTGACCGAGGAGTTGGGGGTACGGCGGCAGCGGCTGTTCGCCGGCAACGTCAAGCGGTACGGCGCGCCATACGTCACGGTGCTCGGGCTCACCACGGTCGCGTCCACTGACGACCTGGCCTGGGAGCTGGCCCGCCGCGCCGACGGCCGCGCCGACGTCCAAGGCCCCGTAGACGAGGTTCTGCCGAATGACGAGGCCTCGCCCGACGAGAGCCCGCCGGATGAAGGTCCGGCCGACGTGGGCCCGCCGGATGAAGGTCCGGCCGACGTGGGCCCGCCGGATGAAGGTCCGGCCGACGTGGGCCCGCCGGACGAAGGACCGCCAGACGTGGTCCCACCCGACGACGTGGCCCCGCCCGACGACGTGGTCCCGGTGGCTGACCCGACACCCGCCGTCGCGCCGGCCGCTGACCCCATCCTCGACACCGACGTCCGGGCCTCGCTGGAGACCCCCGCGATGGGCGACGCCGACGCGCCGGCCGTCCGCGCCCTCCGGATGGTGCGCCGGGCGCTGCGCGCCGAGGTGACCCGGCGCCCCCACACCGCCGCATCGACCTCCGCTCCGTCGACCGTGGGCATGCTGGCGCTCGACCAGCACGCCGACACGCAGGCCGACGGCGTGAACCAGCAGGTCCGGGTGGACCGGTCCCGGGTGCGCGGCAACATGAGCCTGGTGCTCGACGAGCCGGTCGACACCACGGTCGCCGAGGCCGAGCCCGAACCGGAGCCGCCGCCCGCTCCGGTCCCGGTCGGCTTCATCGGGCCGAAGCTGGCCGCGGCCCGGGTGCGTCTCAGCATGACGGTCGACGACCTGGCCACCCGTACCCGGATCCGCTCGCATGTGATTGAGGCGATCGAGGTCGACGACTTCACGCCGTGCGGAGGCGACTTCTACGCCCGCGGCCACCTGGCCGCCATGTGCCGCGTCCTCGGCCTCGACCGGGCGCCGGTGATCGACGAGTTCGAGCAGCGCTACGCGGCCGCCCCGATCAACGCCCGTACGGTGTTCGAGGCGGAGCTGGCGACCGGGACGTCCGGGGCGATCCGCGGGGTCGGCTCCGGTGGCCCGAACTGGCTGGCGCTGGTCGGCACGGTGCTGGTGCTGCTGATGATCTGGGGGGTGGCGTCGTACGTCACCGACGGCGAGGAGCGGTCGGACGCCGACGCGTCCGGCCTCGCCGAGGGGTCGGGCGGGCTGACCGCACCGACCCGTGAGCGGGCGGTCGAGAAGGAGGCCGTGGTCCGGCTGGTCGCCAAGGGTGGTGACACCTCCGTCGTGGCGCGTACGGGGGACGGCGAGGTCGTGTTCCAGGGTCGGCTGGACGAGGGTCAGACGCGCTGGGTGCGGTCGGGGCGGGCGATGCGCGTCCGGGTGTCCAACGGCGGCGTCGTGGTCGCCAAGGTCAACGACGAGCCGGGCGCCAAGGTCGCGTGGAGCAACCGGCCGGTCACGATCGAGGTCCCCGCGAAGGCCCCGAAGTCCGACTGACCCGGTGAGTGTGACGAGTTGGTGCGACACGCCCGGCG
>JBOHDE010000280.1:0-4600 GCA_050699035.1 Nocardioidaceae bacterium | reverse complement strand
CTCATCGGCCCACCACCGCGGTGAGCACCGAGGTGAAGAACGGCAGTCCGTCGATGCCGGAGCCGGTCAGCGCCTCGACGGCGTGCTCGGGGTGCGGCATCAGGCCGACGACATTGCCGCGCTCGTTGCTGATACCGGCGATGTCCCGCAGGGAACCGTTGGGGTTGCCGTCGAGGTAGCGGGCGACGACTCGACCCTCCCCCTCGAGCCGGTCGAGGGTCGGCTCGTCCGCGACGTACCCGCCCTCGCCGTTCTTGAGCACGATGGTGACCTCCTGGGCCGCGGCGTAACCGCTGGTCCACGCGGTGTCGGTGCGCTCGATGCGCAGGCGCTGGTCACGACAGACGAACGTGCGGTGGTCGTTGCGGACCAGCGCACCCGGCAGCAGATGCGACTCGCACAGCACCTGGAAGCCGTTGCAGATGCCGAGCACCGGCAGCCCGCCCTCGGCGGCCGCGATGACCTCGGTCATCACCGGGGAGAAGCGGGCGATCGCGCCGGCGCGCAGGTAGTCGCCGTAGGAGAACCCGCCGGGCAGGACGACCGCGTCGACCGCCTTGAGGTCGTGGTCACCGTGCCACAACGCGACCGGCTCGCCGCCCGCGACCTGGACCGCCCGGCGGGCGTCTTGGTCGTCGAGGGAGCCGGGGAACGTGACGACTCCGACCCGCATCAGTCGTCGACCCGGACGGTGTAGTCCTCGATCACCGGGTTGGACAGCAGCGACTCCGCGACCTCGGCGATCCGGGCGTCGTCCACGTCACCCTCGATCTCGATCTCGAACCGCTTGCCCTGGCGTACGTCGACCACCCCCGGCAGGCCGATCCGGTCGAGGGCGCCGTGGACGGCTTTGCCTTGGGGGTCGAGGATCTCGGGCTTGAGCATGACGTCGACGACGACACGGGCCACGCGGGTCTCCTAGAGCTGGCTGGTGGGAGGCGGCACCAGTCTAGAGGCGCGCGGTCAGCCTCACCCGAGCGGCTGAGAGATGAGCCACTGGTGGCCGAAGGGGTCCTTCACCCGGCCGTCGCGATAGCCGTAGCCATGGTCGTCGACCGCGAAGACAACGGTCGCGCCGGCCGCCACCATCCGCTCGGCGGCGGCGTCGGCATCGGCGACCTCGATCGTCACGATGACCGGGCTGCCGCCGAGCGCACGCGGGGACGGGTCGACGTCGTCGGCCTCCTTGACCGCGAACGAGCAGCCGTCGACCGTGAGCAGGCAGTGCGCGATCCGTCCCTCCCACTCGAAGCGTTCCGACGCGCTCGCACCGAGGGCGGCGACGTAGAAGTCGATCGCGGCGGCGGCGTCCTCGACCGCGAGCCGGGGCTGGATGGACGCGGTCGAACCAGTGGTCTCCATGCCGGCCATGCTGCCCGACGCGGAGACCCCTAGTCTTGAACGAACCGGAACGACGCCCCGGCGGTCCGAGGGGGCACGCCGAACTTCGCCCCATGGGTGCTCCGCTGCTGGATGTGTGGGTGGGTCTGCCGCCGGCGGGTCGGGTTCACAGCCCCGCGGGCGCGTTGTTGTGCGGTCCGATCACGCGGTGACGAAGGTAACCGACGAGTTTGCTGTCGTCGGCCGCGGTTGACAGCAAACTCGTCGGTTACGGCGCTGGGCGCACCCCAGTCGCGGCGGACGTGTGCTATCTGCAGGCAGCTGCGCGATGGTGGCGCCGTCGCGGCGGACCCCCTCCGGGTCCGGTCGACCCGCCGGCTCACTGCCGGGACGTCCGAAGAACAGGGCCGTGGAGGGCTCCAGGCTTCGGACGTCGTGCCGCGCGTTGGGGTACGGGACTGGCACCGCACCTCGTCGACTGGCGCGTTCCGCACGGACAAACCGGACACCGGGCCTACGCAACGCGCCAGTCGACGAGGGTCGCGGGTCAGCTGGGCGAGTCGCGAGTCAACCGGGCGGTCAGGCTGCCGCCTCGACGGCCTCCGGCTCGCCGGCGTGCTGCACCGCCGGACGCCGCGAGGGCAGCAGGCACAGCGCGAGGCCGACGGCCAGCCAACCGGCCAGCACCCCGAGCGGTGCGGCCGCGGCCGCGCCGTCGAAGAACGCGACCGACCGCAGCGCCGAGCCCGCCGCACCCGGCGGCAGCAGCTGACCGAGGTCGCTCCACCCGGACGGCAGCAGCTCGGGCGCGCTGCTCATCGCCGACAGCGGGTTGCCCAGCAGCACTAGGGTGGCCGCGCCCAGCCCGAGACCGGCGTCACCGAGCAGGCGATGCAGGCCGAGCACGGTCAGCGTGGTCGCGCCGAGCGCCAGCGCGACGACCGAGGCGTTCACCCAGTAGTCGCCTTGCAGGGAGCCGAGCCAGTGCTGCCAGATCGCCGTCATCGTCATCGCGCCGACCACCGCGCTCCCGCCCGCTCCGGCGAGCAGCGGTGCCCGACCGACGACCCGGCGACTGAGCAGGGCGGCCGCGGCCACACCGCCGATCACCAAGGGCAGGGCGCCGGAGGCGAAGCCGCTGCCGCGGGGGTCGTCCACCGGGCTCGGCACGACGTCGGTGACGGGTGCCGCGCCCCCGGCCAGCCCGGAGGCAAGCTGGCCGAGCAGCTGGGCCACCGCGGGACTGGCGGCTGACGCCGTCAGGACCTCGGGGCCGTCGGCACCGACGACGATGGCGCCGTAGACGTCCCGGTCCTCTATCGCCTGCCGGGCGGCGTCGCGGTCGTCGACCGCGGTGATCGCGAACGCGTCGGCGCCCGCCCGGGCGAGACCCTCCTCGACCTGAGCCAGCGCCGGGTCCGGCGCCGCGACGGCGATCGGCAGGTCGCGCGGCTCGATCCGAGACGACGGCCAGCCGAAGGCCGTGATCAGCACCGCGAGCAGGGCCGACACCACGGCGATGGCACCCAGGACGGGTGCCCAGGTCGAGCGGTGCGAACGGTCGACAGTCATCGTCTCCTCCTAAAACGAATGTTCATTCTTTATTAGTACGAGGGTGCCGCCAACGTCGTGCGTTTGTCAAGAACGAATATTCGTTTTACAGTCCGAGGCATGCCGAGAGTCACCGACGAGCACCGGGCCGCCCGCCGCGAGCAGATCCTGCGAGCTGCGTGGCGCTGCGTGGCGCGAGAGGGGTTCCACCGGTCGACGATGGCGCACGTGATCGCCGAGTCAGGGCTGTCTGCCGGTGCGGTCTACGGCTACTTCAAGAGCAAGGACGAGCTGCTGAACGCCATCGCCGAGCGGTCGATCGCCCGGATCGACGAGGTGTTCCACGAGATGCTCGCCGGCGACGCCGCCCCGGACCCGGCCGACGTACTCGAGACCGTGCTCGACCGGCTGATGGCGCTTGCCGAGAACCCCGACGGCGACTTCACCCTGATCGCCGTGCAGGCCTGGGGGGAGGCGGCGCGCGGCGGTCCGTTCCGCGACCTGCTCGAGCCGCAGTTCAAGGAGATCCGCGGGCACTGGATCGAGGTGGCGCGTCGCTGGCAGGCGGCCGGCCGGCTCGGCGAAGACGCGGAGCCCGAGCAGGTCGGGCGGGTCCTGCTCGGGCTGATGCCCGGCTTCGTCCTGCAGCGGCTGATGCTCGGCGGTGTCACTGCGCCGGGTTACACGAACGGTCTGCGCGCGCTGATGAGTCCGTCGACTAGGGCTGGGGCGGCTGGCTGAGGTCGATGACCGGACGCACCTCGATCGAGCCCGACTTCGCGCCCGGGATGCGAGACGCCGCCTCGATCGCGTCGTCCAGCGAGTCGCACTCGACCAGGTAGAACCCGCCGAGCTGCTCGCGGGTCTCCGCGAACGGCCCGTCGGTCGTCGTCGTGCTCCCGTCCCGTACCTGCACTGTCGTCGCCTCGGTGGTCGGCTCCAGGGCCTCGCCGCCGCGCTGCCAGCCCAGCCCTTTGAGCCATTCCCCGTACGCCAGGTACTCCCCCATCACGGCGTCGGTCTCTTCGGGCGACGCGTCGGCCCCCGCCTTCTCGTTCCCGTAGATCAGCAACACGTACTGCATTCCGGCCTCCTCGGCCTCGCGTCCGATGGCGGTCGACTCACCCTGCTGACGATCGACCGGCCGCCTCGCGTGACGCGGTGAAGCAGACGGCCTGGCCCGGCCGCAGCTGGCCGCACCGGTCGACATCATCATCGTGGACATAGCCGACGACGGGGTAGCCGCCGGTCACCGGGTGGTCGGCGAGGAACAGCACCGGCGTACCCGACTGCGGGACCTGCAGCGCACCACGGACCATCCCCTCGCTGGGCAGCTCGCCGGTCCGGGTACGTTCCAGCGGGCGACCCTCCAGGCGTACGCCGACCCGGTTGCTGTCATTGCTGACCGCGTACTCCTGGCCGAGCAGCTCGGTCCACGCCGTGTCGTCGAACCAGTCCCGCCGTGGGCCGGGCAGGAGGTGTACGACCAGGTCGTCCGCCGTCGGGTCGGCGACCGCCGCCACGTCGACGCCGGGCATGGGTGCCGCCGGCTCCCCGACCGGCAGGCTGGTGCCCGGGCTGAGCACGGCCGGGCCGAGACCGGCGAGCAGGTCGGTGGACCGCGATCCGAGCACCGGCGCGACGGCGATACCGCCACGGACCGCGAGATAGGTGCGCAGGCCGGTGACCGGTGGGCCGAGGCGCAGCA
>JBOHDE010000279.1:0-4648 GCA_050699035.1 Nocardioidaceae bacterium | reverse complement strand
CGTCACACTCACCGGGAGAGGGCGGGTCAAGGGAGGGCGCCGAGTGGGCTGACCACGATGCCGGACTCCGGGCAGACCCAGTGCGGGTCGGCGCCGAGCTCCGGCTCGATGGTGAGGGAGTGCTGGTCGAGGATGTCGCACGCGGTGCACAGCGGCCAGCGGCCGACCGAGTCGAACAACGCGTCCTGCACGTCCTGGGCAACCAGCCCGGCGACGAACTCCCGGCCGTCCGGCCACTGCGACAGCCACCAGCCGCGGTGCGAGACCGACTCCTCGAGCGCGGAGACGGAGGCGGAGTCGGCATGGCGGCGCGCCTGTAGGTCGTGGAGCACCTGAGCTCGCGCTGTTATCAGCGGGTCGTCACCGGACATGTCTCCCATGCTGGCACGCTAGGAAAACCATGGACGCTCTGCTCGAGATCATCGCGCTGCACCCGGCGGACGCCGAGGCGGCCGAGGCCGGTGGCGCGGACCGGGTGGAGCTCTGCACGCAGATACAGGTCGACGGACTCTCGCCCAGCCCGCGAGACGTTCGCACCGTCGTCCGCGGCTGCGGGATCCCGGTCCGCGCGATGCTGCGGCTGAGCGAGGGCTTCAGCACGACCGGTGGCGAGGTGAGCCGGCTGGTCGGTCTGGCCGGTGACTACCTGTCCGCGGGTGCCGAGGGAGTCGTCTTCGGCTTCCTCAACGCCAACCTCGACGTCGACCTGGGGGTCAGCGAGCGGCTGGCGGCGGCGCTCGACGGTGCACCGTGGACGTTCCACCGGGCCGTCGACCACGCCCTCGACGCCAACCGGGCGTGGCGGCAGCTGCGGGAGCTGCCCGGCCTCGACACGGTCCTGACGGCGGGGGCGGTGCTCGGGGTCGAGCACGGCCAGCAGGACCTGCTGGTCCGGGCGGCCGAGGACCCGCAGGCCCGGCGGCTGATGATGGTCGGCGGAGGCCTGCGCGCCGAGCACATGCCCTGGCTGCTGCGGGCGGGCGTAAGCAAGTTCCACCTCGGGTCGTCCGTACGCCCGGACGGCTCCTGGGACAAGGCCCATGTCGACGCGGGCTACGTACGGTCCTGGCGCCGGCTGATCGACGACCACACCGCCCGGATCCGCCCGGCATGATCGTGATCGACACCCCCGCGGTCCCGCGGTACGGCCGGCTGTGGGCGCATCTGGCCAGCGACACGTCGTACGACGAGCTGCACGAGTTCGCGCGACGGCTCGGCGTACCCGAGAGAGGCTTCGACCGCGACCACTACGACGTGCCCGCCGAGCTGTGGCAGCGGGCGGTCGCCAGCGGCGCCGTACCGATCTCCAGTCGCGAGCTGGTCATGTTGTTACGGTCGGCCGGGCTGCGGCGGCCAAAGCCGGGACACACGTCCGGCCCGACGCCCGACTGACGGCACGCCGCGGCGCCTTCACGAACACGGTGGCGAGCGCGATGGCGGCGGCCGTGAGGAACGCCGTGCGCAGATCGGAGTGCTGGGCGACGGCGCCCAGCGCGGCGGGACCGATCACGGTGCCGACTCCGAGACAGAGCAGCGTCGCGCTGAACCCGCGGGTGGGGCGCTCGGGGAACACCTGGTAGCTCCAGACGGCGAGCAGGCTGGACACCGCCATGAACGCCGGTCCGTACAACACCGCCGAGGCCGCCGAAGCCACGAACGAGCCCGGCGCGATCCCCAACAGCGCGACTGCCGTCGCCAGTGCGGCGAACAGCAGCCGGGACGACGTGCGGAGGCCGAGCCGGGACAGCAGGGCGCCCGCGAACACGCCAGCGATGCCGGCGACTCCCATCACCGTCCAGAAGACCGCTGTCGTGGTCGCCGCGCTGAGAGAGGCCCGGGTGAGTGCCTCGGTCGCGAAGTACCAGTAGAACGCGCCGAGTACGCCGTAGGACAACGCCGTCACGTACAGCGGGAGCGCGGCTCGCTGCCCGAACCAGCCGAGCCCTCCCTGCCGAGTGGGTTCGGGTCGGTTCGCTGCCGTACGGCCGCGCCGCGGCAGCACCCGTGCGTTGTAGACCGTGACACCGGCGGCGACGACCGCCATCGCGAACCAGGCACTGCGCCACGCGCCGTCGGCCAGCAGCGCGAGTGGGCCGACGACCGCGGTGCCGACGGCTGTCCCCGCAGGGATGACGGCCAGCACGCGCTCGCGCCGGGCGGGTGCGACGACCAGGTCGACCGCGTCCGAGTAGGGCGCCCAGGCCCAGCCGGGGCTCGTGCCCGCAAGGACGAGACCCGCGGCGAGCAGTCCCGGGCCAGGTGCGAACGCGACCAGTGCCATCCCGACCACCGCCGAGGCGCCGCCGACAGCGACCAGCAGCCGAGGCCCGAGCCGGGTCGCGGCGACGGCGACGATGGTGAGGGCGAGCAGATATCCGGCGTACGTGGCGCTGCCGATGAGTCCGACCGTCGACACGGACAGCGCGAACTCACGGCGGATCTCGGGGAGGAACAGGCCGTACCCGTAACGGGCGAAGCCGAAGCTGACGCCGATCGCGAGCAGACCGCCGACGGTGAGCTGCCGTTCGACCGTGCGCGACTGGCGGTGCTCAGCGTGGGTCGACTCGGGGAGAGTCATCGTGTCCATGGGTCGATGGTGCGCGGCTACCGGGCTGGTCACCAGTGGCGTGAATGACATTGTGCGCTAAGATTTCGCCAGATGGCTCCTGCTGCCCGACATCCGGTCGCCGTGCTCGCGTACGGCGGCATGTCCCTGTTCGAGACCGGCATCGTGACGGAGACCTTCGGCGTGCGCTGGCCGGGCGTTCCCGATCCCTGGTACGACCTGGTCCTCTGCGCCGAGGACCCCGGAGTCGTGTCGACGGTCGGCGGCGGCACGCTGCAGACTCCGCACGACCTCGACGCCTTGGCGGCGGCCGACACCGTCATCGTCCCCAGCGTCTCCGACGTCGATGCGCCGACGTCGGCGGAGCTGATCCGGGCCTTGCGGCAGGCGCACGACCGTGGTGCGCGGATCGCCTCGATCTGCTCGGGTGCGTTCGCTCTCGCGGCGGCGGGCCTGCTCGACGGACGACGCGCGACGACGCACTGGATGTACGCCGACCGACTGCGCGAGCGGTTCCCCGCGGTCGAGGTCGACCCGCGGCCGCTGTTCGTCGACGAGGGCGACGTCCTGACCGGCGCCGGCAGCGCGTCGGGGCTCGACCTGTGCCTTCACCTGGTGCGCCGGGACCACGGCGGCGCGGTCGCGAACCAGTTGGCGCGTCGTCTGGTCGCGCAGCCGTTCCGCGATGGTGGCCAGGCGCAGTACATCGAGACCCCGGTCCGGACGGCCGATCCCGACGATCCGATCGGGCGCAGCATGGCCTGGGCGCTTGAGCATCTCGACGAGCCGTTGTCACTCGAGAGGCTCGCCGGCCACCTGCACATGGCACCGCGCACCTACCTCAGGCACTTCACTCGCACGACGGGCACGAGTCCGACCAGATGGCTCATCGCGCAACGCGTGGAGGCGAGCCTGACGCTGCTGGAGACGACGAGCACGCCCATCGAGGAGGTCGCCACGGCCGTCGGTTTTCAGACCGCGGTGACGTTTCGACACCACTTCACCCGGCAGCTGAGGATCGCGCCGTCGGCGTACCGGCGCAGCTTCCACGGCGAGGAGGCTAGGCCGGCGCGCGGAGCCGGGCCACCTCGGACGTGAGGTTGGCCCGCGCGTGCCGCTCCCAGAGCAGTCGCGCCGTCCGGGTGTGGAACACCGGCCCGTTGAGCAGCTGCTCCAGGATCAGTGACCGGCCATGGGCGAACTCCGCGTCAGTCGCGTCGACGTGCTCGGCGCGGACGTCCGCGATGTACTCGGCGTAGCGGGCCGGGCCGGTGGCGAGGATGCGAAGGTCTGCGTCGCAGAGGACGGCACCGTTTCGGTCGCCCGGAACGGCCTTGTGCGACTCGGTCAGCCGGACCAGCCGGGCGACCTCGGCGACGAACGGGCGGTCGGCGAGCTCCCTCTCGGCCAGCTGTGCGGAGCGCTCCACGTTGTCGGTCGCGCCGATCTGGTAGACAGCGTCGTGAAACCAGGCCGCCCAGCGCACCGCTTCTGGGTTGTCGGCCTGGTCCGCGAGCAGCTCGACGGCGTCCAGAACCTCGCGCAGGTGGCGCACGTCGTGGTACAGCCGGTGCGGTTCGCGGTAGCGCTCCATCAGGCGTTCCTGGGTCGCATCCACACCCCCATTCTAGCCCGGGTAAAATACGCCGCCTCTGACTTCCGGCCACGTGGTGACGGTCGTGCCCGCCGGCCACAACATCACCCTCCGAACCGACATTCTGAGCCCGGATTCGGGGCCGAAAGTGTCGGTTCGAGGGGTGAAGTCGCCCAGGCACGCCGAGATCGGTGCGGGTCGTCGGCTGCCGACAGGTGTCCGCAGAAAGCACGCGGGTCCGCCCGCGGCAGGTGATCTGCCGCGTGCAGGTCGGTCAGGTCAGCGCGGCCGGGAGGGCCGCCGCGTGAACCACGGTGAGCGAGGTGACGGCCCGGGTGAGGCAGACATAGAGCCGCCGCAGGCCGGTCACCTCGTCGGCCTCGCCCGCGACGATCGCGGCCGGCTCGACCACGACCACGTGGTCGAACTCCAGCCCCTTGGCGAGGGCGGCCGGCACCAGGTCGACCCGGGCGTCGACGTCGTCCTCG
>JBOHDE010000278.1:0-4682 GCA_050699035.1 Nocardioidaceae bacterium | reverse complement strand
TCCCCGCACGGCACGGACCCGTGCCGTTCCCGATCATCCCCACTCCTGCAGACGTGGGGATGATCCTGTACGCGTGGGGATGAGTCGCCACGGTCCGACATACGCGCAACCTCGACGCGAAAGGGGGTCTCGCGCGCCGGCTCACTGGGAGGCGGTGAGCTTGAGACCGACGACGGCACCCAACAACAGCACCAGGCAGGCGGTTCGGACCACGCCAATCGGCTCGTCGAACAAGACGATCCCGAGGAGCGTCGTCCCCGCAGCGCCGATGCCGACCCAGACGGCGTACGCGGTGCCGATCGGCAGGGTGCGGGTCGCGAGTCCGAGCAGACCCAGGCTGACCACGATCGCGACGACGGTCCCGACGCTCGGCCACAGCCGCGTGAACCCGTGGGTGTACTTGAGCCCGACCGCCCAGCAGATCTCGAACACTCCGGCCAGCACCAGGATGAGCCACGCCATGACACGCCTCCTCGCGCGTCGTCTTGTCCCGATCGGGTACGGCGCATCTCGTCCGAGGAGGCCGAAGGGTCGGCCACCAGCACCAACTCTATCCCGCTCGGATCCCCACCAAAGCCCACCGGAGGGCCAGATCGGTCACGTCCCCAGCAACGATGCGACAACCGCGGACGGCACCGCGGTCGGGTCCCTGAACGGCCGCCGCGCCACCAGCTCACCGGCGTCCGCCGGCGACAGCCCGCCCTCGGCGGACAACACCTCGACCGCCTGCTGCTCGGGCAGCCGGTCCAGCCAGTGCACGACGGCCGCGACCAACGACTCGGCGGCGATCTCACCGTCGACCCGCAGCCTGGCCAGCCCACCGTCGGGATAGACGTCGAGCCGCACATGGGTCACCGGTTGCCCTTGGGGCGTACGGAAGAAGTGTCGGGTGTCGGGCTGCAGCCGAGTCCGTGGCACCAGCTCGACCCACCCACCAGCCTCGTCGAGTTCGTACGTCTCGGCGTCGATCCCCGACAACGCGGCCCAGCCGGCGGCGTTGCCGACGAAGCACGAGGTGTCGATCTCGACCCGGCGCACCGCGCCACGCGCCGCCAGCCGCACCGTGACGTGGTCGTTGCCGCCGTCGCGCCGTCGCGCGTTCTCCCACCCGTCGCCCATCGTCTGCGCCCGCCCGGGCCGCAGGATGTTGACCGGGGACGAGTAGAACGCGTTCGAGCAGTCGACCACGTCGGCGCCGTACTCCAGCGCGGCCAGGTCGACGGTGCCGGTCATCAGGCGGGGGTCCGGCAGCGGCTCGCCGTGCACCCGGAACCTGGCGACGCCGCCGTCGGGATGGATCGACAGTCGTACGTGGGTGAACCGCCGCTGGTCGTCGACCGGGAACAGGTTGGCCGTGTCGCCGACGATCGTGGACTTCGGCACCAGCGTCACCCAGTCGGCCTTGGCGAGCTCCGTCGGCGAACGGTGGCCCTCGACCCCGGTCGCCTCGACCGAGGCGTACGGCGGGAAGTTGCCGGTGAACCAGGACGTGTCGACCACGACGCCCCGGACAATGCCGGGCACGCCGAGCCGCACGACCGCGTAGTCGGCCGGCGGGTCGCCCGACACGTCGTCGCGGCGCCGCCGGGTCTCCCAGCCGTCGTAGACCTTGCCCTTCGGGCCGAACTCGTGACGGGCCTCCGCCGGGCCCGGCTTGATCAGGTTCTCGCGCTCGGCGAACAGCTCGTCGTTGGCGTAGACCACGCTGCCCGCCAGCGCGCGGCCGGCCAGGTCGGGGAGCCTGGTGAAGTCGTCGGTCATGCTCCTCCTCGCACCAGCAGCCGCCCGCGCGGCCGCGTGTCCAGGTCGATGCGCCGGCCGTGCAGCCAGGTGCTCCGCACGACGCCCTCCACCGGCCGTCCGGCGTACGGCGTCACCGCATGCCGATGCTGCAGCAGCCCGGGCTCGACCGTCCACCTCTGGTCGGGTGCGAACACGCAGAGGTCGGCGTCGTACCCGGGCTCGATCCGGCCCTTGCGCAGCAGCCCGACCTGCTGGGCCGGGCGGGTGCTCATCCATCCCGCCACGTCGACCAGCCCGAACCCGCGCTGCCGGGCCCCCGTCCACACCGCCGGCAGGCCGAGCTGCAGCGACGAGATGCCGCCCCACGCGGCGCCGAAGTCGCCGGCGTCCAGGTCCTTCAGCTCCGGTGGCGACGGCGAGTGGTCCGAGACGACCAGGTCGACCAGGCCGTCGGCGAGCCCTTGCCAGAGCCGCTCCCGGTTGTCCGCCGCGCGGATCGGCGGGCAGCACTTGTACGCCGTGGCACCGTCGGCGATCTCCTCGGCCGCGAACGTCAGGTAGTGCGGGCACGTCTCGACGCTCAACCGCAGTCCGTCGCGGCGCGCCGCGGCGACCAACGGAAGGGCGTCGGAGCTGGACAGGTGCAAGACGTGCACCTGGCCGCCGATGTCACGGGCCAGGTCGACCACGGCCGCGATCGCGACGGTCTCCGCATCCCGCGGCCGCGAGGCCAGGAAGTCGCGGTAGCTCCGGCCGTGCGCGGGCGGAGCGCCGTCGAGCACACCCGCGTCCTCGGCATGCACGACCGTCAACGCGTCCAGCGAGCCGGCCTCGCGCAGCGCAACGCCGAGCTGGTCGGCGTCGAGCGGCGGGAACTCGTCGACGCCCGACGGCGACAGGAAGCACTTGAACCCGAACACGCCGGCGTCGTGCAGGCCGCGCAGCTCGGCCGCGTTGCCCGGGACTGCGCCGCCCCAGAACCCGACGTCGACGAAGCATGCGTCACGCGCCGCGGACCGCTTCACCTCGAGGGCGGCGACGTCGACCGTCGGCGGGATGCTGTTCAGCGGCATGTCGACGATCGTGGTGATGCCGCCTGCGGCCGCGGCCCGGGTCGCGGTGGCGAACCCCTCCCACTCCGTACGCCCGGGCTCGTTGACGTGCACGTGGGTGTCGACCAGGCCCGGCAGCAGCACCTCGTCGTCGGCCAGCTCGATGACGAGGTCGGCGTCGACGGCCCACTCGTACGGCTCGACGCCGACGATGACTCCGTCGCGTACGCCGACCGACCGCGCGGCCTCGCCGTCGGCCGTCACGACGCGTCGCGCGCGGACGACCAGGTCGAGGGAGCGCGACGCGCCGGTCACTGCCAGGCCGACCCGGGCTCGGGCCCGTCGTCGCGTTGCACGGTGGCCTCGATCAAGCCGTACGGTCGGTCGGCGGCGTGGAAGACCTCACCGGGGTTGTCGACGCCGAACGGCGACAGGTCGACCAGGAAGTGGTGCTTGTTGGGCGCCGCGAAGCGGATCTCGGTCACCTCGGGATGCTTCTCCAGCACCGCCTCCCCCATCGCGTACAAGCTCTGTTGCAGCGCGAGGCTGTGCACGTCGGCGAACCGGCTGAGCAGCAGGGCGCGGATCGATGAGTACGACGCGTCCCAGTCGGCGACCTCGCCCTGGTAGCGCCAGCGCGCCACCAGGGATGTCGCGAGCACCCGGTCGTCGGTGTCGGCCAGCGTCGTGTAGTGGTCCCGGCGAAAGTCGCGGAACTCCGACCCCGTCGTCTTGGCCACCACCAGGTCCTCGAACCCCGACACCACCCACGCGGCCGCGTCGTCCCCCTCGCCCTCGACGGTGACCGTGGTCGTCCGGGTCTCCTGGCCGCGCCGGACGAACGCGTGGTCGTGGCCGGTGCCGTCGACGTCGATCCGATCCCAGGCGTACTCCTGGACCAGCACCCGCGCGCCGTGCACAGCCGGCACCTCACCGACGAAGTGCCGGGCCAGGGTCAGCCCGAAGTCCTCGATCGCGTCGATCCCCCGCTCCTTGGCGAAGGCGAACACGACGTTCTTCTGCGTGTCGGTGGGCAGCACGTCGGCCTGGACGCCGGTCACGTGGGCGGCGTCGAACGCGCCGCGCAGCGCGGTGGACACGTTGAGGTCGCGGATCTCGTGCCGGGCCGTGTCGCGCCGCACGCGCACGACGCGTACCTCCGCCTTCCCATACTGGTTGGGCCCCAGCACGATCCCCACGGTCGGTCAGCTCCCCCGATAGGTCGAGTACGCGAACGGGCTGAGCAGCACGGGTACGTGATGGTGCTCGGTGGGGTCGGTCACCGCGAACGTCACGCTGACCTCGGGGAAGAACCCGGCCTGCCCGGTCGCGGCGAAGTACGCGGCGGTGTCGAACACGAGACGGTAGGCGCCGGGGTCCACCTCCGCCGGGCCCAGGTCGGTCACCCGCCCCTCCGCATCGGTCACCGCGGTGCCCAACGGGCGGCCCGTCGCGGACACCTGCTCCAGCCGGACGGGCACCCCGGCCGCCGGCCGCCCGAGCCCCGTGTCGAGCACGTGTGTCGTGATCGCGCTCATGCTGTAAGGACCTTCCGCAGCCGTAGCAGGGCGATCTTGCGGAGCTCGTCGGCGACCACTTGGTGCTCCTTGTCGTCGTCGTTGTCGAGCCTGGTGTGCAACGCAGCAAGGATTTCCTCGGCACCCAGACCGGCGGCGCAGATCAGGAACACCCGGCCGAAGCGGTCTTCGTACGCGCGGTTGCCGTCGGCCAGCGCCCGTGCCGTCGCGCCGTCCGGGCCGACGCCGGACTGCTCCACGCGCGACCAACGCGCCTGCACGGTCTCCCCCTCGGCCCGCTCGCCGATCCGGGGATGGGCGGAGAGCGCGCGGGCGACGTCGTCGCGGCTCAGCGCGCTCGCGGCGCGGT
>JBOHDE010000277.1:0-4707 GCA_050699035.1 Nocardioidaceae bacterium | reverse complement strand
CTCGAGACCCGGCTGGCCGCGGCGATGAGCGCGCAGACCCAGGCCGACCTGGCGAGCCTCGGGCGCGACCTGCCACCCGAGCAGCCGACCCGCCGGAGCGGGCGCGGGGCGCGGATCGGCCTGCGGGCCTACCTCGCGTCCTACGTCGGCGTGATGGCGGTACTCGTCGCGATCTGGCTCAGCGTCGGGCTGACCGCCGGGGCGTGGTACCCCTGGCCGATCTGGCCCGCGCTCGGCATGGGAGTCGGCGTCGTCGCCCACCTGTTCCATTGGCACGGGGCGCCCCCGTTCCAGACCTAATGGAACGGGGGCGCCCCGTACCAGAAAAGTTGTGGACCGGAGCCACCCAGTGGGATGCCGTCAGATCCGGTAGCCGTCGACCTTGCGGTGGTAGCGGTTGCCGGCCTTGCCGCCCATGATCGCGAACAGCATGGTCGCCAGCACCACGGCCGCGAGGACCAGCGCCGGTCCCAGGCTGAGGGTCTCGGTCGAGCCCACGCTGGCCGGCAGGTCCACCTGGTCGACCTGGTCGAACGCGTCGTAGCGGCGCCCGAACACCGCGCCGACGACACCGAGAGCCAGCAACGTGAGCACGCCGATCACCCACGCGCCAAAGCCCTGCCGCCCGCCGTCGAACCGGGTCATCCGGCCGGCGACGTACCCACCGGCGAAGTAGGCGATCAACACGATCGCGCCAATCAAGGCGAGGCCGGCGACGGTCAAGGTCTCGGACTGCCGGTCCAGGTCGGCGCGGCTGATGTCGAACGACGCTCCCACGCCGGTCGCGACCGCACCGGCCAGGCTCGCCAGCAGCACGGCCATCGCCGCGGCCACCAACCAGCCGTAGAACGCCGCTCCGACGTGCAGACCCCCGTACTCCTCGCGCTGCCGCTCCCTCAGCTCCTCGGCCGCGTAGTCCGATCGCCCGTCGTCGTCGCCGCCGAGGACCAATCGGTCGTCGTGGTAGGTCTCAGACATGCTTCTCCTCCGCGAGTCCGTGCTCGTCCGCAGCCACTTCTACCCCGCATCCGACCGGATAACCCAAGCGTCCGGTCAAGCGTCCTCGTCGAGCGTCTCTAGGCAAGCGCCCAGTCAATGGCCTAGTAAAGCGCCCTCGTCAAGCGTCGTAGTCCAGTAACACCGCGTCACTGGTCGGATGTGACTGACAGGTCAGCACATAGCCACGCTCGATCTCGTCGGGCTCGAGCGCCCAGTTCTGGTCCATCTCGACACTTCCTTCGACGACCTTGGCACGACAGGTGCCACACACGCCGCCACGGCAGGCGTACGGCGCGTCGGACCGCACGGCCAGCGCCGCCTCGAGCACGGGTACGCCGTCGGCCGGCAGCCGGAACTCCGACCGCCGGCCGTCGAGCACGATCGTGACCGCGGCACCCTCCTCACCACCGACCGGCTCGACGCTGCGGCGCGGCGGTGGCGCGGACTCCACGTGGAACAGCTCGGCGTGAATGTGCCGCTTCTGCGCACCCGCGGCCACCAGGACCTCACGCAGCGCGACGACCATGTCGTACGGGCCGCAGAGGAACCACTCGTCGACGTCGTCGACCGGGACGAGCGTGTCGAGGAACCGCTGCAGCCGCGGACCGTCGAGCCGGCCCGAGAACAGCTCCACCTCCTGCGGCTCCCGACTGAGCACGTGCACGAGGTGGAACCGCTCGCGGTAGCGGTCCTTGAGGTCCTCGAGCTCCTCCAGGAACATCACCGTCTTGCTGGTCCGGTTGGCGAACAGCAGGGTCACCCGGCTTTCGGGCTCGGTCTCGAGCGTCGTCGCGACGATCGAGAGCATCGGGGTGATGCCCGATCCCGCGGCGATGCAGGCGTAGTGCTTGGCGTTCGCCGGGTCGAGCGTCGTGTAGAACCGCCCGGTCGGCGTCATCACCTCGAGCTCGTCGCCGGGCGCGAGAGAGTCGATCGCGTACGACGAGAAGGCGCCGCCGTCGAGCCGCTTCACGGCGATCCGCAGCCGACCCGACGACACCGGCGAGCAGATCGAGTAATTGCGGCGGACCACGTCGGCGTGGGAGCCGTTGGCCGGCATCAGCACGGTCAGGTGCTGGCCCTGCGCGAACGCGTAGTCGTCGGCCAGGTCGGCCGGCACGTCGAAGGTGATCGCGACCGCATCGTCGAGCAGCCGCTCGACCTCGGCGACTCGCAGCGTGTGGAAGACGGCGTGCCGGGCGCTCACCACAGCCTCACAGGGTCTTGAAGTGGTCGAACGGCTCGCGGCAGGCGTTGCACGACCACAATGACTTGCACGCGGTCGAGCCGAACCGCGACAGCTCACGGGTGTCGGGCGAGCCGCACTGCGGGCAGCGCACCGACAACGTGAGCCCCACCGGGGCATCGGCGACACGCGCCGCCGGCGGCGCGACGCCGTACTCCTCGAGCAGCCGGCGGCCGTGCGGCGTGATCCAGTCGGTGGTCCATGTCGGAGCCAGCACCAGGCGTACGGTCACGTCGTGGTGGCCGTGCCGGGCGAGGGCCGCGCGTACGTCGGCCTGGATCGCCTCCATCGCCGGGCATCCCGAGTAGGTCGGCGTGATCGTGACGTCGACGTGGCCGTGCTCGTCGACCTGCACGGAGCGCAGGATGCCCAGGTCGTCGATGCCGATCACCGGGATCTCGGGATCGGGCACGGCGGCCACGACCTCACGGACGTCGGCAGCGGTCACTGTCGTGTTCACCAGTGGGCCCCCGGGTGCGAGCGGGCCAGGTGCTGCATCTCCGCGAGCAGGTAGCCCAGGTGCTCGGAGTGCACGCCACGGCGACCACCGGTGACCGCGGGCCGCACGTCGGGCCCGGTCAGCGTGGCTTCGGAGACGACGCGCTCGATCGCCTGCAAGGCGGGCTCGCGCAGCTCGGCCGGGTCGACCGCGACGCCGGCCGCCGCCAGTGCGGTGGTGAGCTCGTCGGTCTCGAACAGCTCGTGGACATAGGGCCAGACCAGGTCGAGACCTGCCTGCATGCGCTGGTGCGAGACGTCGGTGCCGTCACCGAGCCGCAGCACCCACTGCATCGCGTGGTCGCGGTGGTAGTCGACCTCCTTGACCGCCTTGGCGGCGACGGCGGCCAGGGTCTCGTCGGTGCTGTCGGCCAGTCGGCGGTAGAGCTCGTACTGGTAGCTGGCGAACACCAGCAGCCGGGCCATGGTCGCCGCGAAGTCACCGTTGGGCAGCTCGACCAGGTGGCAGTTGGTGAAGTCGCGCTCGTCCCGGAAGTAGGCGAGCGCGTCCTCGTCACGGCCGGCGCCCTCGACCTCGCCGGCGTAGGTCAGCAGCGCGCGGGCCTGACCGAGCAGGTCGAGCCCGATGTTGCCGACCGCGATGTCCTCCTCGAGCTGCGGCGCCGCCGCGATCCACTCCCCCAGCCGGTGCGCGAGCACCAGGGCGTCGTCGGCGAGCCGCAGCGTGTAGGTCACTACGGCGGTGCGGTCACCAGTGCGGGTGGTCACAGGTGATCGACGCCTTCGGGTACGTCGTAGAACGTCGGGTGCCGGTAGATCTTGTCGGCGGCCGGGTCGAAGAACGCGTCCTTCTCGTCCGGGCTCGACGCGGTGATCTGCGCCGCGGGTACGACCCAGATCGACACCCCCTCCTGCCGGCGGGTGTAGACGTCACGCGCGTTGCGTACGGCCATCGGTGCGTCGGGGGCGTGCAGCGAGCCGACGTGCACGTGAGACAGCCCTCGCCGGGCCCGGACGAAGACCTCCCACAACGGCCAGTCCCGACGCGTCGGCTCGCTCATGCGACGGCCCTCCGGGCCTTGGCGGCCTGCTTGTCGGCGTACGCGTCGGCCGCCTCTCGGACCCAGGCGCCGTCGGTGTGCGCGCGTACCCGGTGCTCCAGCCGCTGCTTGTTGCACGGACCGTTGCCCTTGATCACCTCGAACAGCTCGGTGAAGTCGATCTCGCCGAAGTCGTACGAGCCGCGCTCGTCGTTCCACCTCAGGTCGGGGTCGGGCAGCGTGATGCCGAGCACCTCGGCCTGCGGCGCCGTCATGTCGACGAACCGCTGTCGCAGCGCGTCGTTGCTGAACCGCTTGATGCCCCACCGCATCGACTGCGCGGAGTGGGGTGACTCGTCGTCAGGAGGCCCGAACATCATCAGGCTCGGCCACCACCAACGGTTCGCGGCGTCTTGCGCCATCGCCTTCTGGGCGTCGGTGCCCTGGCTCAGGGTGTGGAGGATCTCGAAACCCTGACGCTGGTGGAACGACTCCTCCTTGCAGACCCGGATCATCGCGCGGGCGTACGGGCCGTACGAGCACCGGCACAGCGGGACCTGGTTGACGATGGCGGCGCCGTCGACGAGCCAGCCGATCGCGCCCATGTCGGCCCAGGTCAGCGTCGGGTAGTTGAAGATCGAGGAGTACTTCTGCCGGCCGGTGTGCAACAGGTCGAGCAGGTCGGCACGGTCGGCGCCGAGGGTCTCCGCGGCGGCGTAGAGGTAGAGGCCGTGGCCCGCCTCGTCCTGGACCTTGGCCATCAGGATCGCCTTGCGGCGCAGGCTGGGCGCCCGGGTGATCCAGTTGCCCTCCGGCTGCATGCCGATGATCTCGGAATGCGCATGCTGGGCGATCTGCCGAACCAGTCCCTTGCGGTACGCCTCCGGCATCCAGTCCCGCGGCTCGATCCGGCCGTCACCGTCGATCAGCGCCTGGAACTGCTGCTGCAGCTCGTCGTCGGTG
>JBOHDE010000276.1:0-4715 GCA_050699035.1 Nocardioidaceae bacterium | reverse complement strand
GGGTCGCGTCCGAGTTCGCGCCGGGCGGCCATGAGGCTCCAGACCAGCAGCACGATGCCGCTGACGGTGGCCATCACGGCGGCGATGACCAGCCGCTCCAGCGAGCTGCCGAGGCTCTCCGCGGCGATCACACCGAGGGCGCGCATCCGGAAGCCGTACATTGCCAGCCAGAGCTCGCCGAGACCGCCGTCGGAGCGGTACGCCCAGACACCCGTGGCGACCAGCGGCCCCGTGAAGCCGACGACGCCGACGGCCGCCACCCGTACGACCACCGGGGTGGTCAACGTGCGTCGGGCACCCGCGACACCGAGCAGGACGGCAGCGAACACGACACCGTCGAAGAAGCTCTGCTTGACCAGCAGGGCGCAGCCGGCCGAGACCCCGGCCAGCAGGCCGAAGACATACTGCGACGGGGCCCTTCCCCGAACCGCCGTGAGCGTCGAGGCACAGCTGACCATGACGAGGGCGGCCGCCGGCAGCTCTGCGTTCACGGTCTCGGCGGCGAGCGCGTACGAGGAGCCGAGCGCAGCCGCGACGAGCCCGGCCCAGCCGGCCCCGGCCGTGCCCCCGAGCTGTCGACCGGCCCGTGCGGCGCCGAGCACGAGCAGCGTCACCACGAGGCAGCCGAGCAGGCGAACGCCCGTCTCACCGGCGATCGAGTCGGACAGCCGGTAGTACCAGATCAGCAGCGGTGGCCGGTCCACCCAGAAGTCGCCGTACAGGTGCGGCCCGTCGCCGTGCCAGTGCCGCGCGACGAGCAGATAGCCGGCCTCGTCGCGGTCCAGCGGGTCCCGGACGAACGGTGCCCGCAGCGCGACCGCGAGGAGCACACAGGCGGCGACCAGGTGTGCCGGGCCTACGCTGAGTCGGCTCGGACGCAGGTGCTTGTCGGCCACCGGGCACCTCCCGCCGCGGGGTGGGATCGCCCCGCACTCCCATCATGCTTCGCCCGGATCCGGAGTGGCGGGCGTTACCAAAGGTGCGGGAGGAACCGGGGTGTCGAGAGCCGTCGAAGACCGTCCGGATGGTGAGCGATTCGAGACCGCTTCTCAAGATGGTCGTCGTGCTCTGTTGCCGACGACGAGACCGCGTGGCACGGTCGGCTCAGTGGTGAGCAGCCTGCCCTTCCTACGTGTCGAGAGCCGGTGGTGTTGATGTCTGGTCACACCGATCTGCCCATCGCTGAGCAGAGGGGCCGACGGGGTCGGGGACCGGCTGCCTAACACCCAGGGTGTACGGGAGTCCTGCTCGCGCAGTCAGGGCTCCCGCACACTCGACCAGGGCTGACGACGCGCCGTGGTCGGTGCGGCATTAACTCACCTGCGGATGGGTACTTCCCCCGTGAGGGCTGGAGGTCCGCGATGGTGCGTTGGCGACCCCGAGGCGGGTGGTCGTGGGTTGGGCTGCATCGGAGCGTGTGGTGTGTGGTCGTCGGAGCCGTCGCGTCGTTCGGCCTCGTCGCGGCAGTGCTGACCTGGTCGACGCTCGCTCTCCTCGTCTTCTTCGGCTGTGCGACGACGGTCACCGCTGCCGTCACTGCGAGTCGCTGGATCGGTGCGGCCGACGGTGGCCCGGTGCCGTGGCGCAGCTCGACCCGGCGCCTGGTGACCGCGGCGGTGCTCGGCGGCGCCGGCGCCGTCTGCGTCGTCGGGCTGTGCCTCGTGCTGGGGACGTGGGCGTTCCTGGTGGTGGCGTTGGCCGCGGCCACGTCGCCGGCGGCGTTCAGGTTCTGCGCGGCCCGGCTCGGCCGACACGAGCCCGACCGGGAAGGCCGGCCGCGAGCTCCCGAGCCGGAGCCGGCCTCGACCGCAGCCCGGACCTCGGCCGCCGCCGAGCTCAGCGACGACGGGCTCTGCCTGGCGTGGCGGATCAGCTACACCGCCCTGCAGCGACCGTTGTCGCTCGCCAACCGGGCTCGGCTGGTGCAGGCCAGGCAGGAGTATCTCGACGAGATCGAGCGCCGAAACCCGGACGGCCTGCGGGCCTGGCTCGACTCCGGCGCGCGGGCGGCCGGCGACCCGAGCAGCTTCCTCACCGGGAGCGACGAACAACGACGGGTCGACTGAGGTCGTCGCCGATCAGTGCGCTCCGGTCTCGACCAGCAGCACTCCGCCGATGATCAGCGTGATGCCGAGCGCCATCATCCAGGTGAGCGGGTCGTCCCAGATCAGGTGACCGAGGACGGCCGTGGCGGCGATCCCGATCGCTGCCCAGACTCCGTACGCGATGCCCACCGGCATGCCGAGCTTGAGGACCTGGGCGAGCAGGCTGAACGCCACCAGGTAGCCGACCACCGTCGCCCCGAGCCACGGCAGCCTGGTGAGGCCCTCCGACGCCCGCATCGACAGCGTGCCGGCCACCTCGCTGACGATGGCGATGCTGAGCAGGATCCACGTCATCATGGCGCGGGCTCCGGCCGAGTCAATGCGGCGAGCCGCTCGGTGACCGCGACGATCCGGGTACGGTCGAGGTCGTACAGGCCGAGCGCGCGGGCCAGCCACATCCCGTCGGCGGCGAGCCGGGTGACCAGCAGGTCGATGTCGTCCTCGCCCTCGGTCCAGGTCCGCACGGCGTCGCGCCAGGCGCCGACCGAGCCGCCGTCCAGAGCCGCAGCTGCGAGCAGCGCCAGCTCGCGTGCCGGGTCGTCGTCGGCGACGCAGGCCGAGACATAGGCCCGGGCGGCCCGGCCGGCCGGCTCGCTGTCGGTTGCCTCAGCCGCGTCGACGTCGTCGGACCAGCGGGCCATGGCAGCCTCGACCAGCCCGGCGAGCAGCGCCTCCTTGGTCTTGAAGTGGTACAGCAAGCCGCCCTTGCTGACCCCCGCCTCGGCGGCGACCGCGTCGAGGGTGAGGGACGGGACGCCGTGCCGGGCGGCCAGCGCCATCGCGGCGTCAGTGATCCGGGTCCGTGCTGAGCTCATGCGCCAACTGTACCGTCCAGACGGTACAGAGACGAGTGCCGTCCTTTCACCCCGCCGCGAGCCACGGTTACGTGGCGAACGGTCGGCACGCCGCCCGGCCGTCAGGCCCCGACAGCGTCGGTACCAGCCATCTGCCCTACCCACTCGCGCGGAGGGTTGCAGTTCTGCCCAGGCCGTCGCGCCGAGGTTGCACTTATGCCCGGCCGGGAATGCGGGCGAGCTGCCAGCAGTTAGATGAGCATTCACAGATGAGGGGAACCATGAGCACTCACTCGCTGCCCGTCCTTCCGCTGGTCGACGACGTCGTGCTGCCCGGCATGGTCGTGCCGCTCGAGCTCGACCCGGAGCGCCAGGCCGCCGTCGACGCCGCGCGCACCGCGGACTCCGACAACTCACGGGTCCTGCTGGTGCCACGTCCCGACGGTCGCTACGGCGGGGTCGGTGTGGTCGCCGAGATCGTCCAGATCGGTCGGCTCCCCGGTGGTGCGCCGGCAGCCGTCGTACGCGCCCTGCGTCGCGGCCGGATCGGGGCCGGCGTGACCGGTCCCGGCGCCGCGCTGTGGGTCGAGGTCAGCACCGCCGAGGACGCCCCGGTCGACGACCGCATCCGCGAGCTCGCCGCCGAGTACAAGACCCTGCTGCTGTCACTGTTGCAGCACCGCGAGGCCTGGCAGGTCATCGACGCCGTGCACCGGATGACCGATCCGGCCGAGCTGACCGACAGCGCCGGCTACGCGTCGTGGCTCGACCGCGAGCAGAAGACCCGGCTGCTGGAGTCGTTCGACGTCGCCGAACGGCTTGAGCTGCTGCTCGAGTGGACCCGGGCCCGGCTCGCCGAGGAGGAGGTCTCCAGCAAGATCGGCGACGAGGTACGCGAGCAGCTGGACAAGACCCAGCGCGAGTACCTGCTGCGCCAGCAGCTCGCCGCCATTCGCAAAGAGCTCGGCGAGGGCGAGCCCGACGGCTCCGACGACTACCGGGCCCGGGTCGAGGCCGCCGACCTGCCCGATCAGGTCCGCGACGCCGCCCTGCAGGAGGTCGGCAAGCTGGAGCGTGCCTCCGAGCAGTCGCCGGAGACGGGCTGGATCCGCACCTGGCTCGACACCGTGCTCGAGCTGCCGTGGTCGGTGCGTACGACCGACAACACCGATGTGCCCGCCGCCCGGGGCGTCCTCGACGCCGACCACGCCGGGCTGGCGGACGTGAAGGAACGCATCACCGAGTACCTCGCCGTCCGCGCCCGGCGGGCCGAACGGGGACTGGAGGTCGTCGGTGGCCGCGGGTCCGGTGCCGTGCTCGCGCTGGTCGGCCCACCCGGCGTCGGCAAGACGTCGCTGGGGGAGTCGGTCGCGCGCGCCCTGGACCGGAAGTTCGTCCGCGTCGCACTGGGTGGGGTGCGCGACGAGGCCGAGATCCGCGGCCACCGGCGCACGTACGTCGGTGCGCTGCCCGGCCGGATCGTGCGCGCCATCAAGGAGGCCGGCTCGATGAACCCGGTCGTGCTGCTCGACGAGGTCGACAAGATCGGGGCGGACTATCGCGGCGACCCGGCCGCCGCTCTGCTCGAGGTCCTCGACCCGGCGCAGAACCACACCTTCCGCGACCACTACCTCGAGGTCGAGCTCGACCTGTCCGACGTGCTGTTCCTGGCCACCGCGAACGTCGCGGACACGATCCCGGCGGCGTTGCTCGACCGGATGGAGCTGGTCCGGCTCGACGGCTACACCGAGGACGAGAAGGTCGTCATCGGTCGCGACCACCTGCTCTCGCGGCAGCTCGAGCGCGCCGCGTTGCG
>JBOHDE010000275.1:0-4756 GCA_050699035.1 Nocardioidaceae bacterium | reverse complement strand
TCGCCGGCGTGCTCTCCGCCGGCGACGACGGCCGGACCTCGGCCGGCGACGAGGGCTCCGTGCTGGCCCCCTTGCTCGCCGAGTCCGCGTCCGAGTCCGAACCGCCGGTGCAGGCCGTCAGAACGGTGAGCACGGCGACGACGGCCAGCCGAGGGTCAGCCACCGTTGGAGGAGAAGTGCTGGTAGTCAGGGTTGGACCAGCGGGCTCCCCACGGCCAGCCCTCCGCCCGCATCCGCCTCGGGATCGAGTTCCACGACATCAACATGCCCTTGCGGTAGTTGCCGCGGTTCAGGTACGTCTCCGACCCCTCGGGGTAGACCCGGCTCGAGGTGACGTACGGGTTCTCGAACGTGTTGATGTCGATCGCGTTTCCGTACGAGTGCTGGGAGAGGCGGTACGGGTTGCCGGTCACCTTGCGGCAGTTGAACGCCGAGGTGTTGTCGTCTTCCATCGCCCGGATGTCGTCGCCACCGTACGCCGACATCGGCCGGATCCGGCGCACGTTGAACTTCGCCTCGTGGGCGTCCTCGAACACTCGCCGGATGTCGCCGACGACGTTGCGGTGGACCACCAGGTCGCCAGCGGTCGCATCGCCGTACCAGTCCCGGTACACCAGCCGCAGCCGGCGCAGGCTGCTCGGACCCACCGGGCAGCCGGAGCGGTACGTCCGGCCGAGCGAGGTGCGGGTGACGGAGTACGAAGTGGCGGAGTACGGCGCGATGACGCGGACCGCCCAGGTCGACCGGCTGGTGACGATGGCGGCTCGGGCGAAGTCGGCACGGTAGGTGTTGCCCACCAGCCGCTGTTCACGGGTCGGGAGGCCGAACCAGGCCCTGGCCCCGCCCTTGCTGATGTACTTGCTGAGCGTGCGCCCCCACAGCCCGACCGCGCCGGTGGTCGGGTGCCAGTAGATGCGGCCCTTCTGCAGCGAGCTGGCTCGCGTCGCGCCGAGCCCGCCCCCGCCCTCGTCGGTCACCGGGAGACCGAACTTGAGCTCGGCACCGAGGGCGACGAACCGCGTCGCGATCGGCCCGTGGATCTCGTGCGTGCCGGTCCGGCTGGAGTCGTAGATCCGGCCGTCCTGGTAGCGGCTGCGCGTCGCGCCGGACACCCGTGCCGCCTCGACGTCGCTGACCGGGAAGCCAAGCTCCCCGCGCGGTCCGCCGAACGCGACGTACTTCTTCAGGTGCCGGCTCCACACCGCTTTCGAGCCGAGACCGGCCAGCCAGTAGACGGTGCCGTTGCTGAGCTGCCACTGCGCGCCCTCGCCGACCATCATCGGGTCGCTGAGCTGCCAGCCCAGGTCACGGACACCGGACTCCTTCAGCTCTTCGCGGTGGCGCTGCATCGACTCCCGCACCGCCGCCGGGACGTCCGCGACGGCACCCTCGGCGCGCTCGGGCTCCGTACTCGGGGACGCGGCCGGGGGGTTCGGCGGTGCCTCGGCCGGCGACGGCTCGACCGGTGTCTCGATCCCGTCCGTGGGTACGGGCGGAGGCGCCACGGCCTGCGCGGGCGCGAGCGCGATGACCAACGGCACGGCGACCGCCACGGCAAGCCAGGTCATTCTCCGACGAAGCACAATCTTCTCCCCCAAGTCGGCACCACTTTCTCATGGGTCTGTCGAGGATGACGCTTCTTTCGCCAGCCAGGTTCCGTGTCGGCCGCAGGCGCTGGCCATGGGTGCGTCAAAGATTGCCCAATTGGGCGATTTTCGACCCGGTTCCGGCCGGTTCAGGGTCGAATTTTGCCCAATTGGGCAATTTTCGACGTCGGTCCAGCTCGACGGCAGCGCAGTAGCCTCGGCGGGTGGAGCAGCAGACCGTGGCCCGGGCCGAGTCGGAGCGGGGCGAGGTCGTCGTACGCCGGCGGGCCGACGGGGCTCTCGAGCTGCGCGTCAACGGCGTCTTCGTGATGGACACCGCGCAGACCAGCAGCGAACGGTTGCTGGCCCGCGCCGTGCTGGCCGACTCAGGGCTGGCCGACTCAGGGCTGGCCGACGACGGGCCGGACCGGCTGCTGGTCGGTGGGCTCGGCCTCGGGTTCACGGTCCGCGAGCTGCTGGCCGACCCCCGTGTACGGCAGGTCGTGGTCGCCGAGCTCGAACCGGCCGTAGTCAGCTGGATGTCCGACGGCACCCTGCCGGGTGCCGACCTGCTCGCCGACCCTCGGGTGGAGGTACGGATCACCGACGTCCGTGACGCCGTCGCGGCCTCGGCCGACGCGTCGTACGCCGGCGTACTCCTCGACGTCGACAACGGCCCTGGCTACCTCGTCCACGACGCCAACGTCGCGGTCTACCGGGAGGACTTCCTGCGCGACTGTCGACGGGTGATTCGCGACGGCGGGCGGCTGACCGTCTGGTCGGCGGCGCCCGCCCCCGAGCTGGTCGCGACCCTCAGCCAGGTGTTCGGCTCCGTGACGTCCCTGCCGGTCGACGTCGACCTGCAGGGGCGGGCCGAGCAGTACTGGCTGTTGTCTGCCGTCCGCTGAGAGTCGCCCCGGCGTACTGTCTGACGACATGGACGACTTCCGCATCGAGCACGACACGATGGGCGAGGTACGGGTGCCGGCGTCGGCGCTCTGGCGGGCGCAGACCCAGCGCGCCGTCGACAACTTCCCCATCTCCGGGACGACCCTCGAGCCGGCCCAGATCCGGGCGCTCGCGTTGATCAAGGCCGCGGCGGCGCGGGCCAACGCCGAGCTCGGAGTACTGCCGGCGCCGATCGCGGACGCCATCGTCGCGGCGGCCGACGAGGTGGCGACGGGTGCGCATGTCGACCAGTTCCCGGTCGACGTCTTCCAGACCGGGTCCGGCACGTCGTCGAACATGAACATGAACGAGGTGCTGTCGGCGCTGGCCGGCCGTACGCTCGGCGACGACGTCCATCCGAACGACCACGTCAACGCCAGCCAAAGCAGCAACGACACGTTCCCGACGTCGATCCACGTCGCCGCCACCGAGGGCGTCGTCACCGACCTCGTGCCGGGTCTCGACCAGCTGGCGGGCGCGCTCGGGGCCAAGGCCGCGGAGTTCGCCGACGTCGTGAAGGCGGGCCGCACCCACCTGATGGACGCCACGCCGGTGACGCTCGGCCAGGAGTTCGGTGGCTACGCCGCACAGGTGCGTCACGGCATCGAGCGAGTGCAGTCGGCGTTGCCGCGGGTGGCCGAACTCCCGCTCGGCGGCACCGCCGTCGGCACGGGCATCAACACCCCGCCCGGCTTCAGTGCCCGGGTGATCGAGATCCTGGCCGCGGAGACCGGGCTGCCGCTGACCGAGGCCCGCGACCACTTCGAGGCGCAGGGTGCGCGCGATGGTCTGGTCGAGCTGTCCGGCCAACTGCGTACGGTCGCGGTCAGCCTGACCAAGATCTGCAACGACCTGCGCTGGATGGGCTCGGGGCCGCGCGCCGGCCTGGCCGAGATCCGGCTACCCGACCTGCAGCCCGGGTCCAGCATCATGCCGGGCAAGGTCAACCCAGTCGTGCCCGAGGCGGTGCTGATGGTGTGCGCCCAGGTGATCGGCAACGACGTGACCGTGACGGTCGCCGGCGCGTCCGGCAGCTTCGAGCTGAACGTGATGATGCCGGTGATGGCGCGCAACCTGCTCGAGTCGATCCGGCTGCTCGCGGCGGCGGCGCGGGTGCTCGCCGAGCGGTGCGTCGCGGGGATCGAGGCCGACGTCGAGCGCGGCCGTGAGTTCGCCGAGTCGTCGCCGGCGATCGTCACGCCGCTCAACCGCTACCTCGGGTACGAGAACGCCGCCAAGGTGGCCAAGCAGGCGCTGGCCGAGCGCCGTACGATCCGCGAGGTCGTGCTGGACAACGGCTACGTCGAACGCGGTGACCTCACCGAGCAGCAGCTCGACGAGGCCCTCGATGTCCTCGGGATGACCCGCCCCAGCTGAGCGCGCGGCTCAGTACCAGTTGTTGGCCTGCTTGAATTCATTGGCCGAGCACGGGTCGCCGTACACCGTGTCGATGTAGCCGAGGCCCCAGGTGATCTGGGTGACCGGGTTGGTCTCCCAGTCGGGGCCGGCGGACGCCATCTTCGAACCAGGCAGGGCCTGCGGGATGCCGTACGCGCTCGACCTAGGGTTGTCGGCCGTCACGCTCCAGTTGCTCTCGCCCGTCCACAGCTCGTCGAGGCAGCCGAACTGGCTCTCGTCCCAGCCGAAATCGTCGAGCATCATCATCGCGATCTCGCGCGGGTCGTCGGGAATGATCTCGTCGGCGTCCGACACGCCTCCGCCGCCCAGCTCGCTGGACTCGGCCTTCGGCCGCAGCTCGGCGATCTGCTCGCGGATGGAGTCGCGCGACGCTCGTGACAGCGCCTGAGTACGTTCGGTGCCGGTCTTCGTTTTCGCGGCCCGGGACGCCTGGTCGGCCACGTTGGCCGCGACGTCCATGGTCGCTGCGTCGCCGGAGCCGGCCTGCGAGCTGAGCGCGGAGCCGCTGACCGCGGTGGCGGCCATCACGACACCACCCAGGGCGACCGCCGTCGCGCCGTGGCGACGGAGGGTCGGGTGAGTGCGGTTCGGGGTGGTGCGGTTCGCGGTGGTGCGGTTCGCGGTGGTGCGGTTCGGGGTGGTGCGGTTCGCGGCGGGCTGTTCAGGGGTGGTGCGCTTCGGGGTGGTGCGGTTCGCGGCGGGCTGTTCAGGGGTGGTGCGGTCCGGCGTGCGCGCCCTCGACGCCACCCGTGCGGTGGCACGGGAGAACGCGGAGGGAGCCTTGTGGGCAGCGCGGTGCTTAC
>JBOHDE010000274.1:0-4816 GCA_050699035.1 Nocardioidaceae bacterium | reverse complement strand
CAGGGACCGGTGTTCGCCCAGCTCGTCCTCGCCGACGAGATCAACCGGACGCCGCCGAAGACCCAGGCCGCGCTGCTGGAGGCGATGGCCGAGCAGCAGGTGACGGCCGATGGGGTGAGCCATCAGCTGCCGGCGCCGTTCGTCGTGCTGGCCACGCAGAACCCGATCGAGTACGAGGGGACGTACGCCCTCCCGGAGGCACAGCTCGACCGGTTCGTGATGCGGCTGTCGATGGGCTACCTCGAGGCCGACGACGAGGCGGCGATGGTGCGCCGCAAGCTCGACCACCGCGGCGAGGAGATCATCCTGAGCGAGGTGTGCGGAAGCGACGACCTGCTGGCCATGATGGCGTCGCTGGAGTCGGTCGAGGTGCATCCGGACGTGCTCGACTACGTCGTCGCCATCGTGGTGGCGACGAGGGACAGCGGCAAGACGCTGGTCGGCGCGAGCCCGCGCGGCACCCTGGCCGTGACCCAGCTGGCCCGCGCGGCGGCCGTGCTGGCCGGACGTACTCACGTCACGCCCGACGACATCAAGCGGGTCGCCGTGCCGGCCCTCGGTCACCGCCTCGTGCTGCGCCCCGAGCTCTGGGTGGCCCGAGTCACCGGCGACGACGTCGTGGCCGAGTTGCTCGACTCGGTCGAGACCCCGCTGGTCGACCCCGGCTCGGCGGTCCGGAAGTGGCAGCAGGGATGACCTCGCGCCGGCTTTCCGACCCGGAGCGCCAGACCACGCGGACGGTCGTGCCGCGGTGGGTGCCGTCGCCGCTGGCTCGCCGGCTGGCCACCGCCGGCTGCCTGTCGCTCGCGGCGGCCGCGCTTGTCCAGAACGCCGCGCTGGTCGCGTTCGGGGCGCCGGCGCTGGTGGCGCTCGCCTGGTGGCTACGGGAGACCCGCGCCGGTCGCGCCGACGTGACGATGGACCTGCCGTCGCCACGGACGACCGAGCGGCAGACCGTCGACCTGAGGGTACGGATGACCGCCGACGGGCCGGTCGGGTCCTGGCGGCTGGCGCTGCGTCCGGAAGAGTTCGTGGGCAACGACGGCGCGGTGCTGGCGACGCTGACCGCCGAGGCGGAGTCGAGCTGGCGGGTGACGCCGGTGCGCTGGGGGTACTGGACCGCGGGCACCGTGGTCGGCTCGGTCCGATCGGCCCAGCGCGCGTGGTCGGCCGATGTGGTGCTCGAAGCGCCGAGCCTGACGGTCTACCCGCCGGCGTCGCAGGCGTCCCACGTCCCGCCGCCGCCGCACCTGCAGTCCCGCCTCGGGCCGCACGTCTCGCGGGCGCCCGGTGCCGGGGTGGAGTTCGCCGGCGTCCGGCCCTACCTGCCGGGGGACCCGGTGCGGCGGGTTAACTGGTCGATGAGCAGCCGGCTGCACGGCCTGGGCTCCGACGACCTGATGCTCAACGAGTTCGCCCAGGAGCGGATGGGTGACGTGGTCGTCCTGATCGACTCGGTGCACGACCTCGGCGTGCCCGGGCGGACCACGGTGGACGAGTCGGTCCGTGGGGCGACCGCGGTCGTGCAGGCGTACCTCGAGGTCGCCGACCGGGTCGGTGTCGTCGCGTTCGGCAGCTCGCTGCGCTGGCTGGCGCCGACCACGGGTACCCGGCACTTCTACCGGATCGTGGAGACGCTGCTGGCCGCCCGCCAGGCCCGAACCTATGTCGATCCGAGTGTGGACCGGCTGCCGTTGGCGGTGCTGCCGAGCGGTGCGCTCGTGGTGTGCTTCAGCCCGCTGGTCGACGCCCTCGCCGTCGAGACGGTGCGGGACCTGCGCGAGCGCGCCCACCCGGTCGTCGTGGTCGACGTACTCACCGAGACCGACATTCACCCCGAGTCCGCTGACGACGAGCTGGCGTTGCGGGTCTGGCGCCTCGAGCGGGCCGCGGTCACGAGCTCGCTTGAACGGATCGGTGCCCGGGTGGTCCCGTTCGCCGAGGTCGCCGAAGGCTCGCTCGGCTGGTTGCGGCTGGGCGGCCGGGGGGTGGGGGTACGTCGATGAGCCCGCGTTCCGCCCTGCTGCTCGCCGCGACGCTGGCCGCGTGGACGGCCCTGCTCGCCGCCGCGCTCACGTCACGCGCGTCGGCGCCGGTCATCCTCGTCGCCGGGCTCGGCGCATTGGGTGTATTGGGCACTTGGCACCGCCACGGGCGGGCGGCGTCGCTCGCGCCCGTCGTTGGTTGCCTGCTGCTGCTGACCACTGGCACGTCGGCGCCCGCGGCGGCTCTGTGTGGCGTACTCGTGCTGGTGCATGTCGTGCTGGTCGACGTCGCCGACGAGGCGCACGGCGCGACCGCGGCCCCGGTGCTGAACGCCATCGGCGTCCTCGCACCGGGGCTCGCCCTGGCCGCCGGAGCCGCGGTGGTGGTGTCCACTGGCGCCGTCGCGGGCGACCTCGCCGCCGGCGGCGTGCCTAGCAGGGCGCTGCTGCTCGCCGCACCGCTGGTGCTGCTGTGCGCGATGCTGGTCGCCCTCGGGCTGGCGACCCGTCGGCCGTTCTGGTCGTACCTCAAGGCGCCGGCCCAGGTGTCGGACGTGCTGAAGCGCTACCTCAGGCGAGGCAACCTGAGGGTGTGACGGTGGGCGCGGTCAGTGCCGGTGCGACACCTGGCCGCGAATCTCGCCGCCGGGGTGCGTCGCGCTGTGCACGTTGACGTATGTCGACCGGGCGCGGATCGCGTCCACCAGCTCGTCGAACTCACCGGCGGCGATGCCCTGTCCGCCTGGGCCGATGACATCGGCGGGCGTGATGGTGCCAGTGATCGTGCCCTCCTGCGGACAGGCCTGGGTGCCAGCCGGGCCGTTGCCGAGGTTGGAGCACAGGAACACGGCGATGCCGCCGTTGACGCTGCGCTGGCCGAAGTGGATGTGCGCCTGCTGCACCGCGGACCCTAGGTCGCCGAACTCCAGGGTGTAGGTGATCTCCTGGTCGCCCCGCTCGACCTTGGCGTCGAACTCGCCGGCACCGTCGCTGGACACGGCGGCCACCTCTTCGTAACCACTCAGCCGGGTCCTGACCGAGAAGTCACCGTCGTCCGCGACTGCGGTCGACGCCACGCCTCCCACCAGTACCAGTGCGACGGGTGCGACTACTTTGAGACTGGTCATCCTCACGGGTCTCGCCTCCGGAAAAGGGAGGGCACCGTGCGGTGACTCCGCACTCGTTGACCCCCCCGCGCTGAAGTTTTCCCCCAGCCTCCGGGGCTGTCAACGTCGTACGCCGCGTCTCGTCACCGACTCTGCGGAGCCTGTCCGGCACGCATTGTGGCCACCCCACACCGATGGATTTTGAATGTGGGCTGCATCCACATAGGAACGGTGACGCCCGGGGTCATACGTTGCTCGGATGTCTTCGACCTGGTCCGACCACCCCGAGAGAGGGTCAGATTCCATGTCCACGCCGACGCCCGCCAACGAGACGCCGCGATCCCCGATCGGCAAGGTCGTCTTCGCCAGCCTGATCGGCACCGCCGTCGAGTGGTACGACTTCTTCCTGTTCGGCTCGGCCGCCGCCCTGGTGTTCGGTGAGGTCTTCTTCGGCCAGATCGGCGGCACCACCGGCACGCTGTACGCCTTCATGACGTACGCGCTGGGCTTCGCGGCCCGGCCGCTCGGCGGCATCGTGTTCGGCCACTTCGGCGACAAGGTCGGCCGCAAGACCATGCTGATCGTCAGCCTGCTGATGATGGGGCTGGCGACGTTCGCCATCGGCCTGCTCCCGACGTACGCCGCGATCGGCATCGCCGCCCCGATCCTGCTGGTGCTCTGCCGGCTGGTCCAGGGCTTCGCGGTCGGTGGCGAGTGGGGCGGCGCGGTGCTGATGGCCGCCGAGCACGGCGACCCTGAGCGACGCGGCTTCTGGACGTCGTGGCCGCAGGCCGGAGTGCCGCTGGGGAACCTGATGGCGACCGGCGTCCTCTGGGTGCTCGCCGCGGTGCAGAGCGACGCCGACTTCCTGGCCTGGGGCTGGCGGGTGCCGTTCCTGCTGAGCGCGGTGCTGGTCCTGATCGGCCTCTGGGTCCGGCTGACGCTCACCGAGTCGCCGGTGTTCCAGGAGGCGAAGGACGAGCTGGTGGACAAGCAGGCGGAGGCGCAGCTGCCGCTGATGGAGGTGCTCCGGACGTACCCGCGCGAGGTGCTGATCGCGATGGGCATGCGGCTCGCGGAGAACATCTCGTACTACATCTTCACCGTCGTGGTGATCACGTATGTCACGACGTACCTCGAGATGGACAAGGGTCCGGTCCTGCGCGCTCTGCTGATCGGGTCGGCGATCCAGTTCTTCGTGATCCCCGCGGTCGGGGCGCTGTCGGACCGGGTCGGCCGACGGCCGATCTACCTGGCCGGTGCGGTGGGCGTCGGCGTGTGGACGTTCGTGTTCTTCAACCTGGTCGACTCGCGCAGCGACGGTCAGATCCTGCTCGCCGTCGTCGTCGGGCTGATCCTGCACGCGCTGATGTACGCGCCACAGTCGGCGTTCTTCTCCGAGTTGTTCGGTACCAGCGTGCGCTACACCGGTGCGTCCGTCGGCTACCAGCTGGCGTCGGTGTTCGCCGGCGCGCTGGCGCCGATCATCGCGCTCAAGCTGCTCGGCGACGTGTCGGACGGCAACACGTTCGCGGTGGGCGTCTATGTCGCCATCGCGTCGGCGCTGACCGTGGTCGCCGTGTTGCTGGCCAAGGAGACGCGCGGCTCGTCGCTGCGCCACGACCGGGTGCTGGACAAGGTCTGACGCCTCACGGCCTGTCACAGCACCTCCAGATCCACACCCTCGTCGCGAGGCACCCCCCGACCTCGCGGCGAGGGTGTTGG
>JBOHDE010000273.1:0-4824 GCA_050699035.1 Nocardioidaceae bacterium | reverse complement strand
AGATGATGATCGGGTACAGCACCTGGTACCGGGTCCTGAGCATCGAGGCGAAGACCGGCGCGAGCGGCAGGTTCAGGATCAGCAGCAAGACGTTGCCGACGTAGAACGACGCCAGCAGACCCCACACCAGGTCGGGCTCCTTGTCCATCAGCAGCGGGCCGGGCTGGATGCCGAACAGCAGGAACGCGCCGAGCAGGATCGCCGTCGTCCCCGATCCAGGGATGCCGAGCGCGAGCGTCGGCACGAACGCGCCGTTGGCCGCCGCGTTGTTGGCCGCCTCTGGTCCGGCCAGACCCTCGATCGCGCCCTTCCCGAACTCGGACTTGCGCTTGGAGACGCGCTTCTCCAGGTCGTAGCTCATGAACGCGGCAATCGTCGCGCCCGTGCCCGGCAGGGTGCCGAGGAAGAACCCGAGCAGGCTGCCGCGGGCGATCGGACCACGGGAGCGGCGGAGATCCTCCCGGGTCAGGAACAGGTCCTTGAACTTGGCGCGGATCGGCGCGACGTTGCCTTGCGACACCTGTGACATGACTTCGGCGATCGCGAACATGCCGATCACCACTGGCACGAAGGCGATGCCGCCCAGCAGCTCCGCGCTGCCGAAGGAGAACCGCGGGACGCCGGACTGCGGGTCGAACCCGACGGTGGCCACGGCGACCCCGACGACCCCCATCGCCATGCCCTGGATCTTCTCCACACCCGAGACGAACCCGACCACCCCGGCGAGACCGAGGACGACGAGCCCGACCATCTCGGGCGGGCCGAAGTTGACCGCGAACCTGGCGAACAGCGGCGCCAGCAGCATCAGCAGGACGATGGTGACCGTGCCGGCCACGAACGACGCGATCGCGGCGATCGCGAGCGCCTGCCCGGCCCGACCCTTCCGGGCCATCTGGTACCCGTCGAACGTCGACACGACGGTGCTGGCCTCACCCGGCGTGGACACCAGCACCGAGCTGATCGTGCCGCCGTACTGGCAGCCGTAGTAGATGCCGGCGAGCATGATCATCGCGGTCACCGGCTCGAGGTTGAGCGTCAGCGGCAGCAGCAGCGCCACGCCGGTCGCCGACCCCAGGCCGGGGAGCAGGCCGATCACGGTGCCGGCCACGACACCCATCAGGCAGAACAGCAGGTTGGTCGGCGAGAGCGCGGTCTCGAAGCCTCCGACGACGTGCTCCAGGATCTCCATGTCACCCCCCGACGAGTACGCCCGGCGGGACCGGGACATCGAGGAGGTACACGAAGACGACCCACGACAATCCGACGGTGCCGAGGGTGACACCGACCGCGACCTTCCACGACGTCCGTTCGACGAAGAAGAGCAGTCCGAACATCATCAGGGCGAGTGCCTCGAGCAGGCCGAGGGTCGTCGCCGCAGCCAGCGCGAGCGCAGCCGCCCCCAGGATCACCCACGGTCGGAACCGGTGCAGCTGGGCTGGCCCGTCGGCGCCGTGCACCTCGCCCCGCTCGACCGGCTGAGCCTTCCGGGGCACTCCGACCACGCCGAGCACGACACCGAGGACCACCAGGACCGACCCGGCGAGCAACGGCATCAGGCCGGGACCCATCCGGCCGCCGGACACGACCTCGTACGACCATGCGCCGAGGCCGAACGCGAGTCCCACGACCACCAGGACGGCGCCCGGGACCCGCGCCTCGACCCCTGACCTCACTTGCCCAAGGTCTTCCGGATCAGGACCTCCTGGTCCTCGAGGTACTTCCCGAAGTCGTCGCTCTTCTTGAACGCCGGCAGCGCGAGTGAGGTCTCGAGGTACTTCTCGTACTCGGGGGTCTTCGTCCACTTCTCCAGACAGTCGCCGTAGAACGCCGACTCCTCGGCGCTCATCTCCGGTGGCCCGAGCAGCCCGCGCCATTGGCCGAACACGACGTCGAAACCTTGCTCAGCGGCGGTCGGGACCTCGGCCATCGCCCCGGACTCGTACCGCTCCTCGCCGAAGACCGCGAGGATCTTGGCATCGCCCGACTCCATCTGGCCGACGATGTCGCCGGCGCCGCCGAGGATGGCGTCGACCTGGCCGCCGAGGATGGCCGCAGCCGTGTCGCCGCCGTTGTCGAAGACGACCGTCTCGAACGTGAAACCGGCCTGCTTCTCGAGCAGGACCTTGACGATGTTGTCCGGCCCCGAGATACCGACCACGCCTACCGTCACCGACCGCTTCTTCGCCTCGGCCACCAGGTCGTCGAGCGAGCCGAACGGTGAGTCGCCGGCCACGGCCAGGCTGACCTGGTCCTCGGCGATCTGGGCGATCGGGGTGAAGTCCTTCCAGGTGAACTCGGTCTCGACGAACATCGGCAGCGTGGTGAGCTCGGTCGTCGACGCCATCACCTGGCTCGGATCGCCGGCCTGGTTCTTGAAGAAGGTGTAACCGACGACGCCGCTGGCACCCTCGTGGTACTCGACATGCCCCTTGACGTCGCCGCACTTCTCGATCCCGGCCAGCATGGCCCGGGCCACCTTGTCGGTGCCACCGCCGGCGCCGAACGCGGCGATCATCGTCACGGGCTTGGTCGGCGTCCACCCGCCGGCGTCCTTCGGCCCCGCGCTCCCCCCACCGGACTCTCCACATCCCGCTGCCGCCACGCCGACGAGCAGCCCGACGAGCAGCGGAGCCCCGAGTTTGCGTACTAACGCCTGGCGAGGATTGCTCATGATCGCTTCCTAACGGGAACCAGTAGGGGTCTTGAACCGCGGCGAACCCTCCCGGGTGTAGATCATCGCGGTGCGCTTGTAGGTGATGACGGTGGTGTCGTCCTGCTTGAAGCCGCGCGTGCTGACCTGCACGATCCCGGCGTACGGCCGACTCTTCGAGGGCCGTTTCCCGGTGATGGTCGACTCCGCGTACAGCGTGTCGCCGACGAAGACCGGAGCCGGCAACCGGACCTCGTCCCAGCCGAGGTTGGCCACGGCGTTCTCGCTGATGTCTCCGACCGTGAGCCCGTTGACGATGGCGAGGGTCATCCCACTGTTGAACAGGTACTGACCGAACTCCGTCTGCTTGGAGTACTCCGCGTTGATGTGGTTCATGTTCGTGTTGCAGGTGAGCAGCGTGAACCAGATGTTCTCGGTTTCGGTCACGGTCCTTCCGACCGGGTGACGGAAGACGTCACCGACCTCGAAGTCCTCGTAGAAGTTGCCAACCCAGCTGTTCTTGACTGTCATCTCGCTCCCTGGGGCGTGATCTCGACGTAGACGTTCCGCGTCAGCTCGACGTGCGACTCGACCTCGGTGGTCCACGGAGTCGGGTTCGCCTTCGCCGCCAGGTAGGGCGCCGACGCCACGACCGCCGGAGTCTCCAGGTCGTACAGCGCGAGGTAGCGCGGTACACCTTCGACGGCAACGAATCGGCGGGCGCTCAACACGCCGGGAACCGCGAGCCGCTCCGCCAGATGCTCCTCGTCGTACCAGCGGTTGAGACTCTCGTCGAAGCCCTCGTGAGGCTCCATCATGACCAGCAGAAGACCGCGGCGTCGCTCAGACATGGCACCTCGATCTCAGTGTCGGCAAGTGAGCCACGTGGTGGACAGTATGTCCATGAGGTGGGAATATGTCAATCAACGCCGGAGCAGAGGAAGGACCCGATGACAAGCGCTCTCGAAGGTCAACGCGTCGTTGACATCACCCAGAGCGCGGCCGGTCCGTTCTGCACGATGATCCTGGGCGACCTCGGCGCGGACGTGGTCAAGGTCGAGAAGCCTGAGGGCGGCGACGACGCGCGCTCCTGGGCGCCGCCCTACTGGGGACCCCACGGCTGCACGTTCCTGGCCATGAACCGCAACAAGCGCAGCCTCGCGGTCGACCTCAAGACGGCGGCCGGCCAGGCGGTCGTCCGGGACCTGCTCGCCGACGCCGACATCCTGGTGCAGAACCTCCGCGCGGACAGCCTCGACAAGCTCGGCTTCGGGTACGACGCGGTGCGCGCGCTCAACCCACGGATTGTCTACTGCTCGATGTCGGCCTTCGGCGGGCGCGGACCGATGTCCGGACAGCCCGGGTACGACCCGCTGATGCAGGCCTACGGCGGCCTGATGAGCATCACCGGCGAGCCGGCCACCGAGGGCCGGCCGAGCCCCCCGCCGGTGCGCGTCGGCACCTCCATCAACGACATGGGCATGGGCATGTGGGGGGCGATCGGCATCATGGCCGCGCTGATGGAGCGCGAACGCACCGGCCTGGGCCAGCACGTCGAGACGTCGCTGCTGGAGACGGCGGTCGGCTGGATCCCGTACCAGATCATGGCCTTCCTCGGCTCGGGCACGGTGCCCGTACGCCACGGCTCGGGCACGTCGATGAACGCGCCGTACGAGGCGTTCCCGACCACCGACGGGCATGTCATGGTCGCGGCCGGCAACAACTCGCTCTGGACCAAGCTCTGCCACGCCGTCGAGCTGCCCGAGCTGCTCGACGACCCCCGCTTCACCGACAACCCGGACCGCGTCACGCACCGCGCCGAGCTGGCCGGGCTGCTGAGCCAGCGGTTCCGCACGGAGACCGCGGAGCACTGGGTCGCGCTGCTGACGACGGCGGGAGTACCGTCGTCGCCGATCCGGACGATCGACCAGGTGGTTCAGGACCCGCAGGTCGACGTCCTTCGCCTGCTGCGGCCCGTCGAGCACCCCGACATCGACGCGTACCGCGACATCGGGTTGCCGATCCAGTGGGACGGCGTACGCGCGCAGACCCGGCAGGTCCCGCCTGCCCTCGGCGCGGACAGCCGGGAGATTCTGGCCGCGCTCGGTCGCACCTCTGAGGAGATCCAGCAGCTGGTTGCCGACAACGTCATCGCCGACGATGGGGCGTAGCGG
>JBOHDE010000272.1:0-4828 GCA_050699035.1 Nocardioidaceae bacterium | reverse complement strand
CAACGCCTCGGGCCGCGCTGGTTCACCGGCAGCGCCGACGCGATCTTCCAGAGCCTCAACCTCGTGTACGACGACCAGCCCGACCACATCGTGGTGTTCGGCGCCGACCACGTCTACCGGATGGACCCGGCGCAGATGGTGCAGCAGCACATCGACTCCGGGGCCGGTGTGACGGTCGCCGGCATCCGGGTCCCCCGCGCGACGGCGTCCGGCTTCGGCATCATCCAGACCTCCGACGGCAGCAACATCGACGCGTTCCTGGAGAAGCCGGCCGACCCGCCGGGGCTGCCGGACGACCCGGACAGCACGTACGCGTCGATGGGCAACTACGTGTTCTCGACCGACGTACTCCTCGACGCACTCCAAGAAGACGCGGGCGACGAGGGATCCGTGCACGACATGGGCGGCAGCATCGTGCCGATGCTGGTCAAGCAGGGCCAGGCCCAGGTGTACGACTTCCAGGACAACGTCGTGCCCGGCAGCACCGAGCGGGACCGGCACTACTGGCGCGACGTCGGCACGATCGACAGCTACTACGAGGCGCACCTCGACCTGGTGTCGATCCACCCGGTGTTCAACCTCTACAACCGATCGTGGCCGATCTTCACGTCGCAGGCCCAGCTGCCGCCAGCCAAGCTGGTCGAGGGCGGCGTCGCCACCGAGTCGCTGCTCAGCCAGGGCAGCATCGTGGCCGGCGGGTCCGTCGACCACAGCGTGCTCTCCCCTGACGTGCAGGTCACTCAGGGCGCGACGGTGGAGGCGTCGGTGCTCATGCACGGCGTGGTGGTCGGCCACGATGCGCATATACGCCGGGCCATCATCGACAAGAACGTCGTCGTACCCGACGGCGCACGGATCGGGCTCGACCACGACGAGGACCGCGCCAACGGCTACACCGTCACCGAGAGCGGCATCGTGGTGATCGAGAAGAGCCACTCGGCGACCCACGGGCCAGGACCCATCGGCGGCGCATGAGGTACGTCGCGGTGTCCGCCCTCAGTCACGAGGGTCTGCTCCGCGACCACAACGAGGACAGCCTCGCGATCGGCCCATGGACGATCTGTGCAGCGGTCACCCGAACGCCCGAGACGTTGGTGTTCCCGCTCGGCCGGCCGGTGGTGGTCGCGGCCGCCGACGGGCTCGGCGGACATCCCGCCGGTGATCTGGCGAGCAGCCTCGTCGTCCAGCGGCTGTCCCAGGTCGGCCCGCAGCTCGACGACGAGGCAGCCGTGCACGAGACGATGGCCGCCTGCAACCGGCTGGTACACCGCGAGTCGCTGCGAGAGCCCGACCGGATCGCGATGGGGACCACCGTCGCGGGGATCGTCGTGACCGAGGACTCCGTGCTCGTCTTCAACGTCGGCGACAGCCGGGTGTACGCCATCGACGGACCGGACCTGGTGCAGGTCAGTGTCGACGACAGCCCGCCGCTCGCGGCCGGCCAGACCCACACCCCCATCGTCACGCAGACGCTCGGCGGCGCGCCCGACCTCACCGCCGTCGAGGCGCACGTGTCCACGCACCCACTCTCTGACGACGGGCGCTACCTGATCTGCACCGACGGGCTCACCGACGCCGTCGACGACGAGGCGCTGGCGCGGCTGCTCGACGAGCACCGTGGCGGCGAGGCGGCGTACGAGCTGTGGCGAGCCGCGATGGAGGCCGGTGGGCCGGACAACATCACCGTCGCGGTAGTCGAGCTCGGCGCCGGCTGATGCCTCACCGCCGCCCAGTCGCGCGGCACACGGCGGCGACGACACCATCCGGACCGAGCGCGGCGATGTCGCCCACCCGAGACCCGTCCACCAGCACGGCGCCGGCCGTGGTCGCGCGGACCGCACTGCCGAGTGCGGCCAGCGTGCCGACCCGCCTCCGGGCTGCGCGGAACGCCGCCGGCAGCAGGAAGACGGTGTTGTTCGCGCCGACGATCTGGACGTCGACATCGTCAACCTGCTGGCGGAGGAGGCGGTAGGTATCCGCGACCGCGAGAGCCTCGGCGTCCTGCCCGCGCTCACCGCCCACTCGGTGCTCGAGACAGATCCCGCTGCTCGGCTCACCGCCGCAGCAGCCGGTCCCACCGCGCGCGTCGGTCCACGAGCGCACCAGCACGACCTGGTGGCTGGCCATCGTCAGTCCCGCTGGTTGGACGACACCGAGACGCCGTCGGCGGCAGGACCGGTGCGGTCGGCGTCCGGGGTACGCCGCCCGGCGGAGCCACGCAGCGCAAGTACGGCCTCGACGATCAGCCACATCGCGAGGACGAAGATGATCGCGTCGAGCGGGGCGAGCACCCACTGGTCGGCCTCGATGAAGTTCTTCAGGTTGACGATCAAGGCCCAGGTCGTCATCACCAGCAGGAACACCAGCGGGACGACCACGGAGATCGGGTTACGGCCGTTGTGGGTTACCCACACCGCGATGACCGAAAGCGCGAGCCCGGCGGTCAGCTGGTTGGTGGTCCCGAACAGCTGCCACAGGACACCGAATGTGTACCCGGCGTCCCCGCCGCCGGGCAGCAGCGCCATCGCCAGCGGGATGACGACCGCGACGATGCCGGCGAGGGTGAGGTTGCGAGCCAGCGTGTGCCAGCCGGCGATCTCGGCGATCTCCTGAACGACGTACCGCTGGAGACGAACCCCGGTGTCCATCGTGGTGGCGGCGAACGAAATCACCACGACCGCGGCGAAGACCGCAGCCAGATCGAGCGGGATGCCGAGGTTGTTCGCGAACGCTGCGACGCCGCCGACGAAGTTGCCCACACCGCCGGCCGACGCGGTCGAGAAGTCGGCGTAGAGGCCGTCCCACTCGCCCCGGGTCGCCACCACACCGGCGGTCGCCGCCAGCACGGCGCCAGTCGCGAGGCTGCCCTCGCCGACCGCGCCCATGTACCCGACATACCGACCGTCGGTCTCCTTGTCGATCTGTTTGGCAGTCGTGCCCGACGACACCAGTGAGTGGAACCCGGAGATGGCCCCACAGGCGATCGTGATGAACAGGAACGGGAAGATCGCCGGTGAGCCAGCCGGGACGTCGTTGAAGACCGGAGCGACGATGGTGTCCCACCCGACCAGCATCCCCAGACCGATGATGCCGAGGGCGATGAACAGCTGGTGGGAGTTGATGTAGTCACGCGGCTGCAGCAACAGCCACACCGGCAGCCTGGCCGCGAAGAACGTGTAGACGAAGAGGATGACCACCCACACGTTGCGCGGGTTGTCGACCCCGATGGCGTCGGCGAACGGCGCGATGTCGACCGGCCACTGCTGGCCGACCCAGATCAGCAGGTAGAGACCGATGACGCCGATGATCGACGGCACCAGGGCCGCCGACCGGGTGCGGTAGATGTACTGGCCGATGAAGATCGCCAGCGGGATCTCGACGAAGATCGGGATCACGGCGCCCGGGTTGGAGACGAACAAGTTGCCGATCACCACGGCGAACACGGCGTTCACCAGGGTCAGCAGGAAGAAGATGATCAGCAGGAACAGGGTGCGGGCCCGCTTGCTGATGACGTCCTTGGCGAGCGTGCCGATGCTCTTCGCGTCGTGGCGTACGGACACCGCGAGCGAGCCGAAGTCGTGCACTCCCGCCGCGAAGATGGTGCCGAGCACGATCCAGGCGAGCGCCGGTCCCCAGCCCCAGAAGACCGCGATGGCCGGACCGACGATCGGTGCGGCGCCGGCGACCGAGGTGAAGTGGTGGCCGAACACGACGTGCTTGTTGGTGGGTACGAAGTCCACCCCGTCGGTGAAACGGTGCGCAGGCGTGACGTAGGCGGGGTCGAGGTTGTAGACGCGTTCGGCGAGGTAGACCGAGTAGTAGCGGTAACCGAGCCAGAAAAGGACGCCGACGACGGCGGCCACGACGATGGCGGGCACGACAGTCTCCCTTCGGCACGCCTCCCGGCCGGACCACGTCGAGGACGGGAGACATGGGGTAGGCACCCCATCATTCCGTGGTCTGGTTCAAGGCTCAACACCCCTGTCTCATTAGTCTGGACTCCCTGATCCCGTTGGGAGCGAGGTGCGGATGACCGGCGACGAGCTGAGCAGCGCGGTCCGGTCGTCCTCGCTCGCTGCGCTGTTCTGGCTTACGCCGAACGGAGAACCGGCCGCAGCCGGAGTCGTCGCGGCGGTGTTGGACGGCCGCCCGGCGGTGGCGTTCACCTATGCGCAGGAGGAGCGTGCCCGGTCAGCCGCCAACTCGTCGGTGCTGGCCATCGCGCTCATCGAGCGACGGTCGACCGGCCGCTCGTTCCGGCCACTCGTCGCGATCGGCCGGCCCCGGCTCGTCGAGGACCCGGCTGGCGCCGTCTTCACCGAGCACCTGCTCGACGACGAGTTGCGACGCTACCCACCGTCGCGGGGGTTCGCCGACTCACCCCTGCTCCGCCGCGAGCACTGGTGGTACTTACCCCGCCTCATCGTCTGTCTTGACGTGACGTCCGTGCACGAGCTGCCCGACCGAGCGTCGCCGGACGACAAGCTGCTGGCGGTTGCCCCGGCACCCGACCGCATCGAAGTACGGGTGGTCGACGTCTCGTCCCCAGCCTCCGGTCCGACCCTCGTACCCACGGTGCACGGGCCCGTGGTCCCACCCGGACCAGCCGTCCTGCTCGGGCAGGACGCGTCCTTCCCCGACCTCGAGCAGTGGTCCACCTGGTGCTTCCACGGGGGCTGGGACGGCGACCGGCTGACGGTCACCCAAGCGCCCGAGCAGGTCGGCCTCGAGCCGCCACGGACACTGCGCCAGCGGTTGCGCGCGCAGCGCGACCTCGCCCGCCGGTGCCGGGCCGCCATCCCGCGCTGACGGCTCCGAAGGTCACGGC
>JBOHDE010000271.1:0-4839 GCA_050699035.1 Nocardioidaceae bacterium | reverse complement strand
TCGGCGGGGTCCGGATCCTGCCCGCCGCCGTCCCGGCCGACCACCAGACCTACGTCGGCGCGGTCCCGACCCTCAACGGACCCCGCACCGTCGTCGACACCCTCCGCACCCTCGCCCTCGACGACGCCCTCGTCACCGGCGACGCCGCCATCCGCACCGGCCTCGCCACCCCCGCCGAGATCCAACGCATCCTCACCACCTGCACCGGCTGGCCCGGCATCGTCCAAGCCCGCACCAACGCCACCCACCTCGACGGCCGACGCGAGACCCCGCTCGAGTCCTAGTCAGCCGCCTTCTTCCTCCACCACCACATCCCGATGCCCGAACCACAAGTCGACATCCACGACGCCAACGGCCACCTCATCGGCCGCGTCGACTTCCTCTGGCGCGCACTACGCCTGATCGGAGAGGCCGACGGCAAAACCAAGTACGTCGACAACCTCGACCCCACCACCCCACGCGACGAACGACTCTGGCTCGAACGCCTCCGCCACGACCAGCTCCACGACGAGGACTTCGACATCGTCCGCTGGACCCACCCCGACCTCTACCAACGCCCCACCACCACCCGCAACCGCATCTTCCGCGCGATGGAACGCGCCCGGCGCTGACCTACGCCGTCAGCGAAGTGGCTTGTCCGCGCCGCGCCCGCAGCCCAGGATCGGGACCATGAGACTCCTCGTCCTGGGCGGCACCGCCTGGTTGTCCCGTCAGATCTCGGCCGACGCGCTGGCGCGCGGCCACGACGTCGTGTGCGCCGCTCGCGGGGTGAGCGGGGCGGAGGCCGACGGGGTTCGGCTGGTCCGCGTCGACCGCGACGACGCCGACGCGCTCGCGCCACTGGCCGACGAGCAATGGGACGCCGTCATCGACGTCACCCGCCTCCCGTCCCACGCGCGGTCCGCCGTCAGCACGCTGGCCGGCTCCACCAAGCAGTGGCTGTACGTGTCGACGATCAGCGTGTACGCCGAGCAGGACGCCGCCGAGCAGGGCGTCGACGGGCCGCTGCTCGAGGCCGCGGCCCCCGACGCGGACGAGAGTGACCTGGAGCTGTACGGCGAGCTCAAACGGGCGTGCGAGGTCGCGGTCGAGACCGGCATCGACCGTCCGCTGATCGTCCGGCCCGGGCTGGTCGTGGGCCCGGGCGACCCGTCCGGTCGGTTCACCTACTGGCCGCGCCGATTCGCCCAGGACGACACCGTCGTCGCGCCCGGCACGCCCGGCGACTCGGTGCAGGTGATCGACGTACGCGACCTCGCGGCCTGGCTGGTCGACCTCGTCGAACGGGGTACGACCGGCGTGCTCAACGGGGTCGGCCCACGGATGTCACGAGCCGACTTCCACGCCGCGATCGCCGCCGGCGTCGGCCGCGACCCCGAGCTGGTGTGGGCCGACCACGAGCGACTGACGGAGGAGAAGGTCGAGATGTGGATGGGCCCCCGCTCCATCCCGTTGTGGGTGTCGGAGCCGGAGTACTCCGGTCACATGTCCCGAGACGTATCGGCCTCCGTCGCGGCGGGCCTCACGCTGCGTACGCTCGCTGACACCGCCCGCGACACCCTCGCCTGGCTGGGCGAGACCCCGGACGCAAAGGTCACCGGCCTGACCGACGACGAGCACGCCGACCTGCTCGCCACACTGCGGCTCGTTCCGGGGGCCTGACGTCAGTCCGGCAACCAGCCAGCCGACGTCGACACGGTCACCAGTTGCTGCGTCGCCCGGGTGAGCACGACGTAGAGCGTGCGCGCGCCCGACTCCGACTCGGCCTCGATCTCGCCGGGCTGCACCACCACCACGGCGTCGAACTCGAGGCCCTTGGTGGACAGCGGGTCGAGCACGCGTACCCGCTCGTGCGCATCGACCCACCCGGCGACGGCGTCACGACGTGCGCCCGGCGTCACGACTGCGATGGTGCCGTCGACCGTGTCGACCAGCTCGTGCACGGCCTCGCGCACCGCCGCGGCGAGCTCGTCTGCGGGTACGGTGCGCAGGTCGGGGCGGACTCCGGTCCGACGTACCGCTTCGGGGAGGTCGGCGTCGGTCACCTTGGCCAGTGCGTACGAGGCGGCGAGACCGTAGATCTCGGCCGAGTTGCGGTAGTTGGTGGACAGCCGGAACTGGTGCTCGTCCTTGCCGTCCAGCGCCTCGGCGCGGGCCACCGCCGCCTCGTCCGCGAGCGGCCACGACGACTGCGCCGGGTCGCCGACAATGGTCCAGCTGGCGTGCCGGCCGCGACGGCCGAGCATCCGCCACTGCATCGGCGACAGGTCCTGCGCCTCGTCGACCAGCACATGCGCATGCGGGTCGTCCTCGGTCCGCTGGGTTGCCCGCTGGGTCCGCCGGTCGGTGCGACGGTCGTCGGCGGTCGTCACCTCGTGCACCGTCGCGTCGTGCAGCTCGACCGTCGGGTCATGCTCCACCTCCGCCTCGACCGCGTCACCGAGCAGGTAGCGCAGCTCGTCGACGAGGGCGACGTCCTCGACGCTGATCGCCGCAGCGCCGTGCCACGACCCGAGCAGCAGCTCGACCTCGTCGGCGGTCAGCAGGTCGGCACTGTACCGTCGCAGCCGCTCCGGATCCGCCAGCCAGCCGAGTACGTCGACCGCATCGAGCGTCGGCCACCACCGCTCGGCGAACGACGTGAACTCCTCGGTGCTCGACACGACGTCGTCGAACTCCTCCCGGCCGCGGGCGAGGGCGCGCTCGCCGCCGACCTGGGTCCACAACGCGTCGAGCAGGGCCGTCGTCGACTTCGTGCCAACGCGGTTGCGGCGCTGACCCGACAACAGGGAGCGACGCAGCCGCCGGATGGCCGACTGGTCGAGCCGGAGCACGTCGTCGCGGTAGAAGATCCGCAGCTCCTCCGGCGCACCGGGTACGTCGTCGCGGGCCGCCCGCCTGAGCACGGCGGCCATCCGGGCCGACCCCTTCACCGCTGCAACGACCGGGCTGTCGTGCCGGTCGGCCCGTACCCCGTCCACGACCTCACCGATCGCCCGCAGCGTGACAGCGGTCTCGCCGAGGCTCGGGAGAACCCGCGCGATGTAGCTCATGAACACCGCCGACGGGCCGACCACGAGCACGCCGCCGCTCTCGAACCGCCGCCGGTCGGAGTAGAGCAGGTAGGCCGCCCGGTGCAGGGCGACCACGGTCTTGCCGGTGCCCGGACCGCCGCCGATCGTGGTCACGCCGCGCGCCGGTGCCCGGATCGCGTCGTCCTGCTCCTTCTGGATGGTCGCGACGACCGAGTGCATCGTCGTGTCGCGGGCGCGCGAGAGCTCCGCCATCAGTGCGCCCTCGCCGACCACCACCATGTCGTCGGGCGCGGCGTCGGCATCCAGCAACTCGTCCTCGACACTGATCACGGTCGAGGCCAGGCAGCGGAGCACCCGGCGGCGTACGACTCCCTGCGGATCGGCCGCCGTCGCCTGGTAGAACACGGCGGCCGCCGGGGCTCGCCAGTCGACCAGCATCACGTCACGGTGCTCGTCGCGCAGACCGATCCGGCCGATGTGGTGAATGCCGTCGTCGGCCAGGTCGAGGCGGCCGAACACCAGCCCGTCGTGAGCTGCGTCGAGGGTCGCCAGCCGGCGGGAGGCCTGGTAGACCATGGCGTCTCGCTCGACCAGCCCGCTGTCGTTGCCGAGGCGGGCTCGTGCGTGTCCGTCGGCCGCGACCGCGCGGGCCGCGTCAGCAGCCGCGTCGAGCCGCTTGTAGACCTGGTCGACGAACTCCTGCTCGTCGGCGATCTGCTGCTGCTCCGCTGACACCCAACCCCCAGGAAGGCACCTGTGCAAGATTCCGAACGGTCGATTCTACGTGGTGTGACGGCTGGTCCGGACCAGAAGCCCACGAGTCGGTCGGCTGTGCCTCAGTTGAGCGATGATGGCGGTCATGGCAACGGACAAGACGTACGTCGTGCTGCTGCGCGGCATCAACGTCGGCGGCCACGCCAAGGTCGCGATGGCGGCGCTGCGCGCGACCTGTGAGTCGGTGGGGTGCACCGAGGTCGCGACGTACATCCAAAGTGGCAATGTCGTTCTGCGCAGCACCCGCTCCGCGGCGGACCTCCGGTCGACGCTGGAGGCCGCGATCGCCGACCAGCTCGACGTGGCCCCGGTCGTGGTGGTGCGTACGGCGGCCCAGATCGAGTCGGTGCTGACCGATACCCCGTACCCGGATGCCGACGAAGGCACCGTGCACGTGGCCTTCCTGGCGAAGCGACCCAGCAAGGCGGAGGCGGCCGTGCTGTCGGAGATCCAGAGCCCGCCGGAGGAGCTGACCGTGGTGGGCGACGCCGTCTACCTGCACCTGCCGAACGGGCTCGGCCGGGCCAAGATCCCCGTCCAGCTGGGCCGGAGCAGCGTGACGATCCCGGTCACGGTCCGCAACTGGCGCACCGTCACCAAGCTGCACGAGATGGCGTCCGCGCTCGGTTGAGTGGGTCAAAATCGGGTGGCACCTGGACGCGGCGCCGGGCCAGGCTAGTGGCCATGATGGACCCAACGATGAACGGGGAGAAAACCCGGATCACCTGGGCCGAGCTGCCGATCCAGGTGCGGTCGGCCGTCGAGTCGATCCTCGGGTCGCCGGTGACGGCTGCGGACAGCCAGCCGGGTGGCTACTCCCCCGGCACCGCCGACCGCGTGCGCACGGTAGCCGGGGGACGGGCGTTCGTGAAGGCGGTCGGACTCGACCTCAACCCCGACTCACCCGGACTGCACCGTCGCGAGGTGGCGCATACCGCGGAGCTGCCGGCTGGCGCACCCGCGCCGCGGCTGCTCGGGTCCTACGACGACGGCGACTGGGTCGCCCTGGTGCTCGAGGATGTCGACGGCG
>JBOHDE010000270.1:0-4871 GCA_050699035.1 Nocardioidaceae bacterium | reverse complement strand
CTCGCGAAGTCGCGGATCCAGCTCACAGTCGTGGCGGATCCAGGACCCGAACGCGGCCATCAGCTCGAGCCCGCGGGGGCTGTGCGCCAGGGCTCGGACCAGGTTGATCGGGCGGTCGAGCAGCGCCCGGTCGTCCGGGTCGAGATCCTCGGCGGACAGGTACGGCAGACGAGCCATCGGACTGCTCCTCACTGGTCGGCACCGGGTCAGAAGACCGCGACGGGGTTCACCAACGACCCCGTCCCGCCTGTGACGTTGATCGGGTTCACGGTGAGCAGGAAGTCAGACCTCCCCTCCTCCGCGCAGGCCTGCGACAAGGGTTCGAGCAGGGCGCTGTCCACCACGGCGACACCGAACGCGAAGATCGCCGCGTGGACGCCGAACGCCAGGCCGTAGGCGTCGGGCAGCGCGTCCCACATGTCCCAGAGGATCGCCGCGCAGTCGTGCTCGCGGAAGAACGGGAGACAGCTCGCGTCGAGGCCGGGACGCCGCGCCAGGTCGCTCGACCACGGGCCGTTGTCCGCTTCGTACGCCTGCCGGCCACAGAAGACGGCGACGGCGTCTCCCGGCTCGAGCTCGACCCGTTGCTGGGCGGCGACCGCGGCGAGCTCCGCACCGGTGACCGGCGCACCGTCGCGGACGTACGGCTCGGCGCGGAACTTCGGCACGTCGAGCAGCACGCCACGCGTCATCACGCCGTTGCGCCACTGGTCGATCGACCCCCAGGTGGCACCGCCGAACGTGACTGCGTCGTCCGGATCCCGACCGCCCCACATACCGTCGGCGTCCCACACGTGGCAGAGCGCGTCGATGTGGGTGGCGCTCTGACCGTGGTAGGCCATGCCCTGGAAGTCGGTGGCGCTGCCGCCGCCGGGCGGGTGCAGACCCCGCATCGTGTAGTGCGCGGCCGGGGTCCGGTTGTTCGCCGCCGGCGTCGTCGGCAGCGGTCGACCGAGCGAGACTGCTCGGCCACTGCGGACGAGCTGGGCCGCGCGGCGCCGTTTCGTGTCGGTGACGAGGTTGAGCGCGCCCAGCTGGTCGTCCGGGCCCCACCGTTCCCAGTTGCGATGCTCGCGCAGGTAGCCGACGATGTCGTCCCGGTTCATCGGCCCGCCGCAGGCTCGAGCAGCAGGTCCCGTACCCGGGCTGCGAGCCGGGAGCCGGACAGACCGAACTTCTCCAGCAGAAAGTCGTTCGGTGCCGACTCGCCCCACTCGTCCGGTAGGCCGATCCGCTGCAGCGGCGGGTGTGCACCGCTCGCGCTGAGCAGCTCGGCGAGCAGACCGCCGAGCCCCCCGAAGATCGAGTGCTCCTCGACCGAGACGACGAGCCGCGCGTCCGTCAACGCCGCTAACAGCGCTGTTTCGTCCAGTGGTTTCAGGCAGGGTACGTGGACGACCGCGGCCTCGATCTGGTGCGTGCTCAGGATGGCCGCGGCCTCGAGCACACGGCTGGTCTGCACACCGGTGGAGACGAAGGTCAGGTGCCGACCCGCGCGAAGGGTGTGGACTCGACCGGGACGGAACTCGCTGACCGGCTCGGTGAAGACGTCGGCCGCGGCATCGCGGGCGAGGCGGAGGTAGACGGGACCGTCGTACTCGGTCGCCCACCGGACCATCTCGGCGCACTCAGCCCCGTCCGCAGGCGCGAGCACCACCATCCCCGGCATGGCGCGCATGATCGCGAGGTCGGCGACGTCCTGGTGGGTCTTGCCGGTGAGGCCGGTCAGCAGACCGGAGTACGAGCCGGCCACCTTGACGTTGGCGCCAGTCTGCGCAACCAGCATCCGGATCGGGTCGAGCGCGCGGTGGGTGAAAAACACCGCGAACGACGAGAGCCACGGCACGAAGCCCATCGAGGCCAGGCCGACGGCCGTGCCGACCAGGTTCTGTTCGGCGATGCCCAGCTGCAGGAACCGGTCCGGAAGCGCCTTGGCGAACGTGTCCGCCTTGGTCGAGTTGGCCAGGTCGCCGTCGAGGACCAGGAGGCGAGGATCGGCCCGGCCGACCTCCACCAGAGTCTCGCCCCAGACCTCACGCATCGCCTTCACCGGGGCCTTCATTGGTCGCCTCCCGACAGGTCCTCGACGTCGAGCTCGACACGCGCCCGGGCCAGCTCCTCGTCGGTCGCCAGACCGGTGTGCCACGTATGGCGGCCTTCGGCGAACGACAGGCCCTTGCCCTTGGTGGTCCGAGCGAGCAGCACCGTCGGGCGGTCTCCGTCGGCGGCACTGCGTGCGGTCTTGTACGCGGACGCCACCTGCTCGAAGTCGTGGCCGTCGAGCTCGATGACTCGCCAGCCGAACGCGTCGAATGCGCGCGCCAGGTCGACGCCCGCCCACGGGTCCCGCCGGTCACCACGGTCATCGACGCCGGCCGGCCAGCCGAACTGCTGCAACCCGTTGCAGTCGACGATGGCGGTCAGGTTGCCGAGGCCGTACCGCCCCGCGGTATGGATCGCCTCCCACACCATGCCCTCCTGGAGCTCGCCGTCGCCGAGCAGCACCCAGGTGTGGGGCGCACGCTCGGCCAGTCGCGCCCCGAGCGCCATGCCCACGCCGACCGACAGACCCTGGCCGAGCGAGCCCGTCGACATGTCCACCCCGGGCAGCTTGGTCATGTCCGGATGTCCTTGCAGGCGCGAGTCCCCCTTGTCGAAGGTGGCCAGCTCGTCGACCGGTAGGAAGCCACGCAGGGCCATCACCACATACAGGCCGATCGCCGCATGTCCCTTGGAGAGGACGAACCGGTCGCGATCCGGCCAGGTCGGGTCGTCGGGACGGATCCGCAGCTCGGCGAAGAACAGGGTGACGAGGAGGTCCATCGCGGACAGCGGGCCACCGACGTGCCCGGCCTTGCTGCTGGCGACGGTGCTGACGACAAGCCAGCGGCCGCGCTTCGCCAGCCGTTGCAGCGAGGGGATCGACGTGTCGATCGTCTCGGGTGGCATAGGCGGTCCTCGTCTGCGGCGCGACGGGCTTGTCACGCTCTGCGCGTGGGAGCCTCACATTACCACGTAGTGGGCACCTAGTTCGTTTGGCGGGACAATGCCTCAGGCCTCGTAACCCAGTGCCGAGGAGATCTCGGCCGCCGCGGCCGCGATCAGGCGGCGCACATCGGGGGCGCTGCGACCGATGACTTCCTCCCGCAGACCGCTCACCGAGATGGCCGCCTTGACCTGACCGTGGTGGTCGTAGATCGGCGCTCCGACGGCGGCGATGCCGTTCGTCACGTCACCATCGCTGACCGTGACTCCCAGCCGCCGTTCCTTCGCCAGCACCTCGACCAGCCGCTTCGCACTGTCGGGGGTCTTCGTGGTGAACAGCTGAAGCTCGGATCCGTCGGCGTACTCCTGCCAGGCCTCTTCGGGTCCGAACGCCAGCAGTGCACGGGGCGCCGCGCCGGCGTGCAGCGGCAGTGAGCCTCCGACCTGCAGTGCCAGGGAGGCGACCCGCAACCCCTCCAGGCGTTCGACGCAGATCGCCTGACGTCCTCGCCGCACCAACAGGTACGCGGTGAGGCCGGTCTCGTCGCGAATCCGGGTCATCACCGGGATCGCCCGACTCCGCTCATCGAGACCCGAGAAGGTGGCGGCCCCCAGGCGCAGGACGTGGACGCCGAGACGAAACGCGCCACGAAGGCTCCCCGGCTCGACGAAGTCGAGCTTCTCCAGGCTCCCGATCAGCCGGTACAACGAGCTCCGTGGCTCTCCGGTCCGGTCGGCGAGCTGGGCGACCGTGAGCTCGCCTTCGACCGCGAGCAGGTCGAGCACCTCGACGGCCTTCTCCACGAGCCTGAGCCCGGCAACTGTGGACGTCGGTTTGGGGCTAGTGTCCCGCTGCGAACCGGCCACCCTGTCTCCTTCCAAGAAGCTCTTGCTGTTCGGCGATCTCCGTCGCTGGCTGCGGGACGCACCCGGTCTCCGGGACGCGCCGGACGTGGTGCGCGTGGGGCATGGCGCGGTGCGCGGCACATTTTACTGTGCGGACACGTGTTCCACTGTCGTCACATCGCGAGCGGGCGCGTCGGCGGTCGTGACCGGTCATGTCGTCAGCTGCCGGCTGTGATCGGCCCGTCAGGCCGAAGCTCCTCCGGCAGCGTCGGGTTGGCCTGCTGCGTCCTCCCCATCGACTGGAGCCGGGTCGCCACGATGGTCATCTCGGCGATATTCGCCCGAGCCGGGAGGGTGACCGCGCAGAGGCAGGCCTGGGCGACATCCTCGGGTTGCACACACCACTCGCGCAGCAGGTCCGACGGCGGCACGGGGCGCTTGTCGAGGATCGGCGTGTTGACGATGCCCGGCATGATCGTCGACACCCGCAGCCCGTTGCCGTGCTCATCCATCCCCGCGCCTCGGGCCAGGCCGAGCAGCCCCGCCTTCGTCGCCTGGTAGGCCGGCCCGCTGTGGTCGGGCCAGGCGGCAGCCACGCTGGAGATGAGGACGACGTCACCGTTGCGCTCACGAAGCTGGTCAAGCATCGGCCGCAGCGTGTAGAAGACCCCGCTGAGATTGACGCGGACCAACGAGTCCCAGGTTTCGTTCGTCAGCTGGGCAAGCCGGCGCTCGGTGACGTTGGTGCCGGCCGCGCACACGAGCGTGTCCACCGGGTCGTTGACCGCCAGGTCGTCGGCCAGCGCCTCGATCGCGTCGGGGTCACCGACGTCGACCGCATGCGGGACGCACCGGCCCTCGTCCACCGCCGCGCTGCCGACCTCGCTGGCGATCGCGTCGGCCCGTCGCGCGACACCGTGGACCCGCGCACCCGCGTCGACGAAGACCCGGGCGATGGCAGCGCCGATGCCGCTGCTGGCGCCGGTGACGAGGGCGACCCGCCCTTGCATGCTCCCCAGTGGTCGTGTCTGCGCTGGCAT
>JBOHDE010000269.1:2945-4891 GCA_050699035.1 Nocardioidaceae bacterium | reverse complement strand
CGGCCGACCACCCAGCGGCCCTGGTCGCGGGCGACGTCGACGACGGCCTCGTGTCGGCCGCCGCGGATGGTACGGACCGGCGACCCGGCCGACTCCTTCACCCGCTGCTGCGCCGCCCGCACGGTGAACGACACCGACCAGGTGCGTGAGTCGATCCGCGCCGACGACGTGCTCAACGCCCGCAGCTCGCCACCTCGCACCCAACCGCCAGCCGCCGACAGGGCGCGGGTCTGCTCCACCAGCGCCGTGCATCCGCTGCAAGCCGCCAGGCTGACCTCGTCCAGCAGGGTCGGGTCGCCGACGATCTGCACGTACGCCACCAACTCCAGCACGTACTCCGCAAACTCCAGCGCACCGGCCCGGTTGTCACCGCCGGTAACCGCGGGCGGCGGGGTCGGGGCCACCTCCTGCGAGGGTGCCAGCGAGGGCGGGGGCGCTGCGGTCGTCGGGACGATCACGGGTACGGGTGGGCCGGTCGGCACGTCCTCCGCGGCGGTGCCGGACCCGCCGATGGCGTCACCGCCACGCCCACACGCCGCCAGCACCAGCGCCAGCAGCACCAGCACCGCCCGCGACGCGCCCGACACGTCAGCGCGGCGCCGCAGCCGCAGCGACCGCCGTGGACCGCAGCGTCTCGACCATCGTGTCGGGGTCGCCGGCGGCGAAGACCGCGGACCCGGCCACGAACACGTCGGCACCCGCCTCGGCGCAGCGCTCGATGGTGTCCATCGACACTCCCCCGTCGACCTGCAGCCACAGGTCGCCGCCAGACCGCGCGATCAGCTCGCGGGCCGCCCGGATCTTCGGCAGACACTCGTCGAGGAACTTCTGACCGCCGAAACCCGGCTCGACGGTCATGATCAGCAGCAGGTCCAGCTCGGGCAGCAGGTCGGCGTACGGCTCGACCGGCGTCGCCGGGCGCAGCGCCATCCCCGCACGGGCCCCCAGGGAGCGCAGCTCACGGGCCAGCCGCTCCGGCGCGGTCGCAGCCTCGACGTGGAACGTCACACTCTCCGCACCAGCATCAACATAGGCGGGCGCCCACCGGTCGGGATCCTCGATCATCAGGTGGCAGTCCATCGGCTGTACGGCGACCTTGCCGAGCGCCTCGACGACCGGCAGGCCGATGGTGAGGTTCGGGACGAAGTGGTTGTCCATGACGTCGACGTGCAGCCAGTCGGCATGCGGCACGGACTCCGCCGCCGCCTGCAGGTTCGCGAAGTCGGCCGCCAGGATGCTCGGTGAAATCTGAATGCCCATCGAGCCCAGAGCCTAACGGCCGACCCGGTCACCTCGACCCGCTGGTCAGTGCACCCGGAGCCGGTGCACCCCACCGCCGATCGTCCCGGCGAACAGCCAGCGACCGGCCGCGTCGATGGCCAGCGACGTCACCGCCAGGTTCTGCAGACCGCCGGACACGTTGTCCCAGGTCCGGCCGCCGTCGGTGCTGCGCAGCACGCCGCGCCCGCCCTTCACCAGCCCGTTCGCCGCGTGCGACCGCGTCGCTGCGAATATCGTGTCGGCCCGCGTCGGCGACACGGCGAGGTCGCTGACCTGCAGCGGCAATCCGCCGGTGTCGGCCGTACGCCAGGTCGACCCGCCGTCGTCGCTGACCCCGATCCTGGACCCGCCGGTGACGATCCGCGTGCCCTGCGCCGCGATCGACGCCACCGACCCGTCGGCGACCTTCACCACGCTGGCCCCGAAGTCGTCGGACCGATAGAGCCCGTCCGCGCTGCCCAACCAGAGCCGCTCGGGTACGGCCGGATCGGCGGCGACCGCCGTGAACTGCCGGTCGTGCATCAGCTTCTTCCAGGTGTCGCCGCCGTCACGGGTCACGAAGACACCCCGCCCGCGCAGGCTCCAGAACGTGATCGCCACGGAGTCGGAGTCGTGCGGGCTGACCACCATCCGGAAGGGCACCTCGGTGGTGCGGGTACTCAGCT
>JBOHDE010000269.1:0-2845 GCA_050699035.1 Nocardioidaceae bacterium | reverse complement strand
ACGGCCGGATGCGCCACCGACGTCCAGCTGTCGCCGTCGTCGCCGCTGACCAGGACCGCGTCGGTGGTCACCGCCGCCAGGACCTCGGTGCCGGGATCGCTGACCAGCGCCGTGATGTGGACATCGGGCACGTCCAGCGTCTGCCACGTCTTGCCGGCGTCGTCCGTCCGGAGGACCCGGCCCTGGTACGTGGGGTCGAGCAGCTCGAAGCTCGGCCAGCCGGAGCTACCGCTGACGGCGTACCACATCCGCTCCGGGCGCTCGGCGTCGACGACCAGGGATCCGGTGCCTGCGCCGACCGGGAGCCGTCCCCGCTGTTGCCACGTCTCCCCGCCGTCGTCGCTGATCCACGGCGGTGCGCTGCGCTGCACGGTCATCGCCAGCACGTCGTCGTCGGCCGGCGTCATCGCCATCGTCCCGCCCTGCGAGTTCGGCCCGACCGGCTCCCAGCGTGCGCCGCCGAGGCGATTGTCCGGCGGCACCACCTCGAACCCGCCGCCACCGACCAGCCGCTGGCCGGTCGACGCCCAGGCCGAGGCGTCGACCCGGTGGGCACCGACCTTGGCCCCTTCGATGGATGCGCGGTACCACTCACCGTGGTCCCGGCGGGTCGTCACGTCGAACGGCTTGCCGTGCGGCGGCGTCACCGTGACCACCGGCGGCGCCGACGCGGGCAGGGGGCTGAACACGAACACCTCCGACGTGCCGTCGCTCGGGTCGGGCGACGCCTGCACGACGAGCGTGCGGACGGCGAGCAGGTACGGGACGCGGAGTGCGGGCGCGTCACCCGTCGGGTTGGCGACCACCCAGCCGGAGAGGTCGCTGTCTCCGTCCGGCCGCTCGCCCTCGACTCGCACCGTGACGTCCGCCTGTCCGCCGGCGGGCACCGTGACCGACGTCGGCGAGACCGTGGCCGTGCCGACAGACCCGTCGGCCCGCTCCGTGCTGAGCGACAAGGCGACGGCCGCGGCCCCGTCGTTGTGCAGGCGTACGGACTTCGCGCCGGACACCGTGCTGCTGCTCATGTCGGCGAGGCCGAACGACACCGACGACGGCGACGCCGACAGGCCGGTCGTCGCGGCGGCCGCCACGTCCAGCCGACCGGCCCCCTGGGCGGAGGGCGGGGCGTCGTCGGCCGGTTGCGCGGATCCGATCAGCTGGCTGCCGACCCGCCGGGCCGGCAGGTCCCGCCGCAGCTGGCGGACGAGCGCGGCCGCGCCGGCCACGTGCGGGGCAGACATGCTCGTACCCGACAACCGGAAGACTCCCTTGGCCCACTGCTTCAACGGCCAGGTCGACCGGATCTCGACACCCGGCGCGACCAGGTCGGGCTCCAGCGCGAACGAGTCGGTCGGTCCACGGGAGCTGAACGGCGCCACCTGGTCGGTCACGTCCACCCCGGACACGGAGATCTCCACCGGACCCTCGGCGAGGTAGCGCGTCAGCTCGTCCCACTGGGTGTCCAGCAGCGCCATCACGACGATCTCGTCCATCCGGAAGCTGTCGCCCGAGCCGTCCGCGCCATGTTCCGCGCTGGGCTCCTCGGCCAGCACCGGACCACTCGAGCTCTCGTACGCCACGACCGCGAGCGCCCCCCGGTCCTCGGCTCGCTTGGCCTGGGCGATCAGGGACGGCGAGACGCCGGTGACGTCGCCCGGGATCCTGGCCCGGTACGCCACGACCTTGCCCGCCACGTCGCCGACCCGCGCGTAGTCGGCGTCGGTGCCGAGGCCGACGTCGACCAACGCGCCGGTCACCGGCTCCGCGGGCGGGTTGGCGGAGAACGGGGCGCGCCGGATCTGCAGCGGGTGCTCGTGCGGCGAGACCACGGAGGCCCGAGGCTCGCGGATGCCGCTCGTCGAGGCGCCGACCGACACGACTCCGTCGGCGCGGGCGGGCGACCCGACCGTGTTGGCGCCGGGACCGGCGTTGCCGGCCGATGCGACCACCACGACACCGAGGTCGACGGCGGCGGTCGCGGCACGGCCGAGCGGGTCGGTGCCGTCACCGGGGCCGCCGAGGCTGAGGTTGACGACGTCCGCGCGGTGCGGGTTGGCCGGGTCCACGGCTGCTTCGAGACCGGCGATGATGTCGGACTCGAACCCGGTGCCGTTCTTGCCCATCACCTTGTACGCCGTCAGGCTGGCGCCGGGCGCCACGCCGGTTACCGCGCCCTGGCCGGCGATGATGCCGGCCACATGGGTGCCGTGACCGTTGTCGTCCATCGGGTCGCTGTCGTCGTTGACGAAGTCGTGGCCCGCGACCACCTTGTGACCCTCACCGAAGGCCCCGCCCAGTGACGGGTTGGTGTAGTCGACACCGGAGTCGAGCACCGCGACCGTGATGCCGTCACCCCGCACCTTCACGCCACTCGGGTCGGACCGCTCCCACACCTCCGGAGCGCCGACCAGCGGCACGCTGACGTCGGTTGTGGTCCGCAGCACCCGGTCCGGCACGACGTCGGCGACCCCGGGCAGGGCCGCCAGTGCGGACTCGTCGCCCGGCGCGACCTCGACCGCGACCGCGTTGACCAGGTCGACCGAGCCACCGCGCCGCTGCACGTCGAGGCCCGCGTCCCGGGCGGCCGCGAGCACCCGCTGCTGCCCCGCCCGTAGCGCAGTAGGCCCGTCGGTGGCCGCCGGATCGAGGGCGGGAGCGGCGTCGAGCAAGACGATCATCCGCTGCGCGTCGGCAGCTGGTGCGCCGGACGCAGCCGGGGAGCCGGGGCTGAGGGTGGCGAGCGCGACGGCCGACGCGACCGAGGTGAGAACGGCCGGGATCGACGCGCGCAGGCGAGTACGACGTGGGTGCATGGGACCAGTCCTAGACCCCCGTGTGACCGAGC
>JBOHDE010000268.1:0-4924 GCA_050699035.1 Nocardioidaceae bacterium | reverse complement strand
GCGGGGTCCGGCGCCGGAGTGGGGTCGGGGGCGTCGCCGACGGTGGTCAGCGGGATCTGGGCCGTGATCACCTGACCGTCGCCGAGGTGCACCAGCGCGCGGCCGGGAATGACCGTCCCGCCGAACGCGCTGCGGCTCATCCGTACCCCGAGGATGTCGGCCTCGGCGGCGTTCTGCGGCGACAGCAGCGCACCGAGTCGGCCGCGGCGCATGTCCGGGATCCAGCCGCTGAACCCGCCCGCCAGGTCCTCCCCGGCACCAGCCGCGACTACGGCGTGACCGGTGTCGCCGCCGGTCTTGAGCAGGTTGCGCAGGGTCGTGCCGATGTCGGCGTCCTTCAGCGTCTCGGCGTCGTCGATCAGCAGCACGCAGGGCGTCGGCGCCTTCTTCACCACGGCGACGAACTCCAGCTCCGGGATCGCGGTGCCCTCGTACGAGCGGACCACCCCCGGGTGCTCGGCCAGCGTCCGCAGCGGCGACGAGCGCGGCGTGACCAGGATCAGGTGCGCACCACGGGACAGGTACGACACACCCAAGGTAAGCAGCGCGGTGCTGCGCCCCGACTTGGGGGCGCCGCCGATCACGAACGAGCAGGCACTCGACCCGAGGTCCGGCCCGAGCGCCGAGACGTCGTCGCCCCCGACCCCGAGCATCGCCCACATCGGCGCCGGCTGGTCGAGGTCGAGCCGCTGCAACGCGTCGGCGTAGCTGATCGTCTTCGGCAGCAGCTCGACCCGGAACGGCCGTGCCGACCGTGGCAGGTCGGCGTAGCGCTCGGTCAGCTCCGCGCCGACCGCGGAGATCCGGGCGGCCTGGCCCTGCCCCGACAGGTCCTCGCCGAGTACGGCGACCTGGACCTCGGTGAGCTTCTCGGCCCGGAACATCCGGCCGGCCGCCATCTCGTCGGGCACCTTGCGTGGGTTGATGCCGAAGATCGAGTAGTCGCCCTTGTCGACCAGCCGCATCGCGAACTTGTCCTCGGTGAGCTGACCCATCCGCGACGACGACAGAGTGCGGTCACCAGTGATCAGGAAGTGCACGCCGACGCTGGAGCCCTCCCGCATCAGCCGCTGCACCAGGTCGATGTACGCGCCGTGGTCGAGCTCGCCGATCCCGGTCGTGAAGCCTTCCCAGCGGTCGAGCAGGACCATGATGTGGGGCAGGGCCTCGTCGGGCTGGCCCTGTCGCTGCTCGGTGATGTCGGCGTACCCGCCACCGGCCAGCAGCTCCTGGCGCCGGACCACCTCGGTATTGAGCCGCTGCAACATCCGGGTCGCCCGCTCAGTCTGGGTGCGGCCGGCGACCACGCCGCAGTGCGGGAGGGACGACAGCGCCAGCAGCGCGCCGTTGCCACAGTCGATGGCATGGATGTGCAGGTCGGCCGGCGATAGCCGTTGCGCCGCCGACACGGCGATCGTGCGCAGGATCTGCGAGCGACCGCTGCGCGGTGCACCGACGAAGTAGATGTGGCTCGCGTCGGCCAGGTCGACGACGGCAGGCACCTGGTCCTGGTCGCCGGGGATGTCCTCGATGCCGAACGGGATGCTCGGCAGGCTGGTCTTGGCCTGTCCGTCGGGCACGTCGTCGAGCAGCAGCAGGTCGGGCAGCGCCTCCAGCCACGGACTGTGCTGCGGCGGGATCGCCATCCGCTCGTTCGCGCCCCGGATCGCGTCGACCAGTACCTTCAGGTCGGTGATCTCGACGTCGCCCTTGTCCTCCTTCTCCTTCGGTCGCATCGGCGCCGACTGGCCGAGCTGGGTCCAGTCGAGGTCGGTGATCCACGGCGGCACGACCACCTGCGCCTTCACCCCGGGCGCTCGCCCGCCGACCCGACCGGCCTGGAACGGCACCAGTGAGGCGTGACCGAGCCGGGCGTACGCACGACCAGGTGTCGACTTGAGGATGCGTGCGGCGTCGGGCGAGTCGATGACGTCGGAGCTCTCCGCCGGGTCGGTGACCCGCAACGCGATCCGCAGGTTGGTGTTGGCCCGGATCTCCGGCGACACGACACCCGACGGACGCTGGGTGGCGAGGATGAGGTGGATGCCGAGCGACCGACCGCGCTGGGCGATGTTGACCAGCCCCGACACGAAGTCTGGCAGCTCGCGGGCCATCGACGCGAACTCGTCGATGACGATCAGCAGCCGGGGCACCGGTGACAGGTCCGGCCGCTTGGCGAGCAGGTCGACGTAGTCCTCGATGTCCTTGGCGCCGGACTCGGCGAGGATGTGCTCGCGCCGCTTCAGCTCGGCGCCGAGGGACTCCAAGGCCCGCTCCACCAGGTGGGTGTCGAGGTCGGTCACCATGCCGACCGTGTGGGGCAGGTCGACGCAGTCCTTGAACGCGCTGCCGCCCTTGTAGTCGACCAGCACGAACGTCATCGAGTCGGGCCGGTTCACGACCGCCAGCGCCGCCACGATGGTCTGCAGCAGCTCGGACTTGCCCGCACCGGTCGTGCCGGCGATCAGGCCGTGCGGACCGTCGCGGCGGACGTCGAGCGCGAACGGACCGTCGTACGTGTCGCCGATGACGGCCTCGGTGGACCGGCCGCCCAGGCCCCAGCGGGCGCTGATGGCGTCGCCGGTGGGCGGGTCGAGGTGCAGCACGTCGAGCAGCCGCGAGGACGTCGGGAGGTTGGCACCCTCCTCGCCGCCGCTGACGTCACGGATCGGTGACAGGTGCCGGGCCAGCCGCTCGGTCCAGGCGACGCTGACCACGTCGGGGTGGGCGCCGCGGACCACGTCGGTGCGCTGACGCTGGATGCGTACGCCGTCGTGCTCCTCGATCACCACGGCCTGGCACTCCTCCGGCAGCATCCGCTCCTCGGAGTCGAGGCAGAGGGTGAAGACGCCGTACTCGGCACCCTCCTTCAACAGCTCGATGACACCCGGCAGCGAGCGCAGCCGGCGTGCGCCGTCCAGGATGACGACGATCTCCCCACCCGGCGGCGGGACGGCGTCTGCCTGGGTGGAGCCACGGGCCGTGCGGCGGGCCCCGATGACCGCCTGCAGCTCGGCGACCCGGCGCGACACCGAGTCGGCATCGGTGCCGAGCAGCGTCACGGTGTCCTGGCCCATCGACGGGCGCAGGTGCGGCAGCCAACGGGTCCACTCCCAGGCATCCTTGCCGGACTGGTCGGTGAGCACGACGACCTGCACGTCGAACGGCGAGTGCAGCGCGGTGATCTGCGCGACGGCCCAACGGGCCAGCGACCGCGGCAGGTCGCCGCGACCGGCGATGCCGACCACGCCGGCCGCGTTGATCGGAATCGTCACCGGTGCGTTGGGGATCGTCCAGGTGATCTTGCGGCGGTGCTCGAGCTGCTCCGGGTCGTCGAGCGTCACCTCCGAAGGCATCTCGGCGGTGCCGAACCGCAGCACCAGGTAGTCGGGGTCGGTGCGGCGCCGCTCCCACAGCCGGCTCGACGGGCCGACCGCCATCAGCAGCGTGGTCGCGGCGTCGGGGAAGTCCTTGCGACGGAGCTCACGGTCGAGCTGCAGCGCGTCGTGCGCGTCCTGCTCGATCTGCTTCTTGCGGTCCTTGTAGTCGGCGACCTGCTGCTTGTACGCGGCCTTTCCGTGCTTCTTGTCGGACTTGAAGTTGGCATACATCATCACCGGGCTGAACAGGCCGATCAGCATGTAGCGCGGGTTCTGCATCACCAGGGCCATCGTCACCGCCATCACCACCGGCATCATCGACGCGGCCCAGGACAGCGGCTTCTTGTCCGGCTCCTTCGGGAAGCTCGGCAGCTTGAAGTCCGTCTCGGCCTCCGGCGGCAGCAGCCGCGGCGGCCGGTTGTAGTCAAGACCCACCCCATCGTCGGACGGCAGCAGCGCAGCGTCGGGCGGAACCGGGAAGTGCCACTCGAGAAGGTGCTGGCCCACGGTCAGCTGCTCGGTCTCGTGCCACGGCGTGGGGCCCTCGATCTGCTCACCCTCGATGCCGACGACGACGTCGCCGAGCGGTGTCACCTCGCACGAACCGTCGACCGACACCCCGACCAGCAGCGCCTCGGCCGGGATCATCGCGTCGTCGAGACGCAGCGTCGCCGGCGACTCGGACCCGACGACGTGGGAGCCGGGGCCGATGTTGTGTACCGCACCCGCGGTCGGGCCGCCGGCGATCCTGACCTGCAGCAGGTCCTCGCCGCTGTCGCCCATGCCACCGACGTCGTCGGCGACCCCGACGATGCAGCCGTCGACCAGCGGAGACTCGGCTACGGTCAGCGACGGGTCGAGCTGGATTCCCGCGACGTACAGTGCTGTGCCGTTCGGCGTACGACGCTCGGTGACCAACTCGAGCAGCCGGGTGCCACCGGGCTGCTCGCCGCTCGCCCGGGCGGCCGCCACGTCGTCGGCGCCGACGTCATGGAACAGCGAGGCGAGGTGCTGCGACACCACGCCGATCGTGGTGTCCTCGTCCGCCTCCATCACGACGTTCGCGGAGTCGTCGTTCGCCGCATCGACGACCGTGAAGCTCAGCCTGACCACCGACGTACCTCCCGAGGTTTGTGCACGAGCCTACGTTTCCGGGCCGTCGCGGGCGACCCGGGCCGGCCGCCCGGCGCTCAGCGGGTCACGTCGGCGACGTCGACCCGCACCGCCCGGCAGGCCACCGCAGCCTGCTCCAGCACATTCTTCCGTGGGTCGGGTACGGCCAGGAAAGGGCCGACCGGCAGATCGGACAACGGCAGCAGCCGAGGGTCGGACAGGACGTCGGCCACGGCCTGCCGGTCTCCCCCGGTGACCAACCCGTCGATCGACTCGTACGCCGGCAGGAACATCCGGGCAGCGACGTCGGCGGCCGCGCCGAACGCCTCCTTGGCCTGGTGGGCCCGACGCCTGGCGTACCGCTGCTGCGACCACCCGCCAGCCTTGGTCCGGCCCTGGACGTACCGGCTGCCCACCTTGCTGACGGTCAG
>JBOHDE010000267.1:0-4932 GCA_050699035.1 Nocardioidaceae bacterium | reverse complement strand
CGACCTCAGCCTGACACACGATTGGATCCAATATCTACTGGTGACCCGAGGCTGGACACTGGCGCTGCGCCGATGTTTTAGTGTTTGGATCCATAAACCGGGTCTCCGTAAAGGACGTCCATGGGCATTCCGGGCTTGCGCCGGTTGGACCACATCGGGTTCACCGTGCCTGACCTCGAGCAGGCGAGCAGGTTCCTGGTCGACGTGCTCGGGTGCGAGTACCTCTACTCCCTGGGCCCGTTCCGCAGCGACGGCGACTGGATGAGCGAGCACCTGAACGTCCATCCGCGGGCCGAGGTGGTGGAGAACCGGTTCTTCCGCTGCGGCGACCAGGCGGTCTTCGAGGTCTTCGACTACTCGGCACCCGACCAGCGCGACGTGCCCCCGCGCAACAGCGACATCGGCGGTCACCACGTCGCGTTGTACGTCGACGACCTCGACGCCGCCGTCGACTACCTGACCGGGCAGGGTGTCACCGTGCTCGCCGGGCCGACCGCGAGCAAGGGTCCGGCCGAGGGCAACCGCTGGGTCTACTTCCTGGCACCGTGGGGGATGCAGTTCGAGCTGGTCTCCTACCCGCACGGCAAGGCGTACGACCGGGCCAGGGTGGGCTCAGGATGAGCGCGCCGAGCTCGATCCCGGTCGACACGACTGCCGTCGGCGCCGCCAGCGGGCGGGTCGCCGACTATCTGCGCGACGCCATCTTGAACGGCGACATCGCACCCGGCGAGCGCATCCGGCAGGAGGAGGTGGCGGCCCGCTTCGGTGCGAGCCGGCTGCCGGTTCGCGAGGCGCTCCGGATCCTCGAGGCCGAAGGGCTGACCGAGCACGAGACCAACAAGGGTGCCCGCGTCCCCCGCCTGCAGATGCATGAGGTCGACGTCGTCTACCAGATGCGGGAGCGGCTCGAGCCGCTGGCGGTGACCGAGAGCATCCCGCACCTGAGCGCGGCCGACATCGACCGGCTGACGACGGTGCAGACCCGGATCGAGGCGAACACCGACGTCAGCGAGTTCTTGGCGCTGGACCGCGAGTTCCACCTGCTCACCTACACCGGCTGCCAGATCGAGCAGCTGATGTCGATCGTGCGGCGGCTGTGGAACTCCACCCAGCACTACCGCCGCGCGTACGTCTCGATCAGCGGCCCGGGCCGGATGTGGGTGGTTAACGCCGAGCACCGGCTGCTGCTGGACGCGATCGAGCGCCGCGACGCGGTCGACGCCGAGCGCTTTCTGAGCGGGCACATCCGGCGTACCCGGATCGAGCTCGCCAAACATCCGGAAGTCTTCGAAGGAGGGACGACGTGACCAAGCAGTTCACCCTGACCGTCAACGGACAGACGGTCCAGGTCGAGGCCGATCCCGACGCACCCCTGCTCTCCGTGCTGCGCGACGAGCTGGACCTCAAGGGGGCGCGGTTCGGCTGTGGCCTCGGCCAGTGCGGTGCCTGCTTCGTGCAGCTCGACGGCAAGGTCGTCTCGTCCTGCGACACCCCGATGTGGGCAACCGAAGGCACGTCGGTGGTGACCGTGGAAGGTCTCGGCCGCGAAGGCGTGCTGCATCCCGTGCAGCAGGCGATCCTCGACGAGCAGGCGGCGCAGTGCGGCTACTGCATCTCCGGGGTCGTCGTACGGGCGGCCGCGCTGCTGGAGTCGACCCCCAGCCCCGACGCCGGCGAGGTCGTCGATGCGCTCGACCGCAACCTGTGCCGGTGTGGTGTCCAGCGCCGCATCATCAGCGCGGTCGTCAAGGCGGGTGCAAGCAGATGACCGCCACCGCGACACCGTCACTGCCCCGGGACCTGGTCGCCAACCCGACGCTGTCGCGCTGGGTCACGGTCGACGCCGACGGGACGATCGGGGTACGGGTGGGCAAGGTCGAGCTCGGCCAGGGCATCCTGACCGCGCTGGCCCAGATCGCCGCCGACGCGCTCGACGTACCCCTGTCCCAGGTCCGGATGCTCAGCGCCCACACCACCGACGGCCCCGACGAGGGGATGACCTCGGGCAGCATGTCGATCGTCGACGCCGGCCCGTCGGTGCGCGTCGCCTGCGGCAACGTGCGGGCGCTGTTCGTCGGCGAGGCGGCCCGGGGCTGGGAGGTCGAGGCCGACCAGGTGACGGTGGAGGGCGGGCGCATCCGCACCGTGGACGCGAGCAGGACCACGACGTACGGCGAGCTGGCCGACCGCGTCAGCCTCGACGTCCCGGTCTCCGCGGAGGTGCCGGCGACGAGCCCCGGCGGCCCACGGCTGGTCGGCACCAGCGTCGCCCGGCTCGACCTGCCGGACAAGGTCGTCGGCCGCCCGGCGTACATCGGCGACCTGCGACTGCCCGGCCAGCTGGTCGGCCGGGTGGTGCGTCCGCCGTCGGTCGGGGCCCGCTTGGTCTCCGTGGACGAGGCGGCCACCGCCGAGCTGTCGGTCGAGGTGGTCCGGGACGGCTCGTTCCTCGGTGTCGTCGGTGCCGACGAGACCGAGGTCGAGCGCGCGGTGCGTACGCTCCGTCGGGCCGCGGACTGGGACGAGGCCGACCACCTGCCGGACGAGAACGAACTTCCCGATTACCTCAAGGCGGGGCCGCACGAGAGCATCCCGGTGGTCGCCGAGGACCGGCCGCAGGGTGCCACCCGGCGACTGCGAGCCAGCTTCAGCCGGCCCTTCCTCGCGCACGCCTCGATGGCTCCGAGCTGCGGCGTCGCCCGGTGGGACGCCGACGGCTCGCTGACGGTCTGGTCGCACAGCCAGGGCATCCACCGGCTGCGCGACGCCATCGCCCAGGTGCTCGACCTCGACGTCGCGACGGTCGTCGTCGAGCATGCCGAGAACGCCGGCTGCTACGGCCACAACGGAGCCGACGACGCGGCGTTCGACGCCGTGCTGCTGGCCCGAGCCGTCCCCGGACGGCCGGTCGCGGTCCAGTGGAGCCGCGCCGACGAGCTGACCTGGGCGCCGTTCGGCTCGGCCATGGCGGCGACGGTCGAGGCCGACGTCGACGACACCGGACAGGTGCACTCCTGGACGTACGACGTGTGGAGCCAGGGGCACACGAGCCGGCCGGGGTCGGCCGGTGCAGTCGCCCTGCTGGGCGCCGCCCAGCTGAGCACGCCGCTGGCCATTCCGGCGGCTATCGACCCGCCGACCCGCCGAGGCGGCGGCACGACCCGCAACTCCGTACCCATCTATCAAGTCGGTCCGCGCCGGATCACCGGTCACCGGCTGCTCGAGACGCCGATCCGGTCGTCCGCGCTGCGGTCACTCGGCTCGTTCTTCAACGTGTTCTGCATCGAGTCGTTCATGGACGAGCTGGCCGCGGAGGTCGGGCAGGACCCGTTGGAGTACCGGCTCGGCCGGCTGGGCGACGAGCGCGGACGAGCCGTCCTGGAGCGGGCCGCCACCGCGGCCGGCTGGGGCGACAGCATGCCCGAGGACGTCGGGCGGGGCATCGGGTTCGCTCGCTACAAGGACAGCGAGGCGTACTGCGCCGTCGTCGCCGAGGTCGAGGCCGGGCAGGAGATCCGGTTGCGGCGGCTGACCATCGCCGCCGACGTCGGCCGGGTGGTCAACCCGGACGGGACCTGCAACCAGCTCGAGGGCGGCGCCACCCAGGCCGCTAGCTGGACGCTGAAGGAGCGGGTCAGGTTCGACCGGAGGCGGGTGACCAGCGACGACTGGGAGAGCTACCCCATCCTGCGGTTCAGTGAGGTGCCCGAGATCGACGTCCACCTCATCGACCGGCCCGACCTGCCGTCGGTGGGTGCCGGTGAAGCGGCGCAGGGTCCTACCGCCGGTGCCATCGGCAATGCGGTCGCGGCGGCCGTCGGCGTCCGCGTACGCGACCTGCCCCTGACCACCGACGCCGTGGTCGCAGCCATCGAAGCAGACTGAGAGGGAGCACCCGATGTCCAAGCCCCGGATCAGCTACCGGCCGCTCGAGCAGATGGACGAGCGGATGCAGGAGGAGATGCACCGTTGCGCCCGTGAGGGCACCCCGCGCCCGGAGAGCTCTGCGGTCAGGGCGCACGTACCCAACGCGTTCTGGGCGTTCGCCGACTCCTGGCAGGCGCTGTTCCACAACGGCGTCTGCGACCACTCGATCAAGGAGCTGTGCCGCGTGTACATCTCGCGCACCGTGAAGTGCGAGTTCTGCGGCAACCAGCGCTCGATCAAGGCGACCACGGCCGGGCTCCAGGAGCAGCAGTACGACGAGCTGCTCAACTTCGAGTCGTCGGACCGGTACGACGACCGGCAGAAGGCGGCGCTCGCCTACGCCGAGGCGATCGCCTGGGGGAGCCAGGACCAAGATGCCCTCTGGGGTCGGCTGCACGCACACTTCTCGGAGGCCGAGCTGGTGGAGCTCGGCTGCTGCATCGCCCTGACGTTCGGCCAGCAGAGCTGGATCCGGTTGCTCGACATCGACCACCATCAGTACCTCGCCGGCACCGACGCGTCCATGGCGCCGGGCTTCGAGACGGCCGAGGATCTCGTCGAGTCGAAGTCGCGCGCCGACTACTGGGCGGCGAAGCAGTAACCGTCTGGCGGCCCCAGTCGCGTGTCACGTGGTGGGCCCGCCGCCGCGGGCCGGATGACACGCGACTCGGCGTGCTGGTGCACGTGTCGGCCTGGAGCGCACCATTTGCCACCATTCGGCACATCCCGGTGCACTTTCCAGCCCGCGGTGCACGATCTGCCACCATTCGGCGCATCCCGGTGCACCTTCGCCGGCCGTCGAGGGTCGCGTGTCATGTGTGGGGCCTGACGCCGCGGACCGGATGACACGCGACTTGGCGCGACGCCGAGCTCAGAACGGGTTGGCGATCATGAGTTCCTGGGCTGGGAACAGGGTGAGGATGCGCGGGCCGTCCGGGGTGATCACGACTTCCTCCTCGATCCGGGCGGCGGAGAGCCCGTCGCTGGCTGGGCAGTAGGTCTCCA